>NZ_AUPJ01000328.1 GCF_000427315.1 Arthrobacter sp. TB 26
CGCCGTCGTACCTGTGCAGTTAAGTCGTCTTGTTGCGTCCCGTGATGGCGCCGTAGACGCCGGCAACCACCAGGCCGCCGACAATGGCGAGGATCCAGGAACCGAGATTCCAGAATTCCATTTTGCCGCCGCCGAACAGCAGGTCGCCGATCCACCCGCCGACAACTGCACCGACAACGCCGAGCACGAGGCTGGTGACCCAGCCGCCGCCGACCCTGCCAGGCATGATTGCCTTGACGATTGCACCTACTATGAGTCCGAGAATGATCCAGCCTAGAAAGCCCATTACTCCTCCTACATATTCGTCGGCATCCAAATGGGGGATCCCGATTATGGCTTCAAGCTAACATAGGCGGGTTTGCTTGTCAGCAGGATCACACCCAATCGTTACCTGCCCTGTGACCTGCAGTGTTGGCTGCCAGCCGGGCGGTGCTTTGCGGTGCTGGCTGCGGTGCTGGGGCGGGGCGATAACGGGTACGGTATTCCTTGTGGGCGCAGGCACCGGCCGGAGTCCACCACCCGGTCGAACCCCTAAGGAGAAGCTCTCTTGGCTGCAAATGGCGGTACCAAAGCGATTGTTGCGGCGCTTGCTGCCAACCTGACCATCGCCGTCCTGAAATTCGTCGCATATTTCCTGACGTTTTCCTCATCGATGCTGGCCGAAGCGATCCACTCGCTCGCGGACTCCGGCAACCAGCTCCTGCTGCTCGTGGGCGGCAAGCGTGCCAAGCGGGCGGCGAGCCCGGAGCATCCCTTCGGTTACGGGCGCGAGCGTTACATCTACGCCTTCATCGTCTCGATCGTGCTGTTCAGCGTGGGCGGACTTTTTGCCCTGTATGAAGCGTGGGGAAAGCTCCAGCACCCGCACGCCATCGAGGGTGCGTTCTGGTGGGTGCCGCTCGCCGTACTGGTCGGCGCCATCATCGCCGAGTCCTTCTCGTTCCGGACCGCGATCATCGAATCCAACCACATCCGCGGCAAGCAGACCTGGGTCAAGTTCATCCGCAGCGCCAAGCAGCCTGAGCTCCCCGTCATCCTGCTCGAGGACTTCGGCGCCCTCCTGGGCCTGGTCTTCGCGCTCTTCGGCGTGAGCCTGACCCTCATCACCGGGAACGGAATCTGGGATGCCCTAGGTACCGCGATGATCGGCTTCCTGCTGGTGGCCATCGCCGCCGTGCTCGCCATCGAGACGAAGTCGCTGCTGCTCGGTGAATCTGCCACCAAGGACGACGTAGCCAAGATCCGGGCGGCCATCGAGTCCGACGGCAGCACGATCATCCACCTCAAGACCCTGCACCTGGGCCCCGAGGAACTGCTGGTCGCGGCCAAGATCAGCATCGGCCAGTCCGATACCGGACAGGAAATCGCCCGGGCGATCGACGGCGCCGAGACCCGGATCCGCGAAGCTGTTCCGATCGCCCGGGTCATCTACCTGGAACCGGACGTACAGCGCGTCAGCGCACCCTAACCGGCGGCGGACCTGGGCCAGCAAGGTTCCGGCCGGCCACAGCCATGAGGGCCCCTGGTCCAGTAGCCGCAGTGCGCGCTACCGGACCAGGGGCCTCTTGCGTTCCACGAGTCCGCTGATGAGGGCGACGCCGAGGCCCAAGACGGCCAGCACGGCCCCGACGAGGGCAGGTGCGACGTAGCCCCAGCCCCATGCGATCACGAGGCCGCCGAGGAAGGCACCCAGGGCGTTGGCGACATTGAGGGCCGCGTGGTTGAGCGAGGAGGCCAGCGAGGGGGCATCCGGGGAAGCATCCAGCAGCCGGGTCTGGAGGGCCGGGACCAGCAAGGAGCCGGCACCGCCGACGACGAAGACCATCACGTACGCAGACCACGGCCAGTGCACGGCTACGGCGTAGACCACGAGCGCCACGGCAATGCCCGGCAGCACCCAGTAGATGGTTCCCATCACGGACTTGTCCGCGATCCGGCCACCGACGATGTTGCCGGCCACCATGCCCAGGCCGTAGAGCGCGACGACCAGCGGCAGCCAGGCCGCGGGGATGCCCGCCACGGAGGTCATGGTGTGGGCGATGTAGGTATAGGTGGCGAAGAAACCGCCGAAGCCGACGATGCCGATCAGGATCGCCAGCCAGACCTGGAGCCGCTTGAGGGCGCCAAGTTCGCGGCGGAAGCTCGCGTCGGCGTGCGGTTTCTGGAACGGCAGGAACTTCCAAAGCATTACCAGGGTGAGGATTCCGATCACGCCAACCAGCAGGAACAGCAGCCGCCAGCCATACGTCTGCCCCAGCCAGGTGCCGAAGGGTACCCCGATGACGTTGGAGACGGTCAGCCCGGCCATCACCATCGAAATGGCCCAGCCGCGCTTGGTCGGGGCGACCAGTGACGCCGCGATCACGGCCGCAACGCCGAAGAAGGCCCCGTGGGGCAGCCCGGCGGCGAAGCGGGACACCAGCATGGTGCCGTAGTCCGGTGCGATGAAAGATGTCAGGTTCGCGATGCTGAAGAACAGCATGAGCCCCAGGGCCAGGTACTTCCGCGGCATCTTGGCACCTACCGCGGCCAGCAGCGGGGCTCCGATCACGACGCCGAGTGCATAGGCCGAGATCAGGTGGCCCGCCTCCGGGGTGCTGATGTTGAGCCCTTGCTCCACCTCCTTGAGCAGGCCCATCATGGTGAACTCCGTGGTGCCGATGCCGAATCCGCCCATGGCAAGGGAAACGATGGCAAGGGCGAGATGGCGGGTGCCGGTCTTCGGCGTCGCCGGGGCTTGTGCGGTGGTTGTCATTCGTCTGCTTTTCGGTGACGTTCCCGGCTGGAGCCAGGAGAATGCGGCAAGTTAAATCGGATTTGTGGTCTGGTTTATCCAACGGGCCGGGCACGCCCGGTATTCCGGGTCCTCGCCGAAGGCGGCCACTTCCATTCTTCCTTAAGCTGGCGCCGCCCCTAGACTTGCTTGCGTGACTGGACTCATCAGCGTCGTAGGCGGCGCCGTACTGGACTCCCTGGCCGAACCGGGCCGACTGCTTGTGGCACGGCGGACGGCGCCCCCGCAGTTTGCCGGCATGTGGGAGTTCCCCGGCGGCAAGGTCGAGTCCGGCGAGACGGCCGAGCAGGCCCTGCACCGCGAGCTGTTCGAAGAACTTGGTGTGAGCATTCGCCTGGGCGCCGAACTGGGCAGCGGATCCGCGGACGGCTGGCCGCTTAACGGGCGCGCCGCGATGCGGGTGTGGTTCGCGGAACTGCTCGACGGCGTACCCCATCCCCTGCAGGACCACGATGAACTGCGCTGGATCAACATCCGGAACCGCGACGAGGTGCTGGCCCTGCCCTGGATCCCGGCTGACCTGCCGATTGTCGAGGCGCTGCTGGACCGGCTGCAGGTCCCGGATTTCAAGGCCGTGCCCGCCAACCGGGGCTGAGCTTTCGGCCCGCTGGGCCCCACCTCTCGCCAAAGCGTTGCGCATGTGACTACGCTGAAGCGAATCGAGAGGAGCAGCCCGTGCGGGTCGGTGTCAGACGGGAGCAACGAGCAGGGGAACGACGGGTTGCCGCCACACCGGAGACGGTGCAGCAACTCACGGCCCTTGGCCTGGAAGTGGCGGTGGAGAGCCAGGCGGGCACCGCGGCCGGGTACGGGGACGCCGCCTTCGCCGCCGCCGGAGCGTCGATCGTTCCCGAACTGCCCGCCGAATCGCTGGATGTCCTGCTGCACGTCCGCCCGCTCGAACCGGAAACCGCCGCCGGACTGCGGCCCGGAACCATCACCATCGGGTTCGCCTCCCCGGGCTCGGAGCTGCCCGGCGTGGGCGCCCTCGCCGCCGCGGGGGTGACCTCCTTCGCGCTGGAGTTGGTGCCGCGCATCTCCCGGGCCCAGTCGATGGACGCGCTCAGTTCGCAAGCGCTGGTCTCCGGCTACCGCGCCGTTCTGGAGGCGGCCCTGCGCTACCCGAGGTTCTTCCCGCTCTACATGACGGCCGCCGGAACGATTCCGCCCGCACGTGTGCTGGTGCTGGGGGCCGGCGTCGCCGGGCTGCAGGCGATCGGCACCGCGAAACGCCTGGGCGCGCGGGTCTCCGCCAACGACATCCGGGCAGCCTCCGCCGACGAGGTCGCCTCGATGGGAGGCACGTTCATCCATCTGGACCTCGACAGTCAAACAGCCGAGGGAAGTGGCGGCTACGCCCGTGAGCTGGGCGAGGACCGGGCCAAACGCCAGCGCGCGCTGCTGGCCCCGCATGTTGCCGCGGCGGACGTCCTGATCACGACGGCGGCCATCCCCGGCCGCGCGGCCCCCCTGCTGGTGACGGCCGGGATGGTGGCCGGCATGCGGGCCGGTTCGGTCGTCGTCGACCTTGCGGCGGAATCCGGCGGCAACGTCGAAGGCGTTATTGCGGGGCGGGACCTCCAGATCCCGGTGGACGGCGGGTCAGTCACCCTGGTCGGCCTGCAGGACGCCGCCTCCGCGATGCCTTCAGATGCTTCCCGGCTGTTCGCGAAGAACGTCGCGAACCTCCTGGCCCTGATGACCGCCGACGGCAAGGTTGTCCCGGACTTCGACGACGAAGTGGTCGCCGGCGCCTGCCTGACCCACGGCGGCTCCGTCCGGCATGCCGCCACCGCCGAAGCACTGGAGGCCCTCACATGATGGATCCGATCACGCTGCTGACGGTGGTGGTGCTCGCCGTCTTCGTCGGATTCGAAGTCGTCTCCAAGGTGACGAGCAAGCTGCATACTCCGCTGATGTCCGGGGCCAACGCCATCCACGGCATCATCCTGGTTGGCGCCATCATCGTGGCCGGCCAGGCCGATGACCCCTGGCTGCTCACGGTCGCCCTCATCGCAGTGGTGCTGGCAACGGCCAACCTGGTCGGCGGCTTCGTGGTCACAGACCGGATGCTGGAAATGTTCGGCAGCCGGAAGCCTGCCCGGCGCGGCGCCGGCACGGGGGAGGACGGCAAATGAGCGTCCTTGGCCCAGGGTGGACGTCCCTGTTCTACCTCGTGGCCGCGGTCTGCTTCATTCTTGCGCTGAAGGGCCTGAGCTCACCGCGGACCGCCCGGCGGGGCAACGCCATCGGAGCGGCCGGCGCCCTCGTGGCCGTGGTCACGGTGTTCCTCTCCGCGAAACTGGAGAACATCCCGCTGATCCTCGCCGCGATCGCTGTCGGTTCCGCCGTGGCCGTTCCGGTGGCCCGGCGCGTGCAGATGACCCAGATGCCGCAACTCGTGGCCTTGTTCAACGGGGTTGGCGGCGGAGCCGCTGCGCTGGTCGCCGTGCTGGAACTCGGCCACAGCGGCGACCCCTGGGTGCGGCTGGCCGTGGTCTTCACCATGCTGGTCGGCGCGGTGTCCTTTGCCGGCTCCGCCGTGACGGTCGGCAAGCTGCAGGAGCTGATCAGCACCCGCCCCCTGCTGTTCCCCGGTCTGCCGGTGGTCATGGGCGCCGTGGTGCTGGGTGCCGTCGCCGCCGGCGTCCTCGTGATCGTGACGGGTGCCGTCGGCTGGGCTGTGGCGCTGTTGGTCCTGGGCCTGGTGGCGGGACTCCTGCTGGTGCTGCCCGTCGGCGGGGCGGACGTGCCGATCGTGATCTCCCTGCTGAACGCCTTCACCGGACTCGCGGTCGCAGCCTCCGGTATTGTGCTGGGCAACGTGCTCCTGCTGGTCGCGGGCACGCTCGTCGGGGCCAGCGGCACCATCCTGACCAAGGTGATGGCATCCGCGATGGGCCGCGGCGTCACCGGCATTATGTTCGGCGCCTTCCGGGGAGGCTCGACGGCGGGGTCCACCGTGCAGAGCGACCGGCCGGTGCGCTCCTCCTCTCCCGAGGACGTCGCCGTCCAGCTCGGCTATGCGCAGAGGGTGGTGATCGTCCCCGGCTACGGACTCGCCGTGGCCCAGGGCCAGCACACGATCGCCGAGCTCGCCATAGCCCTGGCGGCCCGCGGCGTTGAAGTGGTCTTTGCCATCCACCCCGTAGCCGGGCGGATGCCGGGCCACATGAACGTGCTGCTCGCGGAGGCCAACGTTCCCTATGAAGCGCTGAAGGAGCTCGAGGAAGCCAACCCGGAGTTCCCGAACACCGACATAGCGCTCATCGTGGGCGCCAACGACGTCGTTAATCCTGCCGCGAAGTCCACCCCCGGCGCGCCGATCTACGGGATGCCGATCCTGGAGGTCGCGCAGGCCGGTCAGGTGGTGTTCCTCAAACGCTCGATGCGGCCGGGCTTCGCCGGGATCGAGAACGAGCTGCTGTTTGATCCCAAGACCACGCTCCTGTTTGGGGACGCCAAGGATTCGCTCACCCGCGTCCTGGGCGCCGTGAAGGCACTCTAGAACAGGGTGGGCTGGGCAGCCTCGCTTGCGGGTCGCGTCCCGGCGGGGAACGCTGCCGCCTCGGGGATGCTGCCGGCGGGATACTGCGCTTCCTCGTCCCTGGGATGACCGCTGCCGGGATCACCGCTGCCGGGATTGTCGTTGAGGCCGCTGTGGCTGAAGCCTTGCGATCCCGAGAAGCCATGGCGGGCCTTGAAGTACCGGATGCGGCCGGACAGCCAGTCGCGGTACTCCTTGGAGGCATAGGAGCCCGTGCCGTACAGCCGCCGGTACTTCCCGGCGAGCTGCGGATGTTCCCTGGCGATCCACTGCATGAACCACTCCCGGGTTCCCGGCTTGAGGTAGAGGGCTCCTGCGGTCACGCCGGTGGCGCCCGCCGCAGCAAGGGAGCCGAACAGGGAATCGAGGGCCTCGTCGCTGTCCGAGAGCCACGGCAGGATCGGCATGGCCATCACCCCGCAGGGCAGTCCCGCCTCCCGGAGGNNNCGGGTGACCAGCTTCAGCCGCGCACGCGGACCGGGTGTGCCGGGCTCCACCGCTTCCGAGAGGCGTTCGTCCGTCATCGCCAGCGAGATTCCGACGCCGACGGGAACCTGGGCCGCGGCATGCTTGAGGAGCGGGATGTCCCGGGCCAGCAGTGTGCCCTTGGTCAGGATCGACAGGGGGGTGCCGGATTCGGCCAGCGCTTCAATGATGCCCGGCATCAGCCGGTACCGGCCCTCGGCCCGCTGGTAGGGATCCGTGTTGGTGCCCAGGGCCACGTGCTGCCGCCCCCATGAGGGCTTGGCCAGTTCCCGGCGCAGGACGTCCGCCGCGTTGATCTTCACCACCACCTGGCTGTCGAAGTCCAGCCCGGCGTCGAAGTCGAGGTAGGTGTGGCTCTTCCGGGCGAAGCAATAGACGCAGGCGTGGCTGCAGCCGCGGTAGGGGTTGATGGTCCACTCGAACGGCATCCGCGAACCGGCGGCCACTTTGTTGAGCACCGATTTGGCGGTGACCTCATGGAAAGTGACGCCGGCAAACTCGGGGGTGGTCACGGAACGCACAAGCCCGATCAGGGGCAGCAGCGCATCGGTGCCGGGGGCGGCCGCGGAGCTGCTGCGTCCGCCGCCCGGGGCAGGATCTTCAGATGCCCTGTCTCCGGGCGCCGGTGTGAGTGCTTGTGCGTCCCATCTCATGGCTCCATTCGAATGTATGTTCGAGTTTAAGTCAAGGACCCCCGCCGCGTCCGGACCCCCGGACGGGACGCCGGGCGGTCATCCGGCGGCGTTGTTAGGCTGGGACGATGATCCTCCTGACAGGTTTCGAGCCCTTCGGCGGCGAAAGCACCAATCCGTCGTGGTCCGCCGCGCGGGAGGCCGCGGCGCTGTTCCGGGCGGAAGGGCTCGCTGCGCGGGCCGTCGAGCTGCCCTGCGTCTTCGGGGAAGCGATCCGCGTCCTGGAAGCGGCGCTGGAACACCACCGCCCGGAGCTGGTGGTCTGCGCGGGCCAGGCCGGGGGAAGGCCGGGGATCTCGCTGGAGCGGATCGCGATCAACTGCGACGACGCGCGGATCCCGGACAATGCCGGCAAGTCGCCCGTGGACGAGCCGGTAGTCAGCGGGGGACCGGCGGCCTACTTCAGCACTCTTCCGGTGAAGGCGGCGCTCGCGGCCCTTCTCTCGGCGGGGNNATCCCCGCCGAGGTGTCCCAGACCGCGGGCACCTACGTCTGCAACCACGTCTTCTACGGGCTGATGCACGCCCTGCGGCTCCGTCCCGGAACCCGGGGCGGCTTTGTCCATGTTCCCTTTGCGCCGGCCCAGCTGCCGCCGGGGAGCAGTCAGCCGTCCCTGCCGCTGGACCAGCTGACGGAGGCGCTCGCCGTCGTCGTGCGCAGCGCCCTGGCGACGACGACGGACCTGAAGATCGCCGCCGGCGCCACGCACTAGCGGGGCCTGGGCCGGCTCAGCCGAGCAGTTCCCACACGACGCCGACTGTCGCGGTGACGCTCGATTGGCCGGCCTCGACCGTGAGAGACTCCACCGCCGCAGCCCGCTGCATCTTCGCTACCGGGATCGGCGCCGGGTGGCCGGACTGCTGCGTGAGCGAGACCACTTTGCCCAGGGATGTTCCGGCGAGCGAGGCGAAGTGCCCGGCCGTAGTGAGGGCGTCCTGCCAGGCGGCTTCGCGGGCCCCTACGGTGACGGCGGCGGGATCAGCGAAGCCGAGCTCCAGCCCGTTGAGCCGGACGTCGTTGCCGCCGGCCGCGACCGCGGCGGCGATGACGTCGGACGATGATCCCAGCTCCCTGATCCGGACACTCAGCACGCTGGACGCCAGGTACCCCGAGACCACCTGTCCCCGGCCCTCCTGCCAGTTCACCTCGGCGCGGACATTGAGTCCCGACGTCGTGATGTCCGGATCCGCGACGCCGTACCCGCGCAGTGCCGCTGTGATGGCCGCGGAGACACGGCCCGCCTCACCGTACGCCGCGCCGACGTCCTCCCGGCGGCACTCGACGCCGATCGAGAGGGTCAGCAGGTCCGGTGCGGCTTCCGCGCTGCCGGTTCCGGTGACGGAGATGGTCCGTGGGCTGTCGGTCATGTCATGCCTCTTTCCGTTCGGGGGCCGCGGAGCGCGTCCCGGGGGCCGCGTTGGATCGGTTGTTGTCTGGACCCTGAGTGGGGGAACGGCGCCGTGGGCCTGCCCCCGGCTCCGGGTAGCCGCCGGCCTGCAGCCCGGCCTGACGTTCGAAGACATTGCGCGAGCCGGGGTTGCCGGTCCGGACCAGGGACCAGCCCGCGGCGAGGAAATACAGCGGCAGGAAGGGAAGACCCAGGCACCAGGCGTACTGGGTGCAGTGGCGCTCCTCGTGCCCCAGCAGCGCCGGGTTGGCCAGGACTTCCCCGGGGCCGGCGCGGAAGATCACCACATTGCCGACCGTGAAGGCCCCGGCGAAGGGCAGCCGCCAGCGGTACCCGCTGGCGAGCAGCAGTCCGCGTGGTCCGCGGCGCAGGGTGGTGCGGGCGCAGCCGGCCAGCAACAATCCCAGCGGGGTTGTTGCATTCAGTACGTTGGCCAGCTGCCGCAGCCGTTGTCCCGGCGTCATGAGGCCATGCTAGCCGGGCGCCCCGCCCTGCGGGATAAGCAACCGGGGATACGCGGACTCGCGGGACGCGAACCCCAGCGGGACGCCCGGGGCACAACGTCACGTTCGGGCACCTGAGTGCGTTCAACTAGACTGAAGGGGAGTGCCCGCCGGAGCCATGTGGCGAGCCCTGCCCTTTGTCAACGCGCCGGTACCTGCTCCTGTTGAAGGTCCTGTGCCGTTGGCATGAACCGACTCGTAGCTAAGAACAGTAGATGACTGAAACTTTGCCGGGCGCCGGCGTCCCGAATCCCCTGGATGAAGCCGCCATCACCGCCGCCGTAGACCAGGCCGTTGCCGCCATTGCCGCCGCCTCCACGCTCGATGAACTCAAGGCCGTGCGGCTCGCGCACACCGGCGAGAAGTCCGCGCTGAGCCTCGCCAACCGTGAAATCGGCGGGCTGCCCAAGGACCAGAAGGCCGCCGCCGGCAAGCTGATGGGCTCCTCCCGAGGACGCGTCAACAAGGCGCTCGCGGACCGCACGGCCGAGCTCGAAGCCGAGAACGACGCCCGCATCCTGGTCGAGGAGACCGTGGACGTCACGGCCGCTCCGCGCCGCCGTCGTGCGGGTGCACGCCACCCGCTGTCCACCTTGCAGGAACGCGTCGCGGACATCTTCGTTGGCATGGGCTGGGAAATCGCCGAGGGCCCCGAGGTCGAGTCCGAGTGGTTCAACTTCGACGCGCTGAACTTCAAGCCCGACCACCCCGCCCGCGAAATGCAGGACACCTTCTTCGTGGAGCCGCCCGAAGCCCACCTGCTGATGCGCACCCACACCTCCCCGGTGCAGGTCCGCTCCATGCTGGAGCGCGAACTGCCCATCTACGTCCTGTGCCCCGGCAAGGTGTTCCGCACCGATGAGCTTGATGCCACGCACACGCCGGTCTTCCACCAGTTCGAGGGCCTCGCCATCGACAAGAAGCTCAGCATGGCGGACCTCCGCGGCACCCTGGAGCACTTCGCGCGCCAGATGTTCGGCGACGAGGCCCAGATCCGGCTGCGCCCCAATTACTTCCCGTTCACCGAGCCGTCCGCCGAGCTGGACATCTGGCACCCGGGCGCCAAAGGCGGACCCAGCTGGATCGAATGGGGCGGCTGCGGCATGGTCAACCCCAACGTGCTCCGCGCCGCGGGCATCGATCCGGAGATCTATTCAGGTTTTGCCTTCGGCATGGGCATCGAGCGGACCCTCATGTTCCGCAACGAGGTCGGCGACATGCGCGACATGATCGAAGGCGACGTACGTTTCAGCGAGCACTTCGGGATGGAGATCTAACAGTGCGTATCCCACTTTCCTGGCTGCGTGAATTCGCGCAGGTACCGGCCGGAGCAACGGCCGAAGACGTGATGGCCGAACTGGTCAAGGTCGGCTTTGAAGAAGAGGCAGTCCACCGGCCGACGGACACCCTGCAGGGGCCCATCGTGGTGGGCCAGGTCCTGAGCATCGTCAAGGAACCCCAGACCAACGGCAAGACCATCAACTGGTGCCAGGTCCGGGTGGTCCCCGAAGGGCAGCAGCAGAGCCTCACCGGCGAGGGCATCGACCCCTCCGGCGTCCAGGGCATCATCTGCGGCGCCCACAACTTCGTGGAAGGCGACAAGGTGGTGGTCACCCTTCCCGGTGCCGTGCTGCCCGGCGACTTCCACATCTCCGCACGGAAGACCTACGGCCACCTGTCCGCCGGCATGATCGCCTCCGTGCGCGAACTCGGCATCGGCGAGGACCACGACGGCATCCTGGTGCTGTCGAGGATCGGGCTGGACCCGGAAATCGGCACCGACGCCATGGAACTCCTGGGCCTCTACGACCAGGCCGCCGAAATCAACGTCACCCCGGACCGCGGCTATGCGTTCTCCATCCGCGGGGTGGCCCGTGAGTACGCGCACGCCACCGGCACGTCCTTCACCGACCCGGCCGCCAGTGTCCAGGCGCCGGCGGGACTGGCTGGCGGCTTCGGCGTGAAGCTCAACGACGGCGCCCCGATCTACGGCAAGCCCGGCTGCGACCGTTTTGTGGCCCGCACCGTCCGCGGCATCGACGCCACGAAGCCCACGCCCCCGTGGATGACCTCCCGTCTCCGGCTCGCCGGCATCCGCTCGATCTCGCTGCCGGTGGACATCTCGAACTACGTCATGCTGGAACTCGGCCAGCCCACCCACTGCTACGACCTGGACACCCTGTCGGGCGACATTGTGGTCCGCCGTGCGGTGGCCGGGGAAAAGATCACCACCCTCGACGCCAAGGAACGCACGCTCGACGTGGAGGACCTGCTCATCACCGACGGTTCCGGTGCGATCGGCATTGCCGGCGTGATGGGCGGGGCCGCCACCGAAGTGTCCGGCTCCACCACGAACGTCCTCGTGGAGGCCGCGCACTTCGACGAAGTGTCCATCGCACGCTCCCGCCGCCGCCACAAGCTCCCGTCCGAGGCGTCCAAGCGCTTCGAACGCGGCGTTGACTGGCAGGTAGCCGGCGTCGCCGCCCAGCGGGTTGTTGACCTCCTGGTCGAGCTCGCCGGCGGCACCGCCGTCGCCGAGGGGACCGACGTCGGCACCGCCCCGGACGCCGTCGCCGTCGAGCTGCCCGCAGCCTTCGCCGCGGAACGCATCGGCATCGACTTCACCGAGGACCAGATCCTCACCTCGCTCCAGGACCTGGGCGCCGTCGTCGTCCGGAACGCCGGCGGGTACACGGTGACGGCCCCGAGCTGGCGGAACGACCTGGAAACCCGGGAAGACCTGACCGAGGAGATCGCACGGCTGGTCGGCTACGACAAGATCCCGGCATCCCTGCCGGTGGCACCCCCGGGCCGCGGGCTGACCCGCGTCCAGCAGCAGCGCCGGCGCCTGGTCCAGGCTCTGGCCGCGTCCGGCCTCACCGAGGTCCTCGCCTACCCGTTCGTCTCCAAGGCCGCCAATGACACCTTCGGCGTTCCCACGGCAGGAACGCCGCGCAAGGCACTCAAGCTCGCCAACCCGATCAGCGAGGAGCAGGGCTACCTGCGCACCTCGATCCTGCCGGGCCTGATCGAGGTCGCCAAGCGCAACCACTCGCGCGGCTTCCGCGACCTGGCCCTGTTCGAGGCCGGCCTCGTGTTCCTGCCGGGCGACACACTCGGCACCGCCACGATCCCGCCGCTCGGCATCAGGCCCAGCGATGAGGTGCTGGATGGCCTGTACGACGGCGTCCCGGACCAGCCGCTGTACCTCGCCGCGGTGCTCACGGGACACGACTCACCGGCCGCCGCCGGCCACACGCCCCGGGCGTGGGACTGGGCCGATGCCCTGGACATCGCCCGGATCGCCGGCGACGTGCTCGGCGTCGAGATCGTGATCAGCCAGGGGCAGCACCAGGCCTTCCACCCGGGACGGGCCGCGCAGTTGGCGCTCCGCACCGGCGAGGTCCTGGGCTTCGCCGGCGAGCTGCACCCGAAGCTGCTGGCCGCGCACGACATGCCGGCACGCTCGGTGGCCCTCGAATTCAACGCCGACGCCCTCTTCGAGGCCGCCGCCGACGTGATCGTCGCCCGGCAGCTGTCCACCTTCCCGGTGGCCACCCAGGACGTAGCCCTGGTGTTGCCGCAGGACATCCCGGCGGAAGACGTGCTGGCCGCACTGCGCGAGGGAGCCGGCGGGCTGCTCGAAGACGTCGCACTCTTCGACGTGTACGCGGGCAAGGGCATCGAGGACGGCAAGAAGTCGCTGGCGTTCAGCCTGCGCTTCCGTGCCGCTGACCGCACGCTGACCGCCGACGAGGCATCCGCGGCCCGCGAGAGCGCCGTGGCCGTTGCCCACGGGCGCTTCGGAGCAGTCCAACGCTAAAGCCGATGGGGCACAGGGGGACACTCGCCGTCGCCGGAATCACCGTCCGGTCCGTTCGTCTTGCCGACGTCGGACCGGACGGCGGGGCCCTCCTTGATCCCGCGGAACGCGCGCGTGCCGCGCGCATCACGGATCCGCCGGCCCGGCTGGACTTTGTGGCCGGCCGGATCGCGCTGCGCGGTTTCGCCGCCGGGATCCTCTCGGTGCGACCCGGGGAACTGACGGCTGATTATTCGTGCCCGGACTGCGGAACGGGCCCGGAGCTGGACCATGGCCGGCCAGGCTACCGGCTCGACGGTGCGCCAACAGGCCTCAGCCTGAGCCTTTCCCGCAGCCGCGGCTGGGCCCTGCTGGCCGCCGGCCGCGGTGTTGGTCCTGGCAGCGCCGGGTCAACAATCGGCATCGACCTGGAGCACAGCTCGGGAACGGTGTTCCCCGGGTTCGACGACGTCGCCCTCACCCCGGCGGAACGCCAACTGCTCACCGAACTGCCTCCCGACCAGGCGGACCACTGGCGGACAGCCGTGTGGGCGCGGAAGGAGGCCCTGCTGAAGGCGCGCGGGACCGGACTGCGGCTGGACCCCTGCTCGGTCGAGGCCTTCCCGGAGCCCGCCGACGGCAATGTCCTCTTTGAACTGGACACCCCTGCCCTGGGTCTGCCAGCAGGATTTGCCGCCGCACTCGCCGTCGTCGGCACCGCCTGACATTGTTGCTATCGAGTGTCGCTCGGCACATTATGATGCTGCAGTGGGGGAAAATGTGAACAGCGAAGACTCTAGTTCATGTGCTACCCGAGAGGCAGCGGCGGCAAGGCTTCCTGGTACAGCCAGGGATGCAGCACGGTCTCGGTGTCGAGGCCGGTCGCGTGGTCCGCGGTGATGATGAACTGCGGCGTTGAGACGGAGCCGTGACGGTTCTGGCTTGCCCACTCATGCAGCAGGGAGAAAAAGGCAAGGTCGCCGCAGTGCAGCCGGAGGGCGTGCAGTGCCAGGGCGCCGCGCTTGTAGACCCTGTCATCGAACATCAGCTCCGGCCCGGGGTCGCCCACCAGCAGGTCCTGCTTGCCGGCGCTGAGCTTTCGCCAGGCGGAGGCAGCCCGCCGGGCCACCGTCATGACGCCGGCTTCCTCGGACCAGATCCATTCGGCGTAGCAGGCAAAACCCTCGTGCAGCCAGATGTCCTTCCACGAGGCCGCCGTCAGCGAGTTCCCGAACCATTGGTGGGACAACTCGTGGGCGATGAGCCGCTGGGACTCCCAGTCCTGCTCCAGATGGTTGGGGCCGAAGATCGACAGGCTCTGCGCCTCCAGCGGGATCTCCAGTTCGTCCCCGGCCACCACAACGGTGTACTCGGCGAACGGGTACGGGCCGAAACAATCGATGAAGGTGCGCATCATCTCGGGCTGCCTCGCCAGGCCTTCGCGGGCTGTATCCGCCAGCGCCGCCGGCACCGCCGCGTACTGGGGTACCTGCGTCGCCGGACGGACCGGATTGAGCGCCAGGAGCTCATAGCGGCCGATCTGGACTGTGGCGAGGTACGTTGCCATGGGCTCGGACTGCTCGTAGACCCAGGTCTCGCGGCTGGACCGTCCGGTGCGGGCAATCAGGATCCCGTTGCACACGGCCCGGTAGTTTGCATCCGTGGTCACCGAGATCCGGTAGCTGGCTTTGTCCTGCGGGTGGTCGTTGCAGGGGAACCAGGAGGGCGCGCCGTTCGGCTGGCCCGCCACGAGCACGCCGTCGGTCAGTTCCTCCCAGCCCACTTCGCCCCACAGGCCGCGGCGGGGAGAGGGGTTGCCCTCGTAGCGGATGTCCAGGGTGAATTCCTCGCCCGGCAACAGGGCGGCGTCGGGGACGATGACGAGCTGGTCGGCGCGCTGGCTGAACTTGCGCACCCTCCGCCCGCTGAGCTGGATCTTGGTGGCCCGGAGCCCGGTCAGGTCCAGCACGATGGCCGACGTCGGGCGCTGCGTTATGGCATGCACCACGGCCCGCCCGGTCAGGCGGTTGCTGCTGAGCTTGTAGTCCAGCTCAAGTTCATAGCGGGTGACCCGGTAGGCATCGGTGCCATGACCGGGCAGGTACGGATCCGGAGAACCGGCGGCGTCGTCCGAGGGCAGGCCGCCTCCGGGGCCGGCTGCGGCAGTGGAACTCGGGGGGCTGGAACTCATTAACCGGCCTTCGGGATTGCAGGTGCGTTTGGGCGGGGCATGGCTACTTCGGCTTAGGGGCAGGCACAGCCGGTCCGCCCCACGGGCTCACCGGATTGCCCATCCAGTACGTCGCGGCGGGCACCGTTTCACCCCGCATCACGAGGGATGCCGGGCCCACCGTGCCGCCCTTGCCGATCCGGGCCTGCGGAAGAATCACTCCGTGCGGGCCCATCGTTGCCCCGTCATCGAGCGTAACAGTGTCAATGCTCATCACGCGGTCGTGGAAGAGATGGGTCTGGACCACGCAGCCGCGGTTGACCGTGGAGTTCCGGCCCAGGGTTACGAGGTCTGCTTCGGGCAGCCAGTAGCTTTCGCACCACGTGCCGGCGCCGATCCGGGCGCCGAGGGCCCGGAGCCACCAGACCAGGGCCGGTGTCCCGGTGGCGGCACGGGCGAACCAAGGGGCGCTGACCATTTCGATGAAGGTGTCCACGACCTCGTTGCGCCAGATGAAGGAACTCCACAGCGGATGCTCGCCGGGCCTGATGCGCCCCACGAGCAGCCATTTGGCCACCACGGCGCTGCCGGCCGCCACGGCGCCCGCGAGCAGGATCACGACGCCGCCCAGGATCGCCGCGATGCCGTAATTGAAGACCGTGGCAAGCCAGTCGAAGGCGAGGAACACGCCGGCGGCGATCGCGACCGTCGCCACGACGGGGACAAAGCGGCACAGTTCCCACAGCGCGCGGGCGATCTTGAGCCTCATCGGCGGCTGGTAGGTCCTGGTGTCATCGGAAGCGATGGCGGTGCGCCGGAGCCGGACCGGCGGGCTGCCCAGCCAGGACGTCCCGGACTTCGCCTTCGCGGGAGTCGCCGACAGCACCGCGACCAGGGAGTTCTTGGGCACATTGCGTCCCGCCGCGGTCATGCCGGAGTTGCCGAGGAAGGAGCGTTTGCCGATTTTGGCCGGGGCGATCCGCAACCAGCCGCCGTCGAGCTCATAGGAGGCCACCATGGTGTCGTCTGCCAGGAAGGCGCCTTCACCCACCGTGGTCATCTTGGGGATCAGCAGGACGGTCGAGGCCTCCACGTTCTTGCCGATCCTGGCGCCGAGCAGGCGCAGCCAGACCGGAGTGAAGAGGCTGGCGTAAAGGGGGAAGAGCAGGTCACGGGCCAGGTCCAGGACCCGTTCGGTGGCCCAGGCCTGCCAGCCGATCCTGCTGCGCACCCGGTAGTACCCCTCGGCCAGGCCCACGCCGAGGAGCCGGGTAGTGAGGAGGATCAGCACAAGGTTGGACAGGAACCAGGCCAGGGCTGCCGGCGGCAGGGACAGCAGGAGCTGAGGGAGTGCTGCGGTCAGGGATTCGCTGCCGCGGATGAAGCCAAAGACCACAACGGCCGCGGCGGCGGCGGATATATAGGGAATCAGGGCCAGGACGGCCGAGGCGGTCGCGAAGCCGGCAAACCAGAGCCGGCCGATCAGCGGGTGCTCGGGGGGAGTGTCCGGCCAGGAGTGTTTGGCCTTGCCCCGCCGCTCGGCCGGGGATCCGGCGACGAGTTGCCCGGACTTCACCTTGCCCAGCACGGCCGAGCCGGGTTCCACCTGGGCTCCGGCGCCGATCGTGGCGCCCGGCATCAGGGTACTGCGGGCGCCGACCGTTGCGCCGGGGCCGATATGGATGCCGCCAATGTGGACAATGTCGCCGTCGATCCACCAGCCGGACAGATCGACTTCCGGCTCGATATTACAGCCACTGCCGAGCGAGAGCAGGCCGGTGACCGGCGGCAGAGAGTGAAGCTGGACATTGTTCCCGATTTTGGCCCCGAGGGCCCGGGCGTAGTACGGCACCCAGGGAGCGCTGGCCAGGCTGACTGCGCCGGCCAGGTCCTGGATCTGTTCAGCCAGCCACAGACGCAGGTGCACCCGGCCGGAGCGCGGGTAGGTTCCCGGCACCACCTTGCGGAGCAGCAGGCGGG
>NZ_AUPJ01000329.1 GCF_000427315.1 Arthrobacter sp. TB 26
CCACCAGGACACGGTGGGCGCCGCCGTGAAGCCGGCAAGGGAGGAGAGCAGATTGTTCGCCGCCATCAGGTAGGTCAGCCAGCGCATGCCCACCAGGAGGTGCAGCGGGACACCCATCAGGGTCTGGAAGACCTGAGACTTCCGGGCGGTGCGGCGGACCGTGCGCTCCGGGGCGGGGCCGGCCCCGCCTTCGGGCAGCGACTGGCGCGCGGTGTCGATGAGCGCGCCGACGCGGGGGGTGGCGTAGATGTCGGCCACCGTGATGGTGGGGTAGCGAACGCGGAGGGCCGAGACAAGTTGCGCGGCGGCGAGGGACCCGCCACCGTAGGCGAAGAAATCGGCGTCCAGGTTGGACACGGCGCCGCCAAGCACCGCGCTCCACTGCTCCACGATCCAGGCCGCATCGTCCGGGAGGTTCAGCGGGGCCGCAGCGGCGNNNGGCAGCGGCCACGGCAGCGCGTGCCGGTCCACCTTGCCGCTGGTCTTGGTGGGCAGCGAATCGACCACGGTCAGCAGCGGGATCAGCGGGGCCGGCAGGCTTTGGCCAAGGAGCTCCCGTGCGGCGGCCAGATCGAGATCCCGCCCACCGGCCGGGGCCAGGTACCCGACAAGGATCTGGTTTCCAGCCGCCGTCGTCTGCACGGTTGCGGCCGCGCCTGCAACGTCGGGCAGGGACTGCAGGGCGGCGTCGATCTCGCCCAGCTCGATCCGGCGCCCGCCGAGCTTGACCTGTTCGTCGGCGCGGCCCTGGAAGACCAGCCCCTCGGCTTCGTAGCGGACCAGGTCGCCAGAGCGGTAGGCGCGTGTCCAGCCCAGCGACGGCATGGGGGCATATTTCTCGGCGTCCTTCGCCGGGTCCAGATACCGGGCCAGCCCGACGCCGCCGATGATCAGTTCGCCGATTTCTCCTTCTCCGACCGGCAGGGCGTTGGCGTCGACGACGGCGAGGTCCCAGCCATCCAGCGGCAGGCCGATCCTGATCGGTCCGGGGCCGCCCAGTTTGGCAGCGCAGGCGACGACGGTTGCCTCGGTGGGGCCGTACGTGTTCCAGACCTCGCGGCCTTCGACGGCCAGCCGCTCGGTGAGATCCGGCGGGCACGCCTCGCCGCCGAAGATCAGCAGGCGGACGCTCTCGAGGGACTCCACCGGCCAGAGTGCGGCGAGGGTGGGCACCGTGGAAACGACTGTGATGCCGTGGCTGATCAGCCAGGGGCCGAGGTCCATGCCGGTCCGGACCAGGGCCCGCGGCGCTGGGACGAGGCAGGCGCCGTGCCGCCAGGCAAGCCACATTTCCTCGCAGGAGGCGTCGAAGGCAACTGACAGGCCGGCCAGGACGCGGTCCTGCGGACCGATCGGATCTTCCGTGAGGAACAGCCGGGCCTCGGCGTCGACGAAAGCGGCCGAGGAGCGGTGCTGCACGGCGACGCCTTTGGGCGTTCCGGTGGACCCCGACGTGAAGATCACCCAGGCGTCGTCGTCCGGGCCGGGAAGCCGCGGGGCGGGGAACGGGAGGGGCCGCTGGCCCTCCGTCACAACCTCCCCGGCTCCGCGTAGCGTCCCGGCGACCCGTGCTTCGCCGAACACGAGCCTGGCACGCTCTTCCGGGTCGTCCGCGTCCACCGGGACATACGCCGCCCCGACCATCAGGATGGCCAGGATTGAAACATAGAGATGATTGGTGCCGGAGGGAATCCGGACGCCGATCTTGTCCCCGGCACCGAGGCCGGCGAAATGCA
Source organism: Arthrobacter sp. TB 26 (assembly GCF_000427315.1). GTDB lineage: Bacteria > Actinomycetota > Actinomycetes > Actinomycetales > Micrococcaceae > Arthrobacter. The sequence goes on from NZ_AUPJ01000329.1 coordinate 1,737, forward strand.
GCTCCCTCGCCTTGGCCCGGACTGCGGCCAGCAGCTGGGCGTAACTGAGCGACTGGTGGCCGTCGTCGAGCGCCGATGCATCCGGAAAGCGCTGAGCCGTGTCCAGCAGGATGTCGACGAGGGTCCGCTCCGGCGGTGTGGCCAGGGTCCCTGAAAGCTGCGCCGGGAAAACCGGGCTGACGGTGGCGGTGGCCTGCGAAAGGTCGCCGTTTGCGGGTTGCTGCTGTTGCTCAGTCACGGGGGAATCGTCTCCGGCCTAGGTGAACGGAACGTGTCCGCGGTCGCTTTGTGTTAATACTCCGCCTCTGTACGGACGTGCGCACACTGTCCCCCCCAGGGTGTGCCCGGACCGGACCCAGGGAACCCCGGGGACCGGGCCTAGGGAACCAGGAGGACCTTGCCCGTGGTGCGCCGCTGCTCCAGGTCGTCATGGGCCCGGGCGGCCTCCGCGAGGTCGTAGCGGGCGCCAACCCGGACCTTGAGGCTTCCGTTGGCCACCGCGGCGAAGAGCTCGTCCGAGCGCCAGCGGCGCTCCCGGGCGTCGCGGAGGAAATGGGCGATCGTCGGCCTGGTCAGGTACAGCGAGCCCCCGGCGTTGAGCCGCTGCGGGTCGAACGGCGGCACGGGCCCGGACGCGGCACCGAACAGCACGAGGGTGCCGCGGATGCGCAGGCAAGCGAGGGAGCCGTCGAAGGTGTCCTTCCCTACGCCGTCGTACACGACGTCCGCGCCGGCCCCGTCCGTCAGTTCACGGACCTTGGCGGCGAAGCCGTCATAGCGCAGCACATGGTCCGCGCCGGCCTCGCGGGCCAGCTGCTCTTTGTCATCGGTGGAGACGGTGGTGATGACGTGTGCGCCCCTGGCCTTGAGCAGCTGAATCAGCAGGAGACCGACGCCGCCCGCTCCGGCATGCAGCAGGACGGTGTGGCCCGGCTCCACCTTGAAGGAGGAATTGATCAGATAATGCGCGGTGATGCCCTGCAGCGGCAGCGCGGCGGCGGTGAAGTCGTCCACGCCGTGGGGGACCGGCAGCGCTTTGTCCTCATCGATCAGGGCGTAGCCGGCGTAGCAGTTGATGCCTTCGGCCGTGGCCACCCGGTCGCCGGGGGAGAAACCGGTCACGCCGTCCCCGAGTTCCTCCACGGTGCCCGAGGCCTCGGAGCCGGGGGTGAAGGGGTAGGCCACCTTGTAGCTGCCGCTGCGCTTGTAGGTGTCAATGAAGTTCACGCCGACGGCGGCGACCTTGACCAGCAGCTGGCCGGGACCCGGAACCGGGCGCTCCACCTCGGCCGGAGTGAGGACCCCGGGGCCCCCGGCCTCGCGGGCGACGATTGCATGCATCATGTGTCTCCTTGCCTGGTCTGTTGGTGCTGGGCGGAAATTCCGGGCGGGAAGTTCCGGGCCCTCATCCTGCACCCATCCTAGGGACACCGGCGCCAACGACGAAGTGACGGCCGGNTCCGGCCGTCACTTCGGGTCAAACAGGAATATCAGGGCCGCGGGCGGAACCCTTCCGCGTTCGCGGAGCCGGCCGGCCGCTTAGAAGCGGCGGGTCACCGTGGCCATCGGGCACTCGAAATGGCGCCCGGCGGAGAGTCCGACGTCGTTGAGGTAACGGACGATGATGCCGTAGGACTGCAGCAGGGTGGTTTCCGTGTAGGGAACCTGGTGCTTCGCGCAGAACTCGCGGACGATCACGGCGGCCTTGTCGAGCTGCGGGCGGGCCATGTCCGGGAAGAGGTGGTGCTCGGCCTGGCGGTTGAGGCCGCCGAGCAGGATGTCCATGAAGCGGCCGCCGGAAATGTTCCGGGACGTCAGGACCTGGCGGCTGAAGAAGTCCACGCGGCTGTCCGCCGGCAGGACCGGCATGCCCTTGTGGTTCGGCGCGAAGGAGGCGCCCATGTAGAACCCGAAGACAGCGAGCTGGACCGCGATGAACGCGAGCGCCATGCCCCACGGCAGGAAGGTGAAAGCGAGCACAGGCAGAAGGCTGAGGCGGACCACGAGGATCGGGATTTCAACCCAGCGGTGCGTGACCTTGGCGCGCTGGAAGATGAACTTGATCGAATCGATCTGCAGGCCCAGGCCCACGAGGAACAGCAGCGGGAAGAAGAGCCAGCCCTGCTTGCGGGTGAGGAAGGAGAACCGTCCCTGCCGGGTAGCGGCGGCCTCCGGGAAGAAGGCGATGGCGCCGGTGGCGATATCCGGGTCCTTGGAAATGACGTTCGGGTGGTTATGGTGTGCGCCGTGCTTCTGCTCCCACCAGGAATAGCTGATCCCGGCGACCGACGTGGCGAGCAGCCGTGCGGCCCAGTCATTGGCGCGGCGGGAGGCGAAGATCTGGCGGTGACCGGCCTCGTGGGCCAGGAAGCTCAGCTGGGTGCAGAGGATGCCCAGGGCTGCGGCGATGAGGAGCTGGAACCAGCTGTCGCCGATGAGGGCAAAGCCGAACCAGGTGGCCGTCATCAGGAGGACCAGGACGGAAAACACCGTGATGTAGAAGCCGACGCGGCGTTCGAGCAGGCCTGCGGCCTTGACGGTCTTAAGGAGTTCCGAATAGCTCAGGACGACGGCGTTGGGCTGGCGGACGCGCGATCTCGGGCGCTCCGGCGTAGCAGTGGTGGGGGTCATGGAGCGCGTGCCTCGTAACTGTTACGGGCAACGCTGCATCCGACATTCGGACTGCACGGTCTGGATCACCCTTAACCAAGCATACGCCCCCGGCCAATCCCGGGCCCTCCCGAACCCGGCGCCTGGCGGCCCGGCGGGGCACGCACCATTGAATGCATAAATATCGGCATCTATGCATACTCTTGCTGTATAGTCCTTGGTATGACTATTTCTGTTGCCGTCTCCGGCGCTAGCGGTTATGCCGGCGGCGAGGTGCTGCGGCTCCTGGCCGGCCACCCCGACGTCACGATCGGCGCCATCACGGCCCACAGCAACGCCGGTTCCAGACTAGGGGAATTGCAGCCTCATCTCCACGGTCTGGCCAGCCGCATCCTCGAAGACACGACGGTGGAGAATCTGTCGGGACACGACGTGGTGTTTCTTGCGCTGCCGCACGGTGCCTCCGCCGAGATCGCCGCCCAACTGCCGGCCGGCACCGTCGTGATCGATGCCGGCGCCGACCACCGGCTGGAGGATGCCGCCGCGTGGGAGAAGTTCTACGGCTCCCCGCACGCCGGCACCTGGCCCTACGGTCTGCCGGAACTTCCCGGCCAGCGCGAGGCGCTCCGCGGCGCCAAGCGGATCGCCGTCCCGGGCTGCTACCCCACGTCGGCCCTGCTGGCCCTCGTCCCGGGCTTCAGCAACCACCTGCTCCAGGCCGACGATGTCGTTATCGTTTCCGCGTCCGGCACCTCCGGGGCCGGAAAGGCCGCCAAGGTCAACCTGATCGGCGCCGAGGTGATGGGCTCCATGAGCCCGTACGGTGTGGGCGGCGGACACCGCCACACACCCGAGATCGAGCAGGGGCTCTCCAACGCCCTGAACGCCCCGGTCACCGTGTCGTTCACGCCCACGCTGGCTCCCATGAGCCGGGGCATCCTCACGACGGCGACGGCGAAGGTGCGTCCCGGCGTCACCGCCGAGGAGCTCCGCCGCGCCTGGGCCGAGGCCTACGACGACGAGCCGTTTGTGCACCTGCTGCCCGAAGGCCGCTGGCCCTCCACGAAGTCGGTCCAGGGATCCAACCACGCCGTGATGCAGCTGGCACTCGACGGGCACACCGGCCGGCTGATCGTCACGTGCGCCCTCGACAACCTGACCAAGGGGACCGCCGGCGGGGCCGTGCAGTCCATGAACATTGCCCTCGGCCTGGCGGAAACCGCCGGCCTCGATCTGCAGGGAGTTGCACCGTGAGCATCACTGCCCCCCAGGGGTTCCGCGCCGCCGGCGTCACCGCCGGCCTCAAGACCTCCGGCAACCCGGACCTTGCCCTCGTGGTCAACGACGGCCCTTCCAAGGCCGCCGCGGCCGTGTTCACCTCCAACCGGGTGGCCGCAGCCCCGGTGCACTGGTCCCGCGAGGTGGTCAAGGACGGCCGCGTGGACGCCGTCATCCTGAATTCCGGCGGGGCCAACGCCTGCACCGGCCCGCAGGGTTTCCAGAACACCCACACCACCGCCGAGAAGACCGCCGAAGCGCTCGGCATCTCCGCCACCGACATCTTCGTCTGCTCCACCGGCCTGATCGGCGAGCAGCTCCCGATGGACAAGATCCTCGCCGGGATCGGCGCTGCCACCGCAGCACTGAGCACCGACGGCGGGTCCGACGCCGCCACCGCAATCATGACCACGGACTCCGTGTCCAAGCAGGCCGTCTTCACCGGGGCCGACGCCGACGGCAAGGAATTCACGATCGGCGGCATGGCCAAGGGCGCCGGCATGCTCGCCCCCGGGCTCGCCACGATGCTGGTGGTCATCACCACGGACGCGGACGTCCAGCCGGACATGCTCGACGTCGTGCTCCGCGACGCCACCCGGGTCACCTTTGACCGGGCGGACTCGGACGGCTGCATGTCCACCAATGACACCGTCGTGCTGCTCGCCTCTGCAGCTTCCGGTGCCGTGCCGTCCGCCGTCGAGTTCGGCAGGGGCCTGACCCAGGTCTGTGCAGAACTGGCCCGCAAGCTGATCGGCGACGCCGAAGGTGCCAGCCACGACATTGCGATCCGCACGTTCAACGCCGCCAGCGAAAAGGACGCCGAAGTGGTCAGCCGGGCCGTGGCCCGCTCCAACCTCTTCAAGGCCGCGATCTTCGGCAAGGACCCCAACTGGGGCCGCGTGCTCTCGGCCGTCGGCACCACCGACGCGGCCTTCGAGCCCGACCAGCTCAACGTGTCCATGAACGGCGTCCGGATCTGCCGCAACGGCAGCATCGGCGAGGACCGCAGCCTCGTGGACCTGGAACCCCGCGAGGTCCTGGTCGAGATCGACCTTCAGGCCGGTGACGCCGAGGCCACGATCTGGACCAACGACCTCACCCATGACTACGTCCACGAAAACAGCGCCTACTCCAGCTGACCCCCCCTGGGGAAGGCACAGGAAGGACGAACAGTAAGGACGAACAGCATGAACACCCAGACCCGCGAGACCACGTCCATGTCCGATGCCCAGGGCAAAGCCGGCACCCTGATCGAGGCACTGCCCTGGATCCAGCGCTTTGCCGGCACCACGATGGTGATCAAGTACGGCGGCAACGCCATGGTCAACGACGAGCTCCGCCGCGCCTTCGCCGAGGACGTCGTTTTCCTGCACCACGTTGGCATCCACCCGGTGGTGGTGCACGGCGGCGGTCCGCAGATCAACGCCATGCTCAGCCGGCTCGGGATCGAATCCGAGTTCAAGGGCGGGCTGCGGGTCACCACACCCGAGGCCATGGACGTGGTCCGGATGGTCCTGACCGGCCAGGTCGGCCGCGAACTCGTGGGCCTGATCAACTCGCACGGACCCTACGCCGTCGGCATGTCGGGGGAGGACGGCGGACTGCTCCGCGCCGTCCGGACCGGCACCGTCGTGGACGGCGAAGAGGTGGACCTGGGCCTGGTGGGCGAAGTCGTCGGCGTGAACCCCGAGGGAATCCTGGACATCGTCGCGGCCGGCCGGATCCCGGTGATTTCGACGGTGGCGCCGGAGATCTTTGACGACGGCAGTGGCGACCCGGGAGCCAAGCAGGCGCAGACCACCGGCCAGGTGCTGAACGTCAACGCGGACACCGCCGCTGCGGCCTTGGCGGAAGCCCTCGGCGCCTCCAAGCTGGTCATCCTCACCGACGTCGAGGGACTTTTCGCCAACTGGCCGGACCGCTCCTCGCTGATTTCCTCGCTCACCGCGTCGGAACTGCGCGAGCTGCTGCCGCGTCTGGAGTCAGGCATGATCCCGAAGATGGAAGCCTGCCTCAAAGCCGTCGAAGGCGGCGTCGAACGCGCGCACATCGTGGACGGCAGGCTGCCGCACTCGATGCTGCTGGAAACCTTCACGACGGCGGGCATCGGCACGCAGGTCGTCCCGGACGAGGAAAACAAATGAACCAGATCGAAACACCTTCCACGGACCTTGAGCACTCCCCGGTCGGGGAGCTGGTCCATTCGCACGCCACCGGCGCCCAATGGCTGGCCCGGTACTCCTCCTCGCTGCTGGGCGTCTTCGGCACCCCGCAGCGGGTCCTGGTCCGCGGCTCCGGCTGCCTCGTCTGGGACGCCGACGGCAAGGAATACCTGGACCTGCTTGGCGGAATCGCGGTCAACGCCCTGGGCCATGCACACCCCTTCGTCACCTCGGTGATCTCGAGCCAGCTCGCCACCCTGGGCCACGTCTCCAACTTCTTCACGAGCCCCACCCAGATCGCGCTGGCCGAGAAACTGCTGGACATCACCAAGGCACCGGCCGGTTCCAAGGTATTCTTCGCCAATTCCGGCACCGAGGCCGTCGAGGCCGCGTTCAAGCTGGCGCGGCGGAACAGTGGCGCCAGCACAGCCGCGGCAGCGGACGGCGCCAGCCCGGACAGACCAGGGAAGCCGCGCACCAAAATCATCGCGCTCGAAGGGGCCTTCCATGGCCGCACCATGGGAGCCCTGGCGCTTACCGCGAAGGAAGCCTACCGGGCGCCGTTCGCCCCGCTGCCCGGCGGCGTGGTGCACATCCCCTTCGGTGACATCGACGCGCTCCGGGCCGCGGTGGACGACACCACCGCCGCCGTCTTCCTCGAACC
>NZ_AUPJ01000330.1:0-5087 GCF_000427315.1 Arthrobacter sp. TB 26
CCTGGTGGCCGCCCGCGAGGCCACGAGCGCCGCCGGCGCCCTGCTGATCCTCGACGAGGTCCAGACCGGCATCGGCCGGACCGGCAAGTGGCTCGCGAGCGGGGACGCCGGGATTGTGCCCGACGCCGTCACCCTCGCCAAGGGCCTCGGCGGCGGCTTCCCGATCGGCGCCCTCGTCACGTTCGGCCCGGAAACGTCCTCGCTGCTGACCGCCGGCCAGCACGGGACGACGTTCGGCGGCAACCCGGTGGCCACCGCGGCGGCCCTGGCCACCCTGCACGTTCTGGAGAACCAGCACGTGCTGGCCAACGTCCGGGAGGTGGGCGACCACCTGCGCGCCGGCCTCGCCACGATCGACGGCGTCACCGAAGTACGCGGCGAAGGGCTCCTGGTCGGCTTCGACCTCGACGCCGACGTCGCCCCCGCAGTTGTGACCGCCGGCCTTGAGGCGGGCTTCATCGTCAACAGCCCCGGCCCGCACACGATCCGCCTCGCGCCGCCGCTGATCCTCACCACCGAACAGGCCGACCGCTTCCTCGCGGCAGTGCCCGCACTCCTCCGGACCGCAAAGGACGCCCAGTGAACACGACCGACATTTCGACCGTGACTTCGACCAGCCAGGTCCGCCACTTCCTCAAGGACACCGACCTCACCCCGGCCGAGCAGGCCGAGGTCTTGGACCTCGCCGTCCGGATGAAGGCCGCCCCCTACAGCGTGCAGCCTTTCGCCGCGGAGGGCAGCGGCCGCAAGACCGTCGCCGTGATCTTCGACAAGACCTCCACCCGGACGCGCGTGTCCTTCGCCACGGGCGTGGCCGACATGGGCGGCAACGCGCTCATCATCAACCCGGGCGAGGCGCAGATCGGGCACAAGGAATCCGTCGAGGATACCGCCAGGGTCCTGGAGCGCATGGTGTCCACCATCGTGTGGCGCACCGGAGCCCACTCCGGGCTCGTCGCCATGGCCAGGAACTCCCGCGTGCCGGTCATCAATGCCCTGTGCGATGACTACCACCCCTGCCAACTCCTCGCCGACCTGCTCACCATCAGGGAACACAAGGGTGACCTGGCGGGCCTCACCATGACCTATCTCGGCGACTCCGCCAACAACATGGCCAACTCCTACCTGCTGGCCGGCGTCACCGCGGGCATGCACGTCCGCGTCGCCGGCCCGGNCGGCTACCTGCCGTCCCCGGAGATCATCGCAGCGGCCGAGGACCGGGCAGCGGAGACCGGCGGCTCTGTGCTCGTTACGGTGGACGCCGCCGAGGCCCTGCTCGGCGCCGACGTCGTCGCCACCGACACCTGGGTCTCCATGGGCCAGGAAGACGAAAAGGAAGCCCGGCTGCAGCTGTTCCGCGGCTACGCCGTGGACGAAGCGGCGATGAAGCTCGCAGCGCCGGACGCCGTCGTGCTCCACTGCCTGCCCGCCTACCGCGGCTACGAGATCGCCGCGGCCGTGATCGACGGCCCGCAGTCCATCGTCTGGGACGAGGCCGAGAACCGGCTGCACGCCCAGAAGGCCCTCATGGCCTGGCTGATGCACCGCTCCGGGCTCGCCGTGGTCGAAGGACTCGGATAGTGTCCGTCCAGCCTGCCTCCCCGGGGGCCAGCCCGGCCACCAAGACGGCCCGGCAGGCGCGCATCACCACGATCCTCACCGGTGAGTCGGTCCGCTCACAGGCGGAACTGGCGGCGCTGCTCGCCGACGACGGAGTCCAGGTCACCCAGGCCACGCTGTCCCGGGACCTCGTGGAGCTCGGCGCGGTCCGGGTCCGCGGGAAGGAAGGCGTCCTCGTCTACGCGGTGCCGGGGGAGGGCGGGGAGCGCGCGGCCAAGAGCGGCGTCACCCAGGAGATCCTCGACGCGAGGCTGGCCCGGCTCTGCGGGGAACTGCTGGTCACCGCCGAAGCGTCCGCGAACATCGCGGTGCTCCGGACGCCTCCCGGCGCGGCCAACTTCCTGGCCCTGGCGATCGACCACTCCGTGATGCCGTCCATCCTCGGCACCATCGCCGGGGACGACACCGTGCTGCTGGTCACCCGGGACCCCCTCGGCGGGGCTGACGTGGCCGCCCGGTTCCTGCAGCTGGCCGAAGAGGCCGGCACCAGCTGACGGCCCCAAGGACCTTGTGAAGATTGGGCCCGCCACAGGGATGTGACAGGCTTTCACAAGAGAAGCTTTACCCGGAATTTTTCCCGCACGACTGATTTTCCCCAAACAACTAAGGAGCATTTGAAGTGACTGAGCGTATTGTTTTGGCCTACTCCGGTGGCCTGGATACTTCCGTAGCCATCGGCTGGATCGGTGAAGCCACCGGGGCCGAGGTCATCGCCGTGGCGGTCGACGTCGGACAGGGCGGCGAGTCGCTGGAGACGATCCGCCAGCGCGCCCTGGGCTGCGGCGCCGTCGAAGCCTACGTGGCCGACGCGTCCGACGAGTTCGCCAACGAGTACTGCATGCCCACGCTGAAGGCCAACGCCCTCTACCAGGGTCACTATCCGCTGGTCTCCGCGATCTCCCGCCCGGTGATCGTCAAGCACCTGGTCAAGGCCGCCCGCGAATTCGGCGCCACCACCGTGGCCCACGGCTGCACGGGCAAGGGCAACGACCAGGTCCGTTTCGAAGTCGGCATCCAGACCCTCGGCCCGGACCTGAAGTGCATCGCACCGGTCCGCGACCTCGCCCTGACCCGCGACAAGGCCATCGCCTTCGCCGAGGAAAAGGGACTGCCGATCGAGACCACCAAGAAGAACCCGTACTCGATCGACCAGAACGTCTGGGGCCGCGCTGTCGAAACCGGTTACCTCGAGGACATCTGGAACGCCCCCACGAAGGACATCTACGACTACACCGCGACCCCGGAGTTCCCGCCGGCGCCCGATGAGGTCACCATCTCCTTCGAGGCCGGCGTCCCGGTCGCGATCGACGGCGTCAAGGTCACCCCGCTGCAGGCCATCAAGGAACTCAACCGCCGCGCCGGTGCCCAGGGCGTCGGCCGGATCGACGTCGTCGAGGACCGCCTCGTCGGCATCAAGTCCCGCGAAATCTACGAGGCGCCGGGGGCCATGGCGCTCATCACCGCGCACAAGCACCTCGAAGACATCACGATCGAACGCGAGCAGGCCCGCTTCAAGGCCACGGTCGGCCAGCGCTGGTCAGAACTGGTCTACGACGGCCAGTGGTTCTCCCCGCTCAAGCGCTCCCTCGACGCCTTCATCGAGGACACCCAGCGCTACGTCACCGGCGACATCCGCATGGTCCTGCACGGCGGCCAGGCGATCGTCAACGGACGCCGCTCCGAGACCTCGCTCTACGACTTCGACCTCGCCACCTACGACACCGGCGACACGTTCGACCAGTCGATGGCCCGGGGCTTCATCGAGCTGTGGGGCATGTCCGCCAAGGTTGCCTCCGGCCGCGACATCCGCGTCGCAGGAAAGTAGCCTCTGTGGCTGAGCAGGAAACCACCAAGTCCGAGGCGACGAACACAGGTGCGCTGTGGGGCGGCCGGTTCGCCGGCGGCCCCGCGGATGCCCTCGCCGCGCTGAGCAAGTCCACGCACTTTGACTGGCGGCTGGCCCGCTACGACATCGCCGGGTCCAAGGCACACGCGCGTGTGCTGCACAAGGCCGGATTGCTCGACGACGCCGAGCTTGAGGGCATGCTCGACGCCCTGGCCCGGCTGGATGCGGACGTCGCCTCCGGCGCGTACACGCCGGCGGAGTCGGACGAGGATGTGCACGGTTCGCTGGAACGCGGGCTCATCGAGCGAGCCGGGACCCAGCTCGGCGGCAAGCTCCGCGCCGGCCGGTCCCGCAACGACCAGGTGGCGACGCTGGGGCGGATGTTCCTGCGCGACCACGCCCGGATCATCGCCCGCGGCGTGCTCGCCACGATTGACGCCCTCGTGGGCCAGGCCAAGGCGCACCAGGGCGTCGCCATGCCCGGCCGCACGCACCTGCAGCACGCCCAGCCGGTCCTGCTCAGCCACCACCTGCTGGCCCACGCCTGGGCGCTGCTGCGCGATGTGCAGCGGCTTCAGGACTGGGACAAGCGTGCCGGCGTCTCGCCCTACGGCTCCGGAGCCCTCGCGGGCTCCTCGCTGGGCCTGGACCCGGAGGCCGTGGCCGCGGAACTGGGCTTCTTCTCCGCCACGCACAACTCGATCGACGGCACCGCCTCCCGCGACGTCTTCGCCGAGTTCGCGTGGATCACGGCCATGATCGGCGTGGACCTGTCCCGGGTCTCGGAGGAAGTCATCCTCTGGGCCACCAAGGAGTTCTCCTTCGTGACCCTGCACGATTCCTACTCCACGGGCTCCTCGATCATGCCGCAGAAGAAGAACCCGGACGTGGCGGAACTGGCCCGCGGCAAGGCCGGCCGGCTGATCGGCAACCTGACCGGGCTCCTGGCCACGCTCAAGGGCCTGCCGCTCGCGTACAACCGCGACCTGCAGGAGGACAAGGAACCGGTCTTCGATGCCGCCGACACCCTGGAAGTCCTGCTTCCGGCCGTCTCCGGCATGATCGCGACGCTGACGTTCAACACCGAACGGATGGAGTCCCTGGCTCCGCAGGGTTTCGCGCTGGCCACGGACATCGCCGAATGGCTGGTCCGGCAGGGTGTCCCGTTCCGCGAGGCGCATGAGCTCTCCGGTGCCGCCGTCAAGCAGGCTGAAAGCCGCGGCGTCGAACTCTGGGACCTGACGGACGAGGAATACGCCGCCATCTCGGAGCACCTGACGCCGGAGGTGCGCACGGTCCTGTCCACTGAAGGCTCGCTGAACAGCCGGAACTCCCAGGGCGGCACCGCACCGGCCGCCGTCGAGCGCCAGCTGCTGGCCCTCGACGGCGAACTCGCCGGAGTCCGCGGGTACGCGGGCTAGCGACACCCCCGCGCCCCCGCGAGGGCGCCCCTGAGTTGGCACTTCGCGGCAATGTTTTTCGCAAACACTGCCGCGAGGTGCCAACTCGCGGCGCTTAAGGTGGGTGCATGAGCGAAACTTTCCGCCAGTTGCTGCGTGGCCTGCCCGATTTCCCCGACCTGCTCCCGGACTTCGACCCGGCCGGCGCCCCCGCGGATCCC
>NZ_AUPJ01000330.1:5097-6006 GCF_000427315.1 Arthrobacter sp. TB 26
TGGCTCGCTGAGGCGCTGGACGCCGGCGTCCCGCAGCCCAACGCCTGCAGCCTTGCCACGGTGGACGGGCTCGGAGGTCCCTCCTCCCGGATGCTGATCCTGAAGGACCTCGACGACGACGGCTGGCACTTCGCCACGTCCCGCGCCTCGCGGAAGGGCCGGGAACTCGCGGCGAATCCGCAGGCCGCCCTGAACTTCTACTGGCAGCAGCAGGGCCGGCAGATCCGCGTCGCCGGCGGCGTGGTGGAGCTGTCCGAGGCGGCGTCGGTGTCCGACTGGCATGCCCGGCCCGGCGCCGACGGCAGCGACAACGCGGACTGGCAGCTGTACGCCCTCCGGCCCCGCGAAATCGAGTTCTGGCAGGCCCGGCACGACCGCCGGCACATCCGCCACCGTTTTGGCCCGGAGTCTTTCAGTTAATCCGGATTGATTCAGGTCGCTCGGTTAGGATGTTCGCCATGACCCCAATCACCCCGGAAAACCTCCTCGAAGAACTGCGCCGCGCCGCCGGCGTCGTGGCCGGAATTACCGCCACCTTGTCCGACGAGGACGTCAAGGCGTCCTCGGAACTGCCGGGCTGGACGCGCGGCCACGTGCTGGCCCACGTCAGCGGCATCGCCAACGCGATGGCACGCCAGCTGGAGGTTGCGGCCCGGGGGGACAGCATCGAGCTCTACGACGGCGGTTTCGAAGGCCGGACCCGTGCCATCGAAATGGCCGCAGGACACACCGTGGCGGAACACCGGGCCGATGTTGACGCCGCCCTGGACCGGGCACTGCACGCTTTTGCAGCGCTCGACGGCGCCGGCTGGCGGGCGCCCATCAGCTACCGCGGGGGAGTCGTGTTCGACGGCGGGCTGGCGCTTTGGCGCGAGCTCACCATCCACGCCACCGACCTCGGCACGGGCC
>NZ_AUPJ01000331.1:0-6023 GCF_000427315.1 Arthrobacter sp. TB 26
CCGCACGGCGCCGCGGCGGACGTCTGGGAGCTCCGGCACCCAGGGCCGCCGGAGGCTGAGGGGAAACCGACTGCGTGAGCGGGCCTGGCGTGTCATCAGCAAACGGGACATGCCCCACCCTTGCAGCCACCAGAGGACATAGTCCCACCATGTCCACTCCTGGGCGCGCGAACTGGGCATGTCCGCCGCGTTCGCCAAGCCAAGGGAGGGCATGTCCAGCCTCTGGAGCCGAGATGCGTGACAGGCGCGGGTACGTCACGGGCGCGGGTGCTCCACTGCCCATATGGGAGGATGTTCCGGTGACTTCCCCTGCCCCCGGCCCGCTCCGCCGCCCCCGCGGCCGCCGGCACATGGCGTTGGGTGCCCTGGTTCTGCCCGTCGTGATCGGAATGGCAGCGTGTTCCACGCCTGCACCCACAGTTTCCGCCAGCTCAGCCGGGTCAGCCGGCGCCGTGAGCGAGGCTCCTGCCCCGGTTGGGAAAGCATCGGCCGTCCCAACCCAGGAAGTGTCCGGGGCGTCCCCGTCGGGTTCCGCCGCCCCTTCCGCCGTGTCCGGTGCCGTGGCTGCGGCCCTGCAGGCACTCGTTGCGTCGACACCGCAGCCGAGCCGGGAGCAAGTCCGCGAGAGCCTTTCCGCAGCGGGGTTCGCCCCGGCCGCGGTGGAGGTGTCGGCGTCGCGCACCCCTACCGGACTGGCCGCCGACGCCGTCGAGGTCGGAGTGCTGGGCGAGAGTGAATGTGTGATGGCGCAGATCCGGTCCGGAACTGTGGAATCGTCAGTCTTGCCCGTTCTTCCAAACGGGCGATGCTTCGTCGGCAGTATCCAGCGGTAGTCAACAGGAGTGGCATGTCGAAGGTACTGAACCGCCGCACCGAGGTTGCGCAGGAAAACCACCGCACCCGCCGGCGTCGTTCCCTCATGACCGTCCAGGTCGTGGGCGAACTGCTGATCACACTCGGCGTGGTTGCGATTCTGTTTGTCGCCTGGCAATTGTGGTGGACGAACGTCGAAGCGGACGCTGTTCAGGGGGGTGCCGTGAAACAGTTCGTGCAGGAACATCAGGTGCCCATCACGAACGACCCTGCCGCCGCAGCGCCGGCGGACCCTGCGGCCGTGCCGGTCGGCACCGCGCCCGCCCACGGCGAGGCGATCGGGGTGGTCTATGTTCCCCGCTTCGGAGCCACCTACAGCAGGCCGATCATCGAGGGCACCAGCAGTGACGTCATCGACACGCTCGGTCTCGGCCGCTACAAGGACACGTCGATGCCCGGGGCCGTGGGGAACTTCGCGATGGCAGGCCACCGCCAGACGCATGGCGCGGTCCTCGACAACATCCACACGCTGGTGCCCGGGGACAAGATTTACGTCCAGACGGCCGACGGTTTCTATACCTACGTCTTCCGGAACCAGGAGATCGTCCTGCCGGACCGGACGGACGTGCTCCTGCCGGTGCCCACCCAGCCCGGCGCGGTGCCGGACCAACGACTATTGACCATGACGAGCTGCAATCCGCGCTTTGGGTCCGAGGAGCGCATCATCGCCTACTCTGTTTTCGATTCATGGCAGCCCCTCAGCGCCGGGCCTCCGGCAGCCATCGCGAAGCAGCTCGCCGCGCTGCAGGGAAAGGGTTAGCCCATGTATGCCTGGCTTTTTCGGCAACTCCCCGGGCCCCTCTGGCTGAGGATCCTGCTGTCGGCGGCGATCCTGGCGGGTGTGCTTTTGGTGCTGGTCGACGTCGTCTTTCCCTGGCTGGCTGACCTGGCCCATCTGACCGATTCGACGGTCGGCTAGCCGGTGCACATCCCTGACCTGGAGGAACTCCTCGCCGGCGCCCACGTGGTGAGCCTGCCCATGCGGGTGAAGTTCCGCGGCATCCTCCAGCGCGAAGCCCTGCTGCTGAACGGCCCGCTGGGCTGGGGCGAATTCTGCCCCTTCCCGGAGTACGGCGACCCGGAAGCATCCCGCTGGCTCGCCTCCGCCATCGAAGCCGGCTGGCAGGGGTTCCCGGAACCGCTGCGCACGAGCATCCCGGTCAACGCCACCGTCCCCGCCGTCGCCGCGGACCGGGTGCCGGAAATCCTGGCCCGCTTCGGCAGAGTGGACGCCGTCAAGATCAAAGTGGCCGAGCCCGGGCAGACCCTGGACGACGACGCCGCCCGGGTCGACGCCGTCCGGGCGGCGTTTCCTGAGGCCGCGATCCGTGTGGACGCGAACGGCGGCTGGGATGTCCCGGCCGCTGTCGAGGCACTGACCCGGCTGGCCGGCGTCGGGCTGGAATACGCCGAACAACCGGTGCCGGACATCGCCGGCCTCGCCGAGGTCCGCCGCCGGCTGCGGGCCGCCGGGGTCCCGGTGCTGATTGCCGCGGATGAAAGCGTGCGCAAGGAGGACGACCCGCTCAAGGTGGCCCGCGCCGGCGCCGCGGACCTGATCGTCGTGAAAGTGGCACCGCTGGGCGGGGTGCGGCGCGCGCTGGACATCGTGGCGCAGGCCGGACTCCCTGCCGTCGTCAGCTCCGCACTGGACACCTCCGTGGGAATACGTGCCGGGCTGGCGCTCGCCGCCGCGCTGCCCGAACTTCCGTATGCCTGCGGGCTGGGAACCGTGTCCCTCCTCACCGCCGATGTCACCACGGATTCCCTGGTCCCCGACGACGGCGCCATCCGCCTCCGCGAGGTCCACGCCGATCCGGGCCTCCTGGCGGAATATGCTGCCGCCCCGGGGCGCCGCGAGTGGTGGCTGGACCGCCTGCGCCGGGTCCACGCGCTGCTGGCTGCCCGCTGCGCGGAGCCGCACGTTCACCGGAACTTCATCTGAGAGTCGACTTCGCGTAGTCCGGGGCTGGGAGGGTGGGCGGGATCGCCGCTCACTCCTTGGAAGGTCTCTCCATGTCTGTTTCCTCCGGACGCAAGTTTTCCCTGCTCCCCATGCTCGGCCACACCAAAGGCAAGCGCAGCCCCGTCACCTGCGCGCTGAAATGCGACAACGCCTGCTCAGGCGAGGTCTGCAACACCAGTTCGAACAGCTACTTCCGCGACATCGCCTCCGCCACCATGTCCCGCCGCGCCGCCCTCGGCTTCGGTGCCGCCGGTGCCCTCGCCGTCGCGTTCGGCAGTGCCATCATCTCCCCGGAGTCCGCAGTGGCCGACGGCGGTCCCGGCCTGTCCGCGGCGGCCAAGAACGGCTACGGCGCGTCCAAGCTCAAGTTCACGGCCATCGCCCCGGTGGATGCCGCCGTCGACGCCTTCACCGTGCCGGAAGGCTTCACCTGGCAGCCCGTGATCCGCTGGGGCGACCCGATCTTCAACGACGCCCCGGACTTTGACCTCGACAACCAGACCGCGGCCGCCCAGGCGCGCCAGTTCGGCTACAACAACGACTACACGGACATCCTCGAGATCCCGGGCAGCAAGGGCCGCCGCGCGGTGCTCTTCACCAACCACGAATACACCAACGAGACCATCATGTTCCCGGCCGCGATGCCCGCCGCCGACGTCCGGGCCATCGGCGCCGCGGCCCACGGGCTCACCGTCGTCGAGCTGGAGCGCAAGAACAAGAACAAGCCGTGGACCTACGTCAAGGGTGCAGGGCTGAACCGCCGCTACCTGAACACGACGCCGTACGAGCTCACCGGGCCGGTGGCCGGCTCGGCACTGGTCCGCACGAAGGCGGACCCCACCGGCCGCACTATCCTCGGCACACTCGGGAACTGCTCCGGCGGCACCACCCCGTGGGGCACCATCCTCTCCGGCGAGGAGAACTTCAACGGCTACTTCGTCTCGCCCGGCACCTCGGCCGGCGACAAGCGCTACGGGCTCACCAGCAAACCCACGGCCCGCCAGTGGGAACTCGACGATCCCCGCTTCGACACCCGCAACCCCGGCTACGAAAACGAGACCAACCGCTTCGGCTGGATCGTCGAAGTCGACCCCTTCGACCCGACGTCCACTCCGAAGAAGCACTCCGCGATGGGCCGCTTCAAGCACGAAGGCGCCAACGTGATTGTGGCCGAGTCGGGGCACGTTGTGGCCTACATGGGTGATGACGAGCGTTTCGACTACCTCTACAAGTTCGTGTCCGCCGGCACGTACATCGAGGGCGACCGCAAGCACAACATGACCCTGCTCTCCGAGGGCGACCTCTACGTGGCCAAGTTCGCCGGAAACTCCCCGGCCGCCCAGATCACCGGAACCGGTGCGGTCCCGGCAGACGGCGGCTTCGACGGCACGGGTGAATGGCTCCCCCTCGTCGTCGGCGGCGTATCCCAGGTGCCCGGGATGCCGTCTGTCGAAGAGGTGCTGGTGTACACCCGCCTGGCCGCGGACAAGGTGGGTCCCACCAAGATGGACCGCTGCGAGGACGTCCAGCCCAGCCTGCACACCGGCAAGGTCTACGTCGCGTGCACCAACAACTCGGACCGCGGCAAGACCGGCAAGGAAGGCGCCACCGAGGTCAACCCGCGCAACAACAACCGCGACGGCCACATCGTGGAAATCACCGAAACCGGCGACCAGACCGCCACGGCGTTCACCTGGAACCTGCTGATGGTCTGCGGCGATCCCTCCACCGGGGACGTCACCTACTTCTCCGGCTTCCCGGCGGACCAGGTCTCGCCGATCTCGTGCCCGGACAACCTGGCCTTCGACTCGGTCGGAAACCTCTGGATCTCCACGGACGGCGCCCCCTCCGGCATCGGCAAGGCCGACGGGCTGTTCAAGGTCACCCTCGACGGCGCCGAACGTGGCCGCGTGGAGCAGTTCCTCGCCGTCCCGCGCGACGCCGAAACCTGCGGCCCCATCATCCACGACGAGGAACGCACCGTGTTCGTCGCCGTCCAGCACCCGGGCGAGGACGGCAGCTTCGAGGCGCAGCTGTCCTTGTTCCCGGACTACGTCCCGGCCGGTTCGACGCCGGCAGCGGGCCAGGTGCGCGCCCCGCGTCCCTCAGTGGTTCAGGTCTTCCGCACCGACGCCTAAGGTTTTGGAGGCTGCGGAGCCTTCGCCGCCACTACACAGCAACGCGGGGTCAGATCCGGCCCATGTTGGGGCCCGGGACCGGCGATATCTGACCCCGCGTTGCTTCTGGGGGCGGGCATCGGGGGAGGGGCGGAACTGATAATTTGAACAGTGTGAATAATCCGGCCGAAATGGTTGTCCCCAGAGTCCAGGCAGCAATTGCCAGCGCGTTCGGCGAAGAGTACCGCGGGACGGATCCCGTGGTCCGGCCCTCGCAGTTCGCGGACATCCAGATCAACGCCGCCATGGCGCTGGCCAAGAAGGTCGGAATGCCGCCGCGGGACGCCGCCGCCAGGATCGTCGATGCCCTCGACCTGGACGGGATCTGCACCGCCGTCGAGATCTCCGGACCAGGGTTCATCAATCTCACCTTCGACGGGACCTGGATCGAAGAGCTGCTCAACGCCGGATCTCCCGGCGCCCCGGGCGTTCCGGCGGCGGAAGTCCAGCGCGTCGTCGTCGACTATTCCTCCCCGAATGTCGCGAAAGAAATGCACGTCGGCCACCTGCGCACCACGGTGGTGGGGGACAGTCTCGTGAAGGTCTTCGAGGCGCTGGGTGACACCGTGATCCGGCAGAACCACATCGGCGACTGGGGCACCCCGTTCGGCATGCTGATCGAGCACTGGCTGGAGATCGGCGAGGATTCCCCGGAAGCAGCGCTGCTGGTGGACGACCCCAGCGCCTTCTACCAGGCCGCCCGCGCCAAGTTCGACGCGTCCGCCACCGGGGACGACGGCTTCGCCACGCGCGCACGGCTCCGGGTGGTGGCACTGCAGGGCGGCGACGAGGAAACCTTCGCCGTCTGGCAGCGCCTCGTGGCCCAGTCCAAGCGCTACTTCAACGCCATCTACTCGGTGCTGGGCATCAGCCTCACCGATGACCACATCGCGGGCGAAAGCTCCTACGATGCCCATCTGGCACAGCTGTGCCAGGAACTTGAGGACCGCGGCCTTGC
This sequence comes from Arthrobacter sp. TB 26, assembly GCF_000427315.1. GTDB lineage: Bacteria > Actinomycetota > Actinomycetes > Actinomycetales > Micrococcaceae > Arthrobacter. The sequence continues at coordinate 5,975 of NZ_AUPJ01000331.1, forward strand.
CCGGATCAGCGACGGCGCCCTGTGCACCTTCCCGGCCGGCTTCACCGGC
>NZ_AUPJ01000331.1:6033-7334 GCF_000427315.1 Arthrobacter sp. TB 26
GGGGAGCCCCTGCCGCTCATCATCCGCAAGTCCGACGGCGGCTACGGCTACGGCACCACGGACCTCGCCACCATCCGGTACCGGGTCCGCGAGCTCGAGGCCAACCGCGTCCTATACGTCGTGGGCGCGCCGCAGAACATGCACCTGCGCATGGTCATGGCCACGGCCCGCGACGCCGGCTGGCTCCCCGACACGGTGGAGGCCGTGCACGTGCAGATCGGCAACGTGCTGGGGGAGGACGGGAAAATCCTGAAGTCCCGCTCCGGCGCCCCGGTCAAGCTGATGGCCCTGCTGGAGGAAGCCGTGGACCGCGCCCGCGCCGTCATCGACGCCAGCCGGCCCGAGCTCACCGAGGCCGAACGCGCCGTGACCGCCCGGCAGGTGGGCATCGGCGCGGTCAAGTACGCCGACCTCTCCGTGGGGCACGACACCGAATACGTCTTCGACTTCGACCGGATGCTGGCCCTGAGCGGCAACACCGGACCCTACGTGCAGTACGCCGCCGCCCGGATCCGTTCGATCCTGCGGAAAGCCGGGGTGCTCGAGCGGTACACCGCACTCGAAACCGATGCTGCCGGAACCGACAGCGACGGCGGCACCCCGGCGACGCCGATCGCCGTCGTCGAACCCGCCGAACGCGCGCTGGCCCTGCACCTCCTCGAATACGGCGCCACCCTGCACAAGGTACGCGAGGCGCTGGAACCGCACCGGCTGTGCACGTACCTGTTCGAACTCGCCCAGCTCTTCACGTCCTTCTACGACCAGTGCCCCGTGCTGAAGTCCGAGGACTCGGTCCGGGAATCGCGGCTTGCCCTGTGCGCGCTGGTCCTGCGCCGGCTGTCCGAGGGCCTGGACCTGCTCGGCATCGAGACCCCGGAGAACATGTGAGCTCGGAGGAGCTGAGCGCGCTGGATGCCGCGCGGATCGCCGTCGCGGCCCTGCTGCTCGAAGGGGTCCGCTACGTGGTGGTGGCACCCGGTTCGCGTTCCGCGCCGATGGCATACGCCCTGGCGGAGGCCGACGCCATGGGACGGGTCGAGCTGCTGGTGCGGATCGATGAGCGCGACGCCGGATTCACCGCCCTGGGCCTGGCCCTCGCCACAGGGGCGCCCGCGGCCGTGCTCACCACCTCCGGGACCGCCGTCGGAAACCTCCTGCCGGCGGTGATGGAGGCCAACCATGCCGCCGTCCCGCTCGTGGTGATCTCGGCCGACCGCCCCGTGGAACTCCGGGGGACCGGCGCCAACCAGACAACCGTGCAGCTGGACTTGTTCGGTGAGCACGTCCGCTTCGCCGCCGAC
>NZ_AUPJ01000332.1 GCF_000427315.1 Arthrobacter sp. TB 26
CCCGCCGGTGCCCGTGCAGTCCGGCATCATGGCCCAGGTCCGTGCCGGGGAAGCGCTGACCATCACCGGCCCCAACGGGTCGGGGAAGTCCACTTTTGCCCTGACACTCGCCGGCCTGCTGGCGCCGGTATCCGGCACGGTCTCCGCCACCCTGGAGCTCAGCGCCGGCGCGGGCATTGATCCGTACAAATGGAAGGCCCAGCAGCTGATTGCCAGGATTGGCACTGTGTTCCAGGAACCCGAGCACCAGTTCGTCACCGGACGGGTGCTGGATGAGCTGATGTTCGGACCCAGGCACCTGGGCCGGGGCGAGGACCGGGTGGACGAACTGCTGGAGCGGCTTCGGCTGACGGAACTCGTGGACGCCAACCCCTACACCCTCTCCGGCGGTGAAAAGCGGCGCCTGTCCGTGGCCACTGTCCTCGCCGCCCATCCCCACGTGCTCGTCCTGGACGAACCCACTTTCGGCCAGGACGCCAACACCTGGGCCGAGCTGGCCTCCTTCCTCTCCGAACTCCTTGACGACGGCACCGCCGTCGTGTCGGTGACGCACGACGCCGAATTCAGCGAGGTCCTCGGCGGCACCGAACTCAGCCTGCGCGCCCCTGAACAGCGGGAACAGGGGAAGGTGAACGCACCATGAGGCAGGAACTGACGTTGCGCGGCAACCATGCCCTGCTGACCCGGGCCAATCCGCTGGCGAAGTTCGCCGCCGTTATGCTCATCACGATGGTGCTGGCGCTGTCCATCGACTGGGTGTCCGCCTCGGTGGCGCTGGCCCTGGTGCTGGCGCTCCTTCCGCTGGCAGGGCTGACTCCCGGCCTGCTCTGGCAGCGGGGCTGGCCGCTGATCCTGGCCGCGGCCCTGGGCGGCTGGAGCACCACGATCCTGGCACCGGACAGCGGGAGCATCCTGCTCGACGCCAGGATCTGGTCCATCAGCGAAGGTTCCCTGGAACTTGGGCTCGGCTTTATGATCCGCGGCCTGGCCATCGCCCTGCCGGCCGTTCTGCTGATGAGCTGCACCGATCCCACGGACCTGGCGGACGCTCTGGCGCAGAAAGCGAAACTGCCGCACCGCTTCGTCCTCGGGACGCTGGCAGCGATGCGGCTTGTCGGGCTGATGGCCGAAGAGTGGCAGACCATCGGCATGGCACGCCGCGCCCGGGGCGTGGGTTCCCACGGGAATCCGCTGCAGCGGCTCCGCGCCACCCTGGGGCAGAGCTTCGGGCTGCTGGTCCAGGCCGTCCGGCGGGCGTCCCGGCTCGCGGTCACCATGGAGGCCCGCGGCTTTGGCGGCGCACAACGGACCTGGGCCCGGACGTCGGTTTTCAGCGGACTGGACGCCTGGGTGTTCCTCGGCGGGCTGCTGATCGCCGGGGCCTCCGTCGCCGCTGCACTGGTGGCGGGGACCTGGAACATGGTCTTCCTCGCACGGCAGTAGCGTCGGTTATCGCATAGGCCGGGTATCTGTGTGAGATTCGCGGCATTCCGGCGGAAATGCCCGGGGGTAATAAATCATGCGTGATATTTTCTTGGGATGACTCAAGAGACTGCTGAACACGTTGGCGCCCTGCTCCGCGAAGCCCGCGGCCAGAAGGGCTGGACCCAGGGGCAGCTCGCCGCAGAGCTGGGCACCAGCCAGAGTGCCATCGCCCGCATGGAACAGGGCAAGCAGAACCTCAGCCTGAAGATGATCCAGCGGCTGGAAGCCATTTTCGGCCGGAGCATCGTCAAGGTGGGACGCCCTGCCATGACGCATCTGCGGGTTGAAGGCGGCCGGACCCTGTCCGGTTCCGTGGACGTCAACAGCAGCAAGAACGCCGGCGTCGCCCTGCTGTGCGCCAGCCTGATCAACCGCGGCACCACCATCCTGCGCAGGCTGGCACGGATCGAGGAGGTCAACCGGATCGTCGAGGTGCTGACGAGCATCGGCGTCGAATGCACCTGGTTGAACGCCAACGACCTGCAGATCCGCCGTCCCGCCGTGCTGGACCTCGACTCGATGGACGTCGAGGCCGCCCGCCGGACCCGCAGCGTCATCATGCTCCTGGGCCCGCTCCTGGACGAATCCAGTGAATACCGGCTGCCCTATGCGGGCGGCTGCGACCTCGGCACCCGCACCGTGCAGCCGCACATGCAGGCGCTGCGCCAGTTCGGCCTCAGCGTCGACGCCAAGTCCGGCTTCTATGCCGTGCAGGCGCCGCCGTCGGACGGGCACGACCGCTCCTTCGTGCTCAGCGAACGCGGCGATACCGTGACCGAAAACGCGATCATGGCCGCCGCCCACCGCAGCGGCACCACCATCATCCGTAACGCCAGCCCCAATTACATGGTGCAGGATCTCTGCTTCTACCTGCAGATGCTTGGCGTCGGGATCGACGGCGTGGGAACCACCACGCTGAAGATCACCGGCCGCCCCTCGGTCGACGTGGACATTGAGTACTTCCCCTCCGAGGACCCGATCGAAGCGATGAGCCTGATCACCGCCGGCATCGTCACGAACTCGGAAGTCACCATCCGGCGCGTCCCGATCGAATTCATGGAAATCGAGCTCGCGACGCTGGAACAGATGGGCCAGCAGCTCGAAGTGTCCGGCGAGTACCTGGCCCGCAACGGGCGCACCCGGCTGGTGGACGTCACCACCAGGCCCTCGGAGCTGCGCGCCCCCGAGGACAAGATCCACCCCATGCCGTTCCCGGGGCTGAACATCGACAACCTGCCCTTCTTCGCAGTCATCGCCGCGAATGCCCAGGGCCAGACGATGATCCACGACTGGGTCTATGACAACCGGGCGATCTACCTGACCGAACTGAACAAGCTCGGCGCCCAGGTGCAGCTGCTGGACCCGCACCGGATCTACGTCAACGGACCCACCAAATGGCGTGCGGCCGAGGTTGGCTGCCCGCCCGCCCTCCGGCCCGCGGCCTGCCTGCTGCTGGCGATGCTCGCCGCCCGCGGAGTCTCGGAACTTCGCAATATCTACGTGATCGAGCGCGGCTACGAGGACCTGGCCGAGCGGCTCAACACCATCGGCGCCAAGATCGAGTACTTCCAGGACTAATCCAAGCAACGCGGGGTCACTTCGCGCCCATCCGGAGGCCCTCCATGGGCGCGAAGTGACCCCGCGTTGTTGTTGGGCGTTTCAGCGGAACCTGCCGCACAATAGAATCATGCGCACCTTCGGCGTGGAGGAAGAACTGCTCATAGTGGACCCCGAAACCGGGATGCTGCTTGCCCTCGCCGACGCCATGCTGCCCCGCCTCGTCCCGCCGAACCAGGACGCCCCGGCCGATCCGGCGCAGCCGCCGAACCACGAGGACACCGATTTCAGCTACGAGCTCAAGCTCGAACAGATTGAAACCCAGACGCGGCCGTGCCTGGCGTACCCGGAGCTGCTCCGGCAGCTCAGGCAGG
>NZ_AUPJ01000333.1 GCF_000427315.1 Arthrobacter sp. TB 26
CGCCGCCCTCGCCACCTCGCCGCACGGCTCCGCCACCCACCTGACGCCGAAGCAGCGCTACATGACCATGCAGCAGCGCTTCGGACTCACGGTCCGGAACCAGCTGACCTGCGGCCTCCACGTCCACACCTTTGTGGAGTCCCCGGAGGAGGGCGTGGCGGTGATGGACCGGATCCGGGACAAGCTCGCCGTGCTGATCGCCCTCAGCGCGAACTCCCCCTATTGGAACGGCGCGGAGACAGGGTTCGAAAGCTACCGGACGCAGGCGTGGAACCGCTGGCCGGGGTCGGGCCCCACAATGATCTTCGGCAGCCTGCCCGTCTACCGCCGGGTTGTGGTCCGGCTGGTGGAAACCGGCGTCCTGATGGACGAGGGGATGGTCTATTTCGATTCACGGCTGTGCCGGCATCATCCCACCGTGGAGGTCCGGGTCGCCGACGTTTGCCTGCGGGCGGAGGACGCGGCGCTGATCGCTGTCCTGGTGCGGGCGCTGGTGGAGTCGGCGTCCCGGGAATGGAACGACGGCGTCGACCCCGCCCCGGTGCCGACGCTGCTGCTGCGGATGGCCGCGTGGCAGGCCAGCAACTGTGGACTGCGCGGGCAGCTGCTGGACTTCGGCACCTTCACCCCTGCCCCGGCCGCGGACGTGGTCCAGGCCCTGGTGGACTTCGTGGCCCCCGTCCTGGAGGAACAGGGCGAGCTGGACCTGGTGCGCCAGGGCATCAGCCGGATCCTGGCCGAGGGCACCGGCTCCCAGCTGCAGCGGACGCCATTCCGCACAGGGGGACTGGCCGCCGTCGTCGAACGGGCCGTCGACGTGACCATGCAGGGAGCAGACGACGGGGAACCGGCCGATGAAGGATCGACCCTGAGCCGGGTCCGCCGGGGCTGAGCCGGGCGGCGCTAGACCTGCTTGAGCGCCTGGCCAAGGTCGCGCATGAGGTCCTCGACGTCTTCCAGGCCCACCGACAACCGCACCACGCCGTCGCTGAGCCCGATCGCGGCCCGGCCCCCCGGCCCCATGGCGCGGTGCGTTGTGGTGGCGGGATGGGTGATGAGGGACTTCGAATCGCCCAGGTTGTTGGAGATGTCAATGATCCGCAGGCCGTCCAGGAGCGCGAACGCGGCCTCCTTCGCCGAACGCCCGCCGGACGGGGAGAGCTCGAAGGTCAACACGGTGCCGCCGGCCTTCATCTGCCGTGCCGCCAGCTCGTACTGCGGATGGGACGGCAGCAGCGGGTACTTGACCCAGCTGACCGCGGGCTGCTCCTGGAGCCACTCGGCCAGCCGCAGCGCGGAGGCAGAGGAGTAGTTCACCCGCAGGGCCATGGTCTCCAGCCCCTTGGTCAGCACCCACGCGTTGAAGGCGGAGAGCGCCGGGCCGGTGTGGCGCATGAGCTGCTTGACCGGTCCCTCGATGAACTCCTTGGTGCCCAGGATCGCGCCGCCGAGCACCCTGCCCTGGCCGTCGATGTGCTTGGTCCCCGAATATACGATGACATCCGCGCCGAGTTCCCCGCAGCGCTGCAGCAGGGGAGTGGCAAAGACGTTGTCGACGACGACGGTCGCGCCGGCGGCATGCGCCAGTTCGCTCACGGCGGCGATGTCCACGATTTCCTGCATCGGGTTCGACGGCGACTCGAAGAAGACCGCCGTCGTCGGCTCCAACAGCGCGGATCGCCACTGCTCCAGGTCCGGGCCGTCCACGAAGACCGTCTCCACACCCCAGCGGGGGAGGATCTCGTTGAGGATCACGAAGCAGGAGCCGAACAGCGAGCGGGCCGCGACCACGCGGTCGCCGGCGGCCAGCAGGGCGCCGAGGGCGGTGAAGACCGCGGACATGCCCGAGGCGGTGGCAAAACAGGCCTCGGTGCCTTCGAGCAGCCGGAGCCGCTCCTGGAAGGTGGCCACCGAGGGGTTGCCGTAGCGGGAGTAGACGAAGCGTTCGTCCTCGCCGGTGAAGGCGCGTTCCGCGGCGGCAGCGGATTCGTAGACGAAGCCGGAGTTCAGGAAGATCGGTTCGGTGGTTTCCTGGAAGCCGGTGCGGTCGAGACCGCCGCGGACAGCCTGGGTGTCGGCGCTCCAGCCGGCGGCGTCAGGGTTGAAGGTCACTTAGTGCTTTCCGGTGTTGGTGGGCAGGCCGCGGTTTTTCCAGCCGTTCACGGTGCGTTCGCCCTGACGGTCCGGTTCGCCTTCGAAGCCCTCGAGGACGTTGTAGGAGGTGAAACCGGCCTCCGTCGCCGCTATTGCCGCGGCGACGGACCGGGCGCCCGAACGGCACAGGAAGACCAGTTCGGTTCCTCCGCCTCCCGGGGCCCGCTGTTTCAACTGTTCAACGAACTGCGAATTGGGGATACCGCCGGCCAGATTCCACTGGATGAAGAGCGGATCGTTCCGTCGTTCGCCCGCGGCCGCGGTGTCGGGGATGCCGATGTGGGCCCATTCGCCCTCGGTGCGGACGTCCACCAGGATGGCGCCGTCCTCGAGCTTGGCCCAGGCCTCCTGCGGGCTGAGGTCTCCGGCGTAGCTCACGCGTGGCCCTCGCCGTCGAACTCGAGGTCATCCACGGCGTTGGCGACCGCGGCATCGGCGCTGGCGATCGCCGCCGGCAAAACCACGGCCTGGGCCACGATGACGCTGCTGCCGTTGAAGGTGGCGGCCGGGCTGCCGTGCAGGACGTAGCCCTCGGCGAGGGCGGCCGAGACGCGCTCGCAGAACGCACGGTCGTCGGGTCCGGTGAACAGGCGGTACGCCAGTTTCTCCTCGGCGGCACCGGGGACTGCGGGGGACGGGGCGGGTGCTGTAGTGGGGACAGCGGGGGCGGACGCGTCAGGCACGACGGATCTCCTTCTTTCACGCTTGCAGCTCGAATGGTCGATATGCCGAGTATTCACCTGAGGCACCCCGCCGCGAAAGGGAGGGTTGCCGACCGGCCAGTCAGGGCTTGGCACCGGTTCTCATTACTCACCCAAAAACGTAACACCTGCGACGCCGGCCCGCATCGCCGTCGTCATGTTAAGTAACGGGAAGCGCCACATCGGAGCAGGAGGAGCCGAGTACCGGCCGCCCGACCTGAGTACCCCGTGTCCGGGCGGCCCGGCCCGGTCTCCGCAATTACGAGTACCCGCTACTCGGGCTTTCCGAGCGACCCCTCGCCTTTACTAAAGGGGCACGTCCAACAGTGTCCAGAAGGTCTCATGCACCACGAAACTCGCCGGGGGGCAATTTCTCATGCTGTCGATCCACGTTCCGCACACGTCCGTCATTGGCCGTCCCCTCCTGGCCAGTCGCCGGGCCGCCGATTTCCACCCCGCCCGCCTGCCGGGCCGCGGGATGGGGCGGGCATGAAGCCCCGGGTCCTGCTCACCGGCGCCGGCGGTTCAGCGGGCCGGGCCCTGGCAGCCCAGCTGAAATCCCGCGGCATTCCCGTCCTGGGCACGGATATCCGTGAGCTTCCCTCCGGGGCCGGCATCACCGTGGTGCCGGTGCCTCCGGCAAGCGACCCGGAGATGGTCTCGGCGCTCCGCCGCCTCGTCACCCGGGAGGGGATCAACGTGGTCATCCCAACGGTGAGCCCGGAACTTCCGCTTCTCGCGGCGTACCGGGCCGCGTTCGGCGCCGACGTCCGCGTCATCATCGGCGACCCCGGGCCGGTGTCCGTCGCCCATGACAAGCTCTTCACGGCCTGGCAGCTACAGTCCTCAGGCGTACCCGTTCCCCGCTTCGGCGTGCCCAGTGACTTCGCCGACGCGGACGCGGCGATGGCGGCGCTGGGCGGCCCCGTCGTCGTCCGGCCCCGGCTCTCCTGCGGGGCGCACACCGCCGTGGTCATCGATGGAAGCGGGGACGTGGACTGGCACCGGCTGCCGGACGGCCAGATGGTCCAGGAGTTCATCCCCGGTCCGGGGTACGGACCCATGGTCTTCGGTACTCCGGCGCACAACGGCAGCGCGCCGTTCGTCGTCGTCGTGGAAAAGACCGAACTGAACCGCGGCGCCGTTGGCAAGGCCGTCGCGACGCGGCGTGTGGAAGTGGACGAAGACATGGACGTCGGCAACGTGGCCATGGCGGCCGTGCGCTCGCTGGGTCTGACAGGGCCGGTGGACGTCGATGTCCGCCGCCGCGCGGACGGGACCCCGGTGGTCCTCGACATGAACGCCCGTTTCGGCGCGAACAGCTGGCGTGCCCCGGAACTGCTCGACGCGGTGCTGGCGTCCTTCGCGCTGCCGTCCTTCAACCCGGCGTCCTTCAGGGGGGCCGCCCGGGCGTACGCCAGTGCCCTGGTCTGAACCAGCAATGCGGGGTCACGTAGCGCCCATCAGCGGGCGCCGGATGGGCCGTAGCTGACCCCGCGTTGCCTGCCTGTTGGCGGCGGAGCTTATCCGATGGTGGCGTAGAGCGCGTTGAGCTCCGCGGTGAGTTGCTTGCGCAGGTCCGGCGTGCCGATTTCCTTGCCGTCGATGTGGTTGACGGGCGCCAGCAGGCGGATGCTCGAGATCAGCCACACGGCGTCGGCGTCGTACAGGTCCCGGGGCTCCAGCGGGCCGTAGCCCAGCTCCCAGCCGGCGGCCTTCGCCGCGGTGAACAGGGCCCCCTGCGAGGTGCCGGGCAGGATCCCGCTGTCGAGCTGGGGCGTGATGAGCCGCCGCACGGTGCGCACTCCGCCGGCCCCGTCGTCGGCGGTCTCCAGGTGCGCCAGCAGGACGGTCGACGTCGGACCCTCCAGGACCCGGCCGTCCGCGGACGTGAAGATGACGTCGTCGGCGCCCTGGGCATGCGCGTAGCGAAGCGCGGCCATGTTGACGGCGTAGGAGAGTGTCTTGGCACCCATGAGCAGCCACGGGGCCCGTTCCCCGACTTCGCTGTCGTAGCCGCGGTCCAGCAGGATGACGTCGATTCCGGTCTCGCGCTGGCGCCTCCCGGCGGGGCCGGGGGCGGAGGCCTGGACCCAGCAGGTGGGCCCCGCCGCGCCTTCCACGCCGCGGGTCACAAGCAGCTTGACCACGAGTTCGTCGTCCTCGGCGGTCTCGGCGCCGGGCACGTGCTGGCGCCGGTATTCGCTGATCGCCGTCGCGATGGCCCGGCGCCAGGCGTCCTCCGCCGGGATGTCCAGCTCCAGCAGCCGGGCGGAACCGGCCAGCCGGGACAGATGTGCCTGGAGCTTGCGGGGCTGCCCGCCCACGGCCAGCAGCGACTCGAAAACACCGTCGCCGCGGGTGGCGCCCTGGTCCGTCGCCATCAGCTGCGGCTTGGTGGCATCGGCCAGCCGGCCGTCGTCGAACGCGGGATCGAGGAAGACCAGCACCGGGGCGGGGGCAGGTGCGGCGGCAGGAGGAGTCATGACTTCAGCTTAGTGCGGCGGGGAACGGGATAGGATTTGACGATTGCCCGTTCCGGAACTGTTCCGCGGGTCTGGAGCTTGAGGGGTTCGCCTGTGCTGTGGCCATTTTCGCTGGCGGAAACGCTGCCGTCCTGGGTGATTCTGATTCTGACTGTGGTGGACCTCGTCATCCGGGTGCTGGCCCTCGGCATCATTCCCGGAAACCGCCGGCCCACGACGGCCATGGCCTGGCTCCTGATCATCTTCTTCGTCCCGGCCGCGGGCCTGGTCCTCTTCCTGCTCTTCGGCAACTTCCGTCTCTCCCGCAAGCGCCGGGCGCAGCAGGATGCCGTGAACACCCGGGTACGCGCCGGCACCTCGGAACTGGCGATGCTGGAAAGCACCTACGAAGGCCCGGAGTGGGTGCTGTCCGCGGCGGAACTGAACAAGACCCTGGGCTCGCTGCCGATGGTGGACGGCAACCACGTGGAACTCCTGCCCGGCTACCCGGACTCGATCAAGGCAATGGCGGCCGCCGTCCGCGAGGCAGAGTCCTTCGTGAACGCCGAGTTCTACATCCTCAGCTCGGACCACATCACGGATGACCTGCTCACCGCGATGGAGGAAGCCGCCGAACGCGGCGTCGAAGTCCGCCTCCTGTTCGACCACCTCGGGACCCTGCGCATCAAGGGCTACAGCAAGCTGATCGCCCGGCTCAAGGCCAGCAAGATCCGCTGGCGGCCCATGCTGCCGCTGAACCCGCTGCAGGGGCAGTGGCGCCGGCCGGACCTGCGCAACCACCGCAAGATCATGGTGATCGACGGCGAGGTCGCATTCACCGGTTCGCAGAACCTGATCGAGCCCTCCTACAACAACCCGCGGCACCGCAAGATCGGCCGCGAATGGGTCGAACTGATGGCCTGCCTGCGCGGGCCGATCGTCACCACGCTCAACGTCGTCTTCGCCACCGACTGGCTCAGCGAGACCGACGAGTCCCTCGAAGACCAGCTCGCGCACCGGCCCGAACTGCACGCCGGCAACATCACGGCCCAGGTGGTGCCCAGCGGCCCCGGCTTCATCACCGAAAACAACCTGCGGCTCTTCAACACGCTGATTTACTCGGCGCAGCGCAAGATCTCGATCTGCAGCCCGTACTTCGTCCCGGATGACTCGCTCCTGTACGCGGTGACGACGGCGGCGCAGCGCGGCGTCGACGTCGAACTCTTCGTCTCGGAAAAGGGCGACCAGTTCCTGGTCCACCACGCCCAGCAGTCGTACTACGAGGCGCTGCTCGAGGCCGGGGTGCGGATCTACCTGTACAAGGCCCCGTTCGTGCTGCACGCCAAGCACTTCACCATCGACAACGAAGTTGCCGTGCTGGGCTCCAGCAATATGGATATGCGCTCGTTCTCGCTGAACCTCGAGGTCTCCGTGATGCTCCTGGGTGAGGACATCGTGCGGCGGATCAGCGCGGTGGAGGACACCTACCGGGGCATTTCGCGCGAACTGACGCTCGAGGACTGGATGAAGCGGCCCATGGGGGTCAAATATGTGGACAACGTCGCCCGGCTGACGGCCACCCTCCAGTAGGCCACCCGGCGGCACGACTGCGGCGCACCGGCGTCCGGTGTGGGCGTCAGCCGGCCGGGAACTCCGCGCCGAGCGCGGAGAGGACACCGAAGGCCTTGGTCCGGATCTCCTCGTACTCCTCCTGCGGCGAGGAATCCGCCGTGATCGCCCCGCCGACGCCGAGACTGAGCCCGGTGCCGTCCCCGGCCTGGTCCGTGAGGACGAGGGTACGGATCGCGACGGCCAGGTCGGTGGCTCCGCTGAGCGAGAAATACCCGATCGCGCCGGAGTACACACCCCGCGGTGCGCCCTCGAGCCGGTCCAGGATCGCCATGGTGCTGACCTTGGGGGCGCCGGTCATCGAGCCGGCCGGGAAGCAGGCCGCGACGGCCTCGGCCCGGGGCATGCCGGGCCTGAGCCGGGCGTCGATGGTGCTCACCATCTGGTGGACCGTGGCGTAGCTTTCGATCGCGCAGAGCCGGCTGACGGACACCGAGCCCGGCACGGCGAAATGGCTGAGATCGTTGCGCAGCAGGTCCACGATCATGATGTTTTCGGCGCGGTCCTTCGGTGAGGACTCCAGCTCGTGCCGCAGCAGAGCGTCCTTGGCGGGATCCGCATCCCGGTGCCGGGTGCCCTTGATGGGCTCGGCGCGCATCCCGCCGTCGGCCGCGATCCGCAGGAACCGCTCCGGGGAGGTGCTTGCCACGGTGAGGTCCCCGAACCGCAGGTAGCTGGCGAACGGCGCGGGATTCCGCCGGCGCAGCGCCAGGTAGGCCTGCCGCGGGTCCAGGGCGGCGGCAGGAAGGATAGCCGTCAACGCCGTGGTCAGGCAGACCTCGTAGGTGTTGCCCTCGGCGATCTCGTGCTGGGCCCGGGTGATTTTGGCTTTGTAGGAGACTTCCGAGTCCCGTGCGGCGAAGTTCAGGGCGTGGCCAGGGGCGTAAGGTCCGACGGCGCCGCTGGCTCTGTCCTCCCTTCCGGATGCCGCTGCCTGCCCGACGGCCGCCCCGGTGGCGGCGGTGCGGGCGGTCTCCAGCCAGTCCCCGGCATCCGCGGTGTCCAGCGCCAGCAGCCAGACCGTGCGCTCCACATGGTCCAGGACCACCGCGCGGCCGGCGAACAGCAGGCAGGCGTCGGGGGTTTCGGCGGTGACGTCGCTGCCGCCGGTCTCACGTTTGAGCTCGTAGCCGAGGTAGCCAAGCCAGCCCAGGGTGAACTCGCACGGGTAGTCCTCCGGGCCGCGGAGGGTGCGGTGGCCCCAGACTCCATCAAGCCAGCGGAAAAACGGCCCCTCGCTCGTGACGCTCGCGTTGCCGACGCTGACCCGGGTTGTCCCCGAACTGTGCCGGACCGACTGGCCGTGCGGGCCGCCGTCGTCCGCCAGGATGCTGAAGCGGCTGCGTTCCGCCGCCGTGCTCCCGTCGGGCGACAGGGAGGAATCGAGCCAGACGGCGTTGGCCGAGCGGCCGAACAGGGACTCGAACAGCAGGGCAGGGTCCGGGGCGGCGTCGATCCGTTCGGCGCGGAGCTGAAGGCCGAGGCGGGCGCCAAGTTCCGGGAGCAGCACCGGGGCCAGCGACGGCAGGTACTGGAGGGCCTGCAGCACTTCCGCCGGGGCGGCGCCGTCGGCAAGGTTGAGCACCCGGATATCGGCGCGGGCCGGAACGTCGTCCCCGGCCAGCCACGCCTCCTCTTGGGCGGCCCAGTCGTCCCAGTAGGGTTCGTAGCTTTCGCCGTCGCGGGCCAGGGCCCTGCTGCGCCTGTCCTGTTCGGGCGAATCGGCCCAGATCGCTGCGGCCAGGTAGGGCCGGGCGGCCTCCGCTGCGGCTCCCACCCCTTCCACCAGGACGATTTCGGCGGGCTGGGTGGTGCGGGTGTCGCCGTCGTAGTGCGCGGTCCAGTCCCAGCTGACCCATTCGGCCGAATCGCCGCGGTGCAATGGGGCCAGGACCGTGGTGACGTAGCGTTCAATGCCGGCTGCGAGCCCGTTCCAGCCGGGGTAGATGTCTTCAAGATGGAAGAGGGAGACTTTGTGGTGTTCGCGGAGCCGTGCCGCCAGTTCGATCGCCAGGGTGGTCTTGCCGGCGCCGGATCGTCCGTCGATGGCGATGATGACGGGTGCGGGACTCATGAAATAGAGCGTACCGGCTGCTCTGCATTGGGTTGATCACTGCCTGGCTGTTGCCCGCCCGCCCGTTGACGCCGGGCGAGCTCCGTCCGGACATGCGCCACGAGCCCGGGGAGTGCGGCGTTGATCAGGTTCCAGGTGAGGTCGAAGTCCGCGTGGCCGCCGTACCAGGGGTCTTCGATGCCCTGGTCGAGGGCGTCCCTGGTCGCGACGGCCGGATCAAAGCTGCGCAGCATCCGGATCTTGGACAGGGATTCGCGGTCCGGCGCCGCCTGCTGGAGCCAGCCGAAGTGGTCCACGTCGAGGGCCAGTATGAGCTCGCGGTTGTGGAACCACTCTGCCCGCCATTCGCGTGCCACGTGACGTTCCGAGGGGATGCTGTGGGCGGTGAGCTTGCGGGCGGCCCGCGGGTCAATCGGACGGCCAACCTCATAGGCGGTGGTTCCGGCGGAATCCACCACGGCGCCGGCCAGGCCATCCGCGGCGATGGCCTCCGCCAGCATCAGTTCGGCCATCGGCGACCGGCAGATGTTCCCGGTGCAGACCGCGATGATCCGGTACTGGCTCGACGTTGAGGTCATAGTGCAAGCATGGATCATGCGGGTCCGCTTGGCTAGTTTCCGGGCCGGGGATGTTACAGAGTTTGTCATGCTCATGTCTACTTCAGTCATGAGGGCCGGCCGGGGCCTTTGCCCCTAACCGGGGGCCGGCGGAGGCGGGATCATGTCCCCATGACGCTGGAAAGGAACGTACCGCCTCCGGTCCCGGCGGCCAGTGTGGCGGCCCTGTCTACGGATGAAGCCCCAGGCGTGGCGAAGCGGTCCCGCCGCTACGTGTTCGGATTCTTCCCGCTCGCGGCCATGGCCGCGGTCGCTGCGCTCGTCGGTGCCGGCACCGCGCTGCTTGTGGCGCGTGCTTCGGGCTGGGGCACCGAAACCGTGGTCAAGCAGTATTTGACCGCCGGCGGAGCGGTTTCGGACCACCCCCTGGATATCAAGGTCCTGCTGGCCGCGGCACTCCCCGCCGTGGTCTCCGTGCAATCCACAACCGCCCAGTCGAACCCCTTCCTGGACCCCGCCGGCGGCACCCGGGTGACGGCCCAAGGCACGGGCATAGTAATTGGCAGCACGGGTGAGATCATTACCAACGCACATCTGGTCAGGGGAGTGGTCAGCGGAGCGTCGACCGTAACCGTGACGTTCCACGACAGTAGCCAGCATTCCGCCCGGATCGTCGGCTCGGACTGTGACCACGATCTGGCCCTGTTGCAGGTCGACGGCGTGAAGAACCTGCCCGTGCTGGAGCTGGGGGACTCGGGGTCCGCGGCGCCCGGTGATGGTGTCATCGCAATCGGATACGCCTTGGGCCTGGACGGCGGCCCGAGCGTCACCACCGGAATCATCTCGGCCACCGGGCGGACGTCCATTGCGGATACGGGATTCGGCACCAGTTGCAGTCTGGCCGATATGCTCCAGACCGATGCTCCCATCAGCTCCGGCGACTCCGGCGGACCCTTGCTCGACACTGGCGGCCACGTGATCGGCATCAACACCATGGTTGCCGCGCCCACCTCACAAACCTCGGTGAACGGGATCAGTTTTGCCATTGGGGCGGACACGGTCAAATCCCTGCTGCCCAGCCTTCGTGCGGGCGGTGCAGGTGGCTGAAGCCGCAATATTTGAACTAACGTTCCGCGGGGTTTGCGGACCAGACGGCCTTGCGGAGAATGGACCGCAGGGACGCCACCTCCTCGCCGGTAAGCATGACCAGCTGTCGCGCTTCGGCGGCCTGGGTTGCCTTTTGGGCGGCAGTATGGAGGGTGCGGCCCGCTCTTGTGGCGGACACCAGTTTCTGCCGCCGGTCTGAGGGTCCCGGCTTTCTTTCCACGAGGCCGCGCTGTTCCAGCTCATCGATGAGTGCCACGATCTGGCTGGGATCCAGGCTGAGGAACTCGGCCAGTTCGCGTTGGGTGGGTCCCAGATTGCCGCAGGCCAGCGCCAGCACGGAGTAGGACCGCTCCTTCAGTCCGAACTCTGCAAGGGCCGCGTTGTTGAGCACGCTGCCGGCGGCGTGCAGCTTGGCCAGCAGGAAGCCGATGTCAGTGCTGATGCTTGATTCCGCCAGCCGGGTGGAAGCCTCGCCGGAGCTTTCGGCGGCGTCGTGTACCTGTTGTGTCATGGTGCCTTTCGGGCGGGTAGCCAGCCGGGTCGTTGAATTATTCAATGATCCCACGGCACCGCGCCTGCGAAAAGCATGCGCCGGGAGCGGTGAAGGCGGCGTACGGGGGAGCTGATTGAATGCAGAAATAAATCATTGACATTTTCAAGGATTACGTTTCTAATTGAAGCAGTCAAGGGAGATGTGCATCACACGCCGGCTCCCTGGGATATCCGCCGCAAGGCGCAATGCAAAGGAGCAGCATGAGCCTGTCAGGGAAAGTAGCAATCGTCACCGGAAGCGGCCGGGGCCTGGGCCTGGCGTATGCCCGGGAACTCGCCCGCCAGGGCGCCGCCGTCGTGATCAACGATGTGGATGCCGACGTGGCCGCTGACGCGGTCCGGACCATTGAGGCCGACGGCGGCCGCGCCGTCGCCGTCGTCGCTCCGGTGGGCAGCACCGAAGCCGCCCGGCAGCTCGTGCAGAAAGCGGTGGAGGCTTTCGGCCGGCTCGACATCCTGGTCACCAACGCCGGGATCCTGCGGGACAAGTCCCTGCTGAAGATGACGGACGAGGACTTTGACCTCGTCATTAACGTCCACCTCAAGGGCACCTTCACCTGCGCCCGCGAAGCGTTCGCCTACTTCAAGGAAAACGGCATCGCCGGCCGCATCATCACCATCGGTTCCCCCACCGGCCAGCGCGGCAACTTCGGCCAGACCAACTACGCCGCCGCCAAGGCCGGAATCGTCGGCATGGTCCGCACCTGGGCGCTGGAAATGAAGAAGGCCGGCGTCACCGCCAACGCCGTCATCCCGGTGGCCGCCACCGCCATGACCAAGACCGTCCCGTATTTCCAGAAGGCCGTCGAAGCGGACGAGCGCGGCGAGGCGATGCCAGCCTTCTTCCGTCACGATCTGGGGTTCGGAACCGCCGACGACGTCGCCGGACTCATTGCCTTCCTCGCCTCCGACGAGGCGGCCGGCATCACCGGCCAGGCGATCGGCGCCGGCGGGGACCGCCTGCAGCTGTGGACCCACCCGGAGGCTGCCGTTACCGAGTACCGCGACGGCGGCTGGGGCTATGCCGACCTGATCGAAAACTTTGGCAAGCTCTTCGGCGATAAGCTGCAAAGCGTCGGCGAGGAATTCCTGCCGCTTCCGGAAGACCTCAAGCCCGAACCGGCAGAGGTCCGCTGACATGGCCTCCCAGCGTTATGAACTCGGCATCAATGCCGCGAAGCTCGACGCGATCGACATGCATGTCCACCTCGAGGTGGATGGCCACGGCCACGAATCCCTGCCGCCGGCCCTTACCGAAGCGTCCGCCAAGTACTTCAAGTCCGAGGACCGCACCCCGTCGCTGGACCGGATCGCCGAGGTCTACCGCGAACTGAACATGGCCGCCGTCGTGTTCACCGTCGATGCCCGCACCCAGCTCAAACACGAGCCGAACAGCATCGAAGACCTCATCGCCGGCGCCGCGCGGAACAACGACGTGCTGATCCCGTTTGGCAGCGTGGACCCACGGACCGGCGCCGAGGCCATCCAGGGCGCCAAGCACCAGGCCATCGACCTGGGTGCCCGCGGGTTCAAGTTCCACCCGTCCCTGCAGGGTTTTGACCCCTCCAACGAACAGTTCTACCCGCTCTGGGCCGCCCTGCAGGAACTCAGCCTCCCGGCGATTTTCCACACCGGACAAAACGGCATGGGCGCCGGGCTCCCGGGCGGCTACGGCATCAAGCTGGGCTACTCCAACCCGCTGCTGCTGGACGCCGTCGCGGCGGACTTCCCGGAACTGCAGATCATCATGGCCCACCCCTCGGTGCCGTGGCAGGACGAGGCCAACTCGATCGCCACGCACAAGTCCAACGTCTTCATCGACCTCTCCGGCTGGTCCCCGAAGTACTTCCCGGAATCGCTGGTGAAGATGGCCAACTCCGTGCTGCAGGACAAGGTCCTTTTCGGCACCGACTTCCCACTGATCACCCCGCAGAAGTGGCTGGGCGCTTTCGCGGACCTGCCGCTCAAGGACGAGGTCCGGCCCAAGATCCTCAAGCACAACGCCGTCCGCCTGCTCGGACTGGGAGGCTGAGATGACTGTCGATACCCAACAACAAACCCGGCTGTACGGCGTCTGCGACTACTACGACGCCGAGTCCCTGTTGACCGCGGGGGAACGCCGCGTGCTGGGCAGGCTGCGGACCTTCCTCGACGAGAAGGCCCGGCCGCTGCTGGCGGACTATTGGGAACGCGGCGAGTTCCCGGATGAGCTCTCCGAGCCGCTGATCGGCCTGGACCTGATGGAGCCGGCCGAACTGCGCGGCCCGGAGGGCAGCCCGGCCCGGGGAATCTACCAGGGCTTCCGGATCTTCGAGCTCGCCCGCACCGACGCCTCGCTCGCCACCTTCTACACAGCCCAGGCCGGACTGTTCCGGACCGCTATCCGGGTCGGCGCCTCCGCGGAACAGCAGGCCGAGTGGATGCCGAAGGTCATCGACTTCTCGCTCAAGGGGGTCTTCTCGCTGACCGAGCCGGAGTCCGGTTCTGACATCGCCGGCGGGCTCTCCACCACCGCCCGCCGTGACGGCGACGCCTGGATCCTCGACGGCGCCAAGCGCTGGATCGGCGGCGCCGCCACCGCGGACGTCCTGGCCGTGTTTGCCCGCGACGTGGCCGACGGCCAGGTCAAGGCCTTCCTCGTCGAGCGGGAAGCCCCCGGCGTGACGCTGGAGAAGATCCACGGCAAGACCGCGTTACGGATGATGCAGAACGCCCACATCACCCTCGAGGGCGTCCGGGTGCCCGAATCGATGCGCCTGCACAACGTGGAGTCCTTCCGGGACGTCGCGGCAATGCTGCGCGCGATGCGCTCGGACGTCGCCTGGATTGCCACCGGGATCGCGGCCGGTGCATTCGAGGCGGCTCTGCGCTACGTCACGGAACGCCGGCAGTTCGGCCGCACGCTCGGATCCTTCCAGCTGGTCCAGGAAAAACTGGCCCGGATGCTCGGAAACGTCACCTCGGCGCTGTCCCTCGTGGTGCGGCTCACCGAGCAGCAGTCCAAAGGCATCTACCGGGACCAGGACTCCGCCCTGGCCAAGATGCAGACATCCCTGCTGATGCGCGAAACCGTGGCACTGGCCCGCGAAGTGGTCGGCGGCAACGGCATCACCCTTGAAACCGACGTCGCACGCTTCCACGCCGACGCCGAGGCCGTCTACTCCTACGAAGGCACCCACGAAATTAACGCCCTCATCGTCGGCCGGGCCCTGACCGGCGAAAGCGCCTTCACCCGCTGACCCCGGCACCCACCAAATCCAACACACCCCGCTCCGGCACCGCCGTCGGACAATTCCCTACCCCACCCAGCCCTCCAGGAGGACATCATGCCCAATCTCGTCGTCGATTTCGACAAACTGCTCACGCTCGCCGGCACCGATCTCGGGGTCACCGAGTACCGCGAAATCACCCAGGAACAGATCAACAAGTTCGCCGACGCCACCGGTGACGACCAGTGGATCCACGTTGACCCCGAGCGCGCCAAGGACGGTCCGTTCGGCGCCCCGATCGCCCACGGCTTCCTCACCCTCTCGCTCATCATCCCCTTTTGGGGGGAGCTGTTCGACGTCGACGGCGTCACCACGAAGGTCAACTACGGGCTGGACAAGGTCCGCTTCACGTCCCCGGTCAAGGTGGGCGCGCGGATCCGGATGCATTCCACCATCAGCGAAGTGACCGAGGTCAAGGGCGGTGCCCAGATCAAGGTCGCCAACACCATCGAGATCGAAGGCCAGGAGCGGCCCGCCGTCGTCGCCGAGTTCCTCGCCCGCTTCTACAAGTAAAAAGCCCCTCCACGAACCCTCCCTCTGTTCAAAGGAACAACCATGTCAGGACTCACTCAGCTTCAAGCGATGGGCACCGCCGAGCGACGCAAGGAAGCGCGCACGGTCATTGCCTCCAGCTACCTGGGCAGCACCATTGAGTACTACGACTTCCTCCTCTACGCCACAGCTGCAGCGGTTGTCTTCCCGAAGGTCTTCTTCAGCGGCATGGACGACTGGGTGGGCGTTGTCGCCGCCTACGGCACGTTTGCGGCAGGCTACGTGGCCCGCCCGGTTGGCGGTATCATCTTCGGCCACTTCGGCGACAGGATGGGCCGCAAGGGCATGCTGATAATCTCCATGCTGGTCATGGGCCTGGCTTCCACCCTGATCGGGCTGGTCCCGGGTGCCTCCGTGGCCGGACCCTGGGGTGCGGTGCTCCTCGTGATTCTTCGTGTCTTCCAGGGCATCGCCGTCGGCGGCGAATGGGGCGGGGCTGCCCTGATGGCGCTGGAGCACTCCGAATCGGGCAAACGCGGGTTTGCCGCCTCGTTTGTCAACGCCGGGGCGCCCACCGGTGCCGTCCTGGGCACCCTGATCATGGGCGCGTTCTCGGCGCTGCCGAACGATCAGTTCCTCGCCTGGGGCTGGCGGGTGCCATTCCTGCTCTCCTTCGTGCTGCTGGGCGTGGGCATGTTCGTCCGGCTCAAGGTCTCCGAAAGCCCTATCTTCAAAGCAGCCATCGAGCAGGAAGAAGCTGAGCGGGAGAACGCGGCGCAGGAAATTGGCGCCGGAATCATGGCAAAGCCGGCCGCACCCCTGGTGCAGGTGCTGCGGCGGCCCAAGACCCTGATTTTCACCATGCTCGCCGGCGCTGCAGGCTTCGCGCTCCAGGTGGTCCTGGCCACGTTCTCGGTGACCTACGCCGTCTCCAAGGGCGCCGACCGCCAGGGCGTGCTGTACGCCTTTGCTGCCGCCTCGCTCATCTCCATCGTGTTCGTGATCATGGGCGGCCGGCTTTCGGACAAGGTGGGCAGGCGGCCGGTGATGATCGGCGGACTGGTTCTCTTCATTATTTACCTGGTGCCGATGTTCCAGCTGCTCTCCTCCAACAACATCATGCTGATCTTCGTGGCGTTCGCCATCGGCCTGATGATCCATTCCACGCTGTTCGGTCCATTGGCGGCCTTCGTGTCCGAGCAGTTCGGCACCACCTCCCGCTACACCGGCGCGTCCCTGGGCTACCAGCTGGCAACCCTGCTCGGCGCCGGGTTCACTCCGGGCATCGTGGCCCAGATCTTCAAGGACTCAGGCCAGGACACGGCATCGGTGGTCTGGTACCTGGCGAGCATGTCGGTGGTCTCCATTGTCTTCATCCTGCTGACCCGGGAACCGAAGAACAACGACCTCCGCACCGTCCAGGCCTGACCCTTCATCGGGTCCCGTTACACGGGCTAACCTCACAGTAGAAAGGATTCGCCGTGGAAAATTTTGGCATCGGTTCGTGGCTGCAACGTCGCCGCCCGAAGTCCGGCAGCAAAACCGCCCTGATCAGCGGAGGCCGGGAACTCAGTTATGAACAGTTGGCCGACCGGGCCGTCCGGCTCGCCAACGCCCTGAGGGACCGCGGCGTGGAAAAGGGGGACAGGGTTGCCTACCTGGGCGAGAACCACCCGTCCTTCCTGGAAACCCTCTTTGCGTGCGGCACCCTGGGCGCCATTTTCGTACCGCTCAACACGCGGCTGGCGCCCCCGGAAATCCAGTTCCAGCTGCAGGACTGCGGCGCCGGGGCGCTGGTCCATGCAGGCAGCCTCGGCGACCTGGCAGCCCGCGGGTCGGCCGGCACGGCAGTGGCGAGGCTCGTCGTCGTCGACGATGCCGGCGCCGGCAATGACCCGGCGGTGCGGAGTGGAGCCGCCGGGGGCGCGACGGCGGTGGAGGACTTTGAGGACCTGGTGGCCTCCGGTTCGGACCAGCCGGTCGACGAACCTGTCACGCTGGACGACGGTGCCATGATCCTCTACACCTCCGGGACCACGGGCCGGCCCAAGGGGGCCCTGCTGACCCACGGCAACGTCACGTGGAACTGCATCAACGTGATCGTTGATTTCGACTTCTCCTCGCAGGACGTGGCGCTGATGATTTCGCCGATGTTCCACGTGGCGTCGCTGGACATGGGCGTCCTGCCCACCCTCCTCAAAGGGGGAACTGTGGTGCTGGAGCCGAAGTTCGACCCCGGCCGGACACTGGAACTCATTGAGCGGCACCGGGCGACCACCATCAGCGGGGTACCGACCACATATCAGATGCTCGCCGAGCACCCGGCGTGGGCCACTGCGGACCTCAGCTCCTTGAACAAGCTCACCTGTGGCGGGTCAGCGGTGCCGATGCGGGTGCTGGAGGCGTACGAAGCACGCGGCCTGCGGTTCTCCAACGGCTACGGCATGACCGAGACTGCGCCGGGCGCCACCACCCTGCCGGCAGCCCGGTCCAGGGATAAGGCCGGATCGGCCGGGCTTCCGCAGTTCTTCACCGATGTGCGGATCGCAGGCTTCGACGGGGACACCGCTGCGCCGGGGACGGTCGGCGAGATCCAGATCAAGGGCCCGAACGTGATCCCCGAATACTGGAACCGGGCTGACGCCACCGCCGAGTCATATGCGGAGGGCGGCTGGTTCAAGTCAGGCGATATGGGATACAAGGATGACGACGGGTTCGTCTTCGTCTCGGACCGGATCAAGGACATGATCATCTCCGGCGGCGAAAACATTTATCCCGCCGAAGTGGAGCAGGCCATCACGGAACTCGAGGCCGTGGGAAGCGTGGCCGTGATTGGCGTGCCGGATGAGAAATGGGGTGAAGTGCCCCGGGCAGTGGTCCTGCTGCGCGAGGGTGCCCAACTCACGGAAGAGCAGCTCAGGCGGTACTTGGATGGACGCCTGGCACGTTACAAAATCCCCAAGTCCGTGCTGTTTGTCGATGAGATGCCCCGGACCGCCAGCGGCAAGATCAGGAAGGCCGACCTTCGGAAGCTGAGCGCCATCCAGCCATAACTGGCCGTGGCCTGGGCGCGTCAGTGGATGAGGGCCAGCATGACGCCGACGGCCATGAACAGCACGCCGAACGTCCGGTTGAGGATGCGCTGGCCGCGGGCATCGTGGGTGAAGCGCTGGAAGGTCTTGGCTGCGGCGGCGAAGAAGAACCACATCACCAGGATGTCGATCACGATCACGGTGGCAGACAGGGTCAGGTACTGCGGCAGGAGCGGGTTCTCCGGGCGGATGAACTGGGGCATAAAGGCCAGGAAGAACACGATCGCCTTGGGGTTCAACAGGTTGACCCACAGGCCGCGGCGGAACATGGAGAATGCCGGCTCGTTGCGCAGCGCGGCGGCTTTTTCCTGGTCCAGGTCGGGTTTGTGCCGGAACTGCTGGATGCCCAGGTAGACAAGGTAGGCGGCGCCTGCGTAGCGGATCACGTTGAAGGCGACCGGAGAGCTGGCCACCAGCACCCCGACGCCGAGGGCCACGATCACGATGTGCACGACCAGCGCGGCCTGCTGCCCAAGGATCCCCCAGATGGAACGCCGGAAGCCGGAGTTCAGGGAATTGCTCATCGTGTTGATGGCGCCCGCACCGGGCGTGAAGCTGATCAGGACACCGGCGCCCGCCAGGGCCAGCCAAAGGGAGGGTTGCACTGATTCAGTTTACGGCCGCGCGTGGGCCCAGCCGGCCGCCGCTTCACAACACCGTCACAGAGCGGCCATTCGCCAGAAATGGCCGCTCGGGCCGCGCCATTGCGGCGAACCCCGGGAGCACCGCGGGCCCGGCGGCCGTGCCACTGCCCGAGGCGCGGTTCGCCAATCCCGACTACTACGCCATGCCCGGACAAACGGTCACCTTCGACGTCTCGGCGTCGCTGCCCCGAGGCGTCAGCATCGCTCAGTACGAATGGGACTTCGACGGCGACGGTGCCATTGATCGGGTGGGGCCGCTCCCCGTGGCGCCCCACAGGTACGCCGCCGCGTTCGAGGGCAAGGCGACGGTGCGGATGACCCATGCCACGGGAGGCTTGTCGACGGCATCGACCGGGGTCCACATCGGCCGGGGCCTGCGGGACGGACTCCCCGCCGCGCCCATCAACGTGCGCGTGGTGGTGACCGCCCACTCGGGCGGCATCAGCACCGTCCAAATATCGTGGGAGCCGGGCGGGCCGGAGCCCTACCGCTGGGGTCTGACCGTTGACGGTTTTCCGGCCGGGATTGTGGAGGGCCACACACGCACCGCGACCATGACGGACGTCCACCGGCTCAAGGACGTGAAGATCGGCGTCGTCGGGTTCACTGAGAACCAAGGCATGGGGGCCTCCGCCGGCGTGACGCTTCCCGCGCTGCCGGATTAGGCGGCTCCGGCGCCAACCGTCTCATGCCCGGGCAATCACCTCGCCGTTGGGGATCAGGAACCAGCCGTCGTCCGTGGAACCCCAGCGGTGCCAGCCGGCCGAAATCCGGGCGAGATCGGCGGCGTTGGCGAAGCCATATTCGAGTGCCTGGTCTGCGAAGGCCGAGTGCAGGACGCGTTCGCCCCAGACCCGGGCCTGCCAGCGGCGCTGCTGGCCGGTGGCGTAGAGCCAGTTGCTGCTGGAGGGTGCCACGTCGGTGAATCCGGCGGACTGGGCCCACGAAACCAGGCGGCGGCCGGCGTCGGGTTCGGCCCCGTTGCGGCGTGCGATCCGCTGGTAGAGCTCCATCCATTCATCCAGCTCGGGGACGGCCGGGTACCAGCTCATGCCG
The DNA here is from genome assembly GCF_000427315.1 of Arthrobacter sp. TB 26. GTDB lineage: Bacteria > Actinomycetota > Actinomycetes > Actinomycetales > Micrococcaceae > Arthrobacter. The sequence continues at coordinate 19,793 of NZ_AUPJ01000333.1, forward strand.
TGGAAATCGGCGTCGCGCACCGCCACGATCCCGCCGGGCTTGGCGACGCGGCGCATTTCCCGCAGGGCGGCCACCGGGTCCGTGAGGTGCTGCAGGACCTGGTGGGCGTGCACGACGTCGAACGTCTCGTCCTCGAAGTCGAGGTCGTAGATGTTGCCGGCCACGAAATCGACGTTCTGCACCCCGCGCTCCGCCGCGAGGGCGGTCGCCTGGCTGATCACCTCGGGCGAGCGGTCCAGTCCGGTGACCTTCCCGGGGGAGACGAGTCCGGCGAAATCGCACGTGATGCTGCCCGGCCCGCAGCCGACGTCGAGCACCGAAACCCCCGGGGTCAGGTGCGGGATCACAAACGCCGCGGAGTTCTCCGCCGTCCGGGAGGCGTGGGCGCGGACCACCGACTCGTGGTGGCCGTGGCTGTACACATCTTCAGGCTGCTGCGCACTCATAATGAAACGCTACCGCCCCGCACCGGCAAATCCGCGAAAGCGGGGGAAACAGCCGGGAAGACGGCAGGATTTCGCGCGCGGCCGTCCGTTTTGCCGCTTCCGGCCGGGGCGGTTCCGCGGATGATTGGAGGAGTCAAGACCAACAGCAGCAAGCAGGCAGGGCTCGGCCTGTTCCGGGCCACCGGGATCTACGTCGGGGCGATCCTGGGCTCGGGCATCCTGGTCCTGCCGGCCATCGCCGCCAAGGAGGCCGGGCCGGCGTCGCTCGTGGCCTGGGCCCTACTGCTGGTGTTCTGCACCCCCGTGGCCTTCAGTTTCGCTGAGATGAGCCGCCAGCAGCCCGACGCCGGCGGAATCGCCCACTTTGTCACGCGCGCCTACGGACGCCGTGCCTCGGTCGTGGCCGGCTACCTCTTCTACTTCGCCATTCCTTTCGGTGCCCCGGCGACGGCCGTGATCGGCGGCAACTACATCGCCCACGCGCTGGGCGGCGGGCGCGGGACGGCGTTGGTGGCCGCCGCGCTGCTGCTGGCCGCCGCCTTCGCGAGCAACGCCGTCGGGATCCGGATGTCCAGCGGCATCCAGCTGGTGCTGATGGTGCTGCTCGTCGGACTGCTGGCACTGGCCGTTGCCCTGGCTGCACCGTTTGCCCGGGCGGAGAACTTCGAGCCGTTCGCGCCGCACGGCTACTGGGCCGTGGGCGGCGTGGCCAGCCTGCTCTTCTTCTGCTTCGCCGGCTGGGAGGCGGTCACGCATATCGCCGGTGAGTTCCGCCACCCGGAACGCGACCTCAAACGGGCCACCTGGCTCACCCTGATCGTGGTCGGTGTGATCTACCTCGGCGTCGTCTCGGCCTCGGTCGCCGTGCTGGGCCCCGCACTGCCGGGCAGCGAGGTGCCGATCGCGCAGCTGCTCGAAAAGGGGCTGGGCGGACTCGCGGCGCCGCTGACCGCCGTCGCCGCCGCGGTGCTGACCTTCGGCCCGGTCAACACCTTTGTCGCCGGCGCCAGCAGGCTGGGGGCAAGCCTGGCGTCCGACGGCGTCCTGCCGCGGCCCCTCGCGCGGGGCGCCGGTCCGGGGGAGGTGCCCACGGCCAGCCTGGGACTGCTGGGGGTGATGACGTTGCTGTCCTTATGTTGTTACCGGGATCAGTTCCTCGGCCGTTGTAGGGTCGTGGCTACCCAGGGGAGGAGGGTATGGCTTTGGTTGCTGTGCCGGACATTTTGTGTGACGGCTTCGAAGGATTGGCCGCCCGCCACCCCGCGATGACCCGACCGCTGATTGAGAGACGCGACGTGATCGCCGGATAAGGACACGACGGCGCGGTTATCTGCTGGGCCCTTACCCAAACCGACAGACTGGAGGCTGTTCTTGGTGCAACTATGGGCCGGCATTGATGCCGGCAAAGCCCATCATCACTGCGTTGTGATCGACGCCGACGGAAACCGGCTGCTCTCACAACGAGTCCCCAACGACGAACCAGCCCTGTTCCAACTCCTCGCCGGCGTGCTCGAGCTCGCAGACGGTGACGAGGTGGTGTGGGCGACCGATCTAAACCATGGCGGACCGGCGCTGCTAATAGCCCTGCTCGTCGGTCACGGCCAGAACATCCTCTACATCCCCGGCCGGACGGTGCATCACGCCTCCAAGATCTACCGCGGCGAAGGCAAGACAGATGCCAAAGACGCTGCAGTCATCGCCGACCAGGCCCGGATGCGAACTGACCTGCAACCGTTGCGTGCAGGGGACGAGATCAGCACAGGGCTGCGGCTCCTCACTGCCCGTCGTGCCGATAAAGCCGCGGACCGCGTCCGGGCGATCAACCGTCTTCAGGCCCAGCTGCCGGAATACTTCCCGGCGCTGGAGCGGGCCTTTGACTACAGCCGTTCCAAAGCCGCACTGTTGTCGCTGACGAAACACCGGACTCCGGACGGGATCCGCCGCGCTGGCGAAGCCAGGATCCACGCTTGGCTGAAGAAGAACGGTGCCCGGTCCTCGGCAGCAGTTGCCGCAGCAGCCGTTGAGGCTGCAAAATCCCAGCACACCACCGTTCCCGCCCAGCACGTCGGGGAGGGGATCGTCGCCGCACTCGCCCGGGAAATCCTCATCCTGAACGAGGAACTCGCCAAACTCGATGCACTGATCAGGGACAAAGTCACCGAACACCAGCACACGCAGGTGCTGTTGAGCATGCCCGGCTTCGGGCCCGTCCTCGCCGCGGAATTCCTTGGCGCCACCGGCGGTGACCTCACCGTCTTCCAGTCCGCCGACCGGTTCGCAGGCGTCGTCGGACTGGCCCCTGCACCCCGGGACTCCGGAAAGATCAGCGGCAACCACCATAGGCCCAGACGCTACGACCGCCGGCTCCTGCGCGTCTTCTACCTCTCCGGACTCTCGGCGCTGAAGTCCTGTCCCGCTTCGCGCGGCTACTACGACCGCAAACGAATTGAAGGGAAATCCCACATTCAAGCAATGCTCTCGCTTGCACGACGGCGCCTCAATGTCCTCTGGGCCATGCTCCGTGACGGCACCACCTACTCGCCAGCTCCGACCCAGGAGCCGCGACTGGCTTCCTGAGCAAGCCGAGGAAGCCAGACGGCGAAAACCGGATAATTCCGTAAGGGCGGGGTGTCCATGATCGGCGGCGAGCTCGACGGCTCCGTAGCTGTCGTCTTCGGGATTGATCGTGACCCCGGTGCCACGATTTCATCGATCCGGTTGAGGACCTCGGTGCTGAGGGAACGACGGCCGCGGACAGCTGGGAGTTGAGCTGTTCGATCATGCGCGCGGGCGGATGGTCGCCGACGTGACGCCGGGTAGCGGATGATGAATGCGATCGCGAGTTCGATCAGTGTCAGCCCGGATTCGTCGGCGAGTTGGGCGAGCTGTTCGACGGTATCGAATTTGCGCTGGTTCGCGGGGGTGTCATGTCGAAGCGAACGGGGAGCCGCTTCCGCACGCCTGATATGTGGGTGCGAGGAGCCGGTGTCCTTCCGGCACTTGCCGGAGAGCCAGCCTTCGGTGAGAGGGCTGTAAGTAAGACTCCCCATGCCGTGCCGTTGCGTCGTGGGGAGGGCGTCGTTCTCCGGCGCCGCGGACGATCGAGTAGGGCGCGGCTGCTCGGTGATGAACCGTTCCAGATTGCGATCGCCCGAGGCCCATTGCGCTTCGACGATCTGGCTCGCTGAGTATTGCGACGAGCTGATGTCGCGCACCCTTGTTTGGCGGGACAAAGTCAGTGTGAGCGGCGAGCGTCTCTTCTACGTCCGTTCCGGGTCGGGGCAAGCCTGCTCCTGATCCAGCCCCTGGAAGGAGGCGCTGCTTCAGGGCACTGTCGCCGATATTAGTAATATTGGTTATAGTGGATTAAGGTCGAGTCATTTTGTCATTCGACCCACCTGCTAGCAGGTCCACGCCCAACGAAGGGAACCGTCCGTGACCACCGGAAAAGTACGTAATTTCACCCTCCTCACTAAGCGAGATGATTTGACCCTGGAGCAGTTCCGTGACCACTGGCGGGCGGTTCACGCTCCGATCGCGGCCGAGCTGCCAGGTCTCCTGTCCTACACCCAGCACCATGTCACTGACACTGGGGAACGTGCCACGTTCCCTGCGCCGGAGCGAATGGTTGACGGGATTGTTGAGATGACGTTCGAGAGCCGCGAGGCAATGGATGCCGCTTTGAGTGGCTCAGTTGGGTTGGCATTGGTTGAGGATGCCGCGAATTTCATGTCGCAGATGCGGATGTACGTGGTTGAAGACTTCGTGATTGTCGAGGATCGGATGCTGGCTCTCTGACGTCTCCTGCGCCGATTGCCTAGTACCGTAGAGATACAAAGCAATATATCGAAGGAAGTGACCTGTGATTTCGGAGTCGAAAGCGACGAGGCTGGCGTCCCAGATCCAGATGCGCATAGAGCAAGACGGACTTGAGCCCGGTACGCCCGTCGGGACCAAGGCAGATTTGGTCGCTCAGTATAAAGTTGCTCCCGGCACGCTCAACGAGGCCCTCCGGTTGCTCCAAAACCGTGGCTACCTGGAGTTAAGGGTCGGGCCCCGTGGTGGGGCCTTTGTTGCTCAGACGGTGGGCCGTTTGAAGATGTCTCACACGCTTCTGGCGGTTCAAGACGACCCCCAGCAACTTGCCGACGCATTCCAGGCACAGGATGCCCTTGAGGAACATATTGCGATGGGCGCTGCAGCGGTGTGCGGCCCGGACGATGTGCCGCGCCTTCGAAGGGCTCTCGAGCAGCTCAGGGCGGCGGCACATGATCCGGCGCAGGTCCTGAGTGCGATCTGGGAGATAGACCGCCAGATCGCACTCACGTCTCCCAACAAATTTCTATCCGAAATGTACTGCCTCGTTTTGGATAATATCGAGATCCACGTTGACCGTTGGCCCTCTGTCGTCGGTGGTGAGCGGCCCATGGCGCGCATCCATGAGGAACTGGTCCTGGCCGTGATCCGCAACGACGTCGAGGCGGCACAGCGCCTTGCGCACGAGCATTCACCCATCGACTACCTCGACGTGGCACGCGAAACGCGCAACCGCAGAACTGGCGTGCAGTCGGCTAGCTGACTGCACGCCCGCCGTTGAGCATCAGTTCGGCGGCTTCTTTAGCCCCTTGGCCAACTCGGACTCCAACCTTGGCCGCAGCGTCGTTGGCTGCAGAGATAACGCCTCCGTAGGTGCTTGATGCATCGCCGATTCGTGCGGAATCGGCCGATACTGCGGCTGCCGCGATTCCGTGAAGGTCCAGCTCAGCGAGCCCCTCGATCCCAGAGTCGTCCAACGCTCGACCGGCGTCGTTGACGATCACACCTTTGGGATTGATCTCGAGCACGTAGAGCGCCATGGTCTTCGCGCCATGGGAAGCGAGCAAGAAGACGTCCGAGGGGTGCTGTCCTGTGACCCTGGATGATGACCAGCACGAATAGATTCCGCCCTGATCGGTTTCGAGCAGGGTGACGGTGCTTTCGTCCACAATGCCCGTGACATCCCGGAATTCGCCCGGTGAGGTCCGGGCCAGCATAATGCGCGTGGCTTCCTGGCCCGTGATGCCTGGCTCGAGTCCGAGCGCGGCGGCGGATTTGTTGACTCGGGAGATGGTTCCCTCAAGCAGGCCCATGCCGTCGGCGATCCGCGCTGACATGGTGGCAACTGCGGCGGCGGGCACTCCAAAGCGATCCGAGATCTCCAGGCCGGCAACACCTGCGTCATCCAGGCCCGGGCCGGCCTCGTGCGCAAGCCACCCGCGGGNCGGGCGCCCCGTCGGACGGGAAGCACGCCGGTCGGGGCGCCGGCGAAAGAACCGCCGACAACAACATCGTTGCGGTGATCATCGGATTCGAATGACGTGAGTGAGTTGGCCACAAGAATTCGGCCGGTTTCGTCTTCGTGGACCACTCGGTAGTCGAAGTAGGAGTCTTTTTGGGTGCTCATGGATGGTTCCTCTCGTAAGGGTTGTCGATATTCATAATAACGAATATATTAGTTATGTCACTAGTCAATGCCGACAATGAAAGAGGACCGATCTTATGAGCGAGTTGCGTCTCGACGTTAAGCCCATGGTTACCAAGGCGGGAGAGGAGCCAGGGAACACTGCCCAGTCCGGCGGCGCGGTCCGGGTCTCGGGTGTCAGCATCCAGCACACCCCCGCGACGAAGATCTGGTTCGGGCGGGTCTCGAATGATCCCGGTTATCGTTCCTTTCCCCATCACCACGGGGAAGCTGAGACCGGCGGCTACGTTCTCAAGGGGCATGGGCGGATCTACTTCGGCGAGCATTTCTCTGAGTTCGTTGACATGTTCGAAGGTGATTGGGTGTTCGTCCCACCGTTCATGCCACACGTCGAGGTAAACATGAGCACGACGGACGAACTCGTCTGGCTGACGACAAGGACGCCGGACAATATCGTCGTCAACCTTCCCGACGTTGATGACTCAACGCTTGAGGGATATCGCCGCGCGTGAGCGACGCTCCCGGACTCGGAAGTTTCGGCGCTAGCCGGCCGGTAGAGCGCCCAGCACTACCCTTGTCGCTTGACGCATGGGTGACGCTGGCGGGCGTTGATCCGCTTCCTCTGCTCAATGATGAAGACCGGCTGTTGCTCGGTGTGAACGTTTTTGAGCCCGGCGAGACTTTCACCAACCATTTCCACCGCGTCCTCACCGAGACCTTTATCGGTCTCTCGGGCGAAATCGAGGTTTGGCTCGACAGTTCATCGCGTCACGTTCTTGCTGCGGGAGAGGTGTTGAGCGTTCCCCCCGGTGTGGAACACTTTCTTCGCAACGTTCGGCAGTCCCGGGCAGTGATCGCATACCTGAAATCGCCCAATGCACCGGATGATCGGATAGAGCTTCCGTGGACTCCTTCGACCTGAAAGAAATCACATGAAATTGGGCACTGCCCGTATCGGCGACTCCACCCGCGCATTCCGCATCAGCGGGGATCGGGCTGACTACTTCGATGCGAAGGATGTCGGCGAACTCCTCAGCCAGCCGGACTGGCGTTCGCTTGCGACCCGCCGTGGTGATGTACCCGTGGGATCTGCCCTGGTATCGCCAGTCACCCAGCCACGGAAGTTTATTTGCGTGGGCTTGAATTACTACGACCACGCAGCCGAAGTGGGCAAGTCCGCTCCTGAATTCCCGACTCTATTCACGAAGGTCCCTACTGCCATCACCGGTCCCCGGGATGACATTGTGCTTCCGGCCTTGAGCACCGAGATCGACTGGGAGGCGGAGCTGACGGTGGTTATCGGGCAACAGGTAAAAAACGCGGACGATCAGCAGGCCGCTGCAGCCATCGCCGGCTACACGGTCATCAACGACGTCAGCGTCAGAGATTGGCAGCGCCGGACCAGCGAGTGGTTCCAAGGGAAAAACTTCGACAGAAGTACCCCGGTGGGGCCATATGTCGTCACGCCCGACGAGATAGACACGGGCGCCGGGCTCACAATACGCACAGAGGTGAACGGCGTGGCCGAGCAACAAGGCAGCACCTCGGAGCTTATTTTCAGCCCGGTGGAACTGATTCGATATATCAGTCAATTTCTCACGCTCGAACCTGGGGACCTTATAGCAACCGGAACCCCCGGGGGAGTGGGTTTCATTCGGAAGCCTCCCCGCTTCCTCGCCGATGGGGATCTCCTTGAGACGACGATCGAAGGAATCGGGACGCTGAGCAACACGATACGGTTCGAAAACTAAGGGTGGGCTCCGCAGGGGGCCCACCCTTTGCCCATCAGTGTGCCGTGTATCCGCCGTCGACCACGAGTTCGGTTCCCGTGACGAAACTGGACTCGTCCGAGGCCAGGAACAAAACGGCGTTGGCGATTTCATGAGGTGTACCGCGGCGCTTGAGCAGGTGGTCGGAGACGATCCGTTTCGAGTGCTCGTCCGCGCCAGCGGGATTGTTTGCCGCTGCCGCTTGCGCCATCGGCGTCTCAATCGACCCAGGGTGGAGCGAATTCACGCGAATGCCGAACTGCGCCAGGTCCGCAGCATCCGCCTTGCTCATCAGCCGCACCGCCCCCTTGGCAGAGTGATAAAGCGCCAGCGCCGAGGTTCCTCCACCAGGCCAGCGATGGATGAGAAGTTGATGATACTTCCCCCGCCGGCCTCGATCATGTGGGGAACGGTCGCCTTCGATACCGCCCAGGTCCCCTTGACGTTCACCGAGAACACGAAGTCGAATTCCTCACTCGTTGACATGTACCCGGGCTTGGCCGGCCCGAGGACACCGGCAGTATTAACCAGCACATTCGGTCGGGAGTGGTCGCGAACGAAGGCGTCCACGGCTGCGGACACAGCGTTCTCGTCGGTGATGTCCACGGACGCATAGTACGCGTTCGCGCCCGCAAGGATTGACCCTGGACGCGGCGCCTCCAGCACATCAAGCCCCAACACCGTAGCGCCCTCGGCGAGGAACCGTCCGGCGATGACGTTTCCCAGGCCCCCTTCAGCCCCGGTAATAAGTGCGGTCTTGCCTCGTAGTCTGTCCACGGCGATGTGATCCTCTCAGGTACCAGCAGTTGAAAATAACCAATATAACGAATATGGTGAATCTCACGGTACCCGAAGCTGTTCGGAAACCGCACACAGGCAGTCTGACCGGATCGGGCTTCATCGACGAAGCACCGGGGCTGTTACATTTCGTATTAGTGAAAGGCACTGCAATGACGCATGGCATTACACAGGCTCCCGGTGGGTCGGGTCTGCGGGAAGACATCCTTCTCCGTACCGTATTCTGGCGCATCATCCCTTTCGTGGTGGTGATGCAGTTCATCTCCCAACTTGACCGCGCCAACTTGGCTATTCTCGCCGCGCCGATCGACAAATCCCTGGGAATGACCGCGACGGCGTTCGGTTTTGCCGCCGGTCTGTTCTTTTGGGGTTACGTACTCTTCGAGATCCCGAGCAACGTCGCCCTCACGAAGTACGGCAGCCGCAGGTGGCTCGCACGGATTATCATCTCCTGGGGGCTGGTGACTGCGCTCACCGCATTGGTGCAAAACGACTTCCAGCTGGGGCTTGCAAGGTTCCTGCTCGGTGCGACAGAGGCCGGGCTCAGCCCCGGGATTATCCTGTTCATCACGCTGTGGTTCCGGAAGCGCAAGCAGACCAAGCCCCTGATGTACTTCCAGCTCGCGGTTCCGCTTGCGTTCATGTTCGGTTCGCTCATCACCTCAGGACTCCTGCAGCTGTTCCTTTCCATCGATCCGCTTGAGGGATGGCGTTGGGTATTTGTCGTCGAAGGTGCAATCACCATGGTCATCGGGTTAGTGGTCTTGCGTTTCCTTCCGTCCACCCCGCACGAGGCAAAGTGGCTTTCGCAAGACGACGCCGACTTCCTCACCGCCCAGGTAAGGTCTGAGCTTCCGGAAGACAGGCACGACGGCGTTGGAGAGTTCAAACGCATCCTCATCACCCTTCGCAATAGCAAGACGTGGTACCTGTCCATCACCTACTTCCTCTCGCTCACCGGGTTCTGGGCCGTGACCTTCTTCCTGCCGCAGATCATCTCCGCAAGCTTGGGGACCTCGGCGGTCAACAGCGGGTTCATCTCGGCCATCCCCTGGACCTTCGTGTTCTTCAGCATCCTGCTGGTTCAGCGACTCACCCGGAACTCCGAACACCACGTCCGGTGGCTCGTAGCCTTGTACGCGATGTCCGCTGTTGCCCTTGCTGTAGCCGCGTTCGTCAACAACCCGTGGATTGCCCTCGTGGGCCTGACGGTCGCCCTGTGCGGGGTCCAGTCCGCGGCCCCCCTCTTTTACGGACTCCAGACCACCGTCTTCACCGGCGTCATGGCTGCTGTCCTGTTGGCCATGGTGAACTCGATCGGCAACGTTGGCGGATTCGTCGGACCCATCATCTTCGGCTTCGCGAAAGACGCCACGGGTAGCAACTCCACCGGAATCGCGATCATGTCAGTCTTCCTGCTGCTCGCGGCAATCCTCGTAGCCTTCGCTCGCAAAGTCCTCCCGCCGGTGCCTAAGCGTACCGAGTCCAAAGATCAAACCGTCCAGCAGCAACCCGCTGTCGACGCATAATCGCAGAGGAACAAACATTGGCTCGTCAGAATAAGGCGATCGTAATTGGATCCACCGGCGTCTCGGGCGCCGCACTTGTTCATAAACTCGAACATGAAGGATTCGAAGTATGGGGAGTATCGCGCGGCAACACCGGCTCCCCGACAGGGGCCCGTACCATCGCCGTCGATTTGGCCGGCGAGTCCGACCTGCGTGAGATCACCGAGCTCGCTCCGACCCACGTTTTCTACACTGCCTGGAAACGCCACCCCACAGAAGCCGAAAACATTGCCGTGAACGGCATGATGGTGCGGCGGGCGTTGGAGGCCGCAGGAAAAGGAGGAGCTGTGCAACACGTAGCCCTCGTCACCGGGCTCAAACAGTACATCGGACCGCCTGAACTGCAGGGCACCATCCCAACGCCTGACACACCGTTCAAGGAAGACGCGCCCAGGCTTCCAATCAAGATGTTCTACTACGCCCAAGAGGACGAGCTATTCCGTGCCGCCGAAACCTATGCGTTTGCCTGGAGCGTCCACCGGGCACATACCATCGTTGGGCATGCTGTCGGTAACGCCATGAACATCGCTGCCACACTCGGAGCCCAGGCAGCAATCTGCAGAGAAGAGGGACGGCCATTCGTGTTCCCCGGGTCGCGGGTTCGTTGGGATGGGCTTGGCGACATGACGGACGCCGATTTGCTCGCGGATCATATGCATTGGGCAGCAACAACCCCCGGCGTTGGCAACGAGGCGTACAACGTCGTCAACGGCGACGTGTTCCGCTGGCGCACAATGTGGCCGCTCATCGCAGAGATGCTCGGAGTTCAGGCTGCGGACTTCCCGGAAGAGCGCATGCCGTTGACCAAGCAAATGGTCGACAGCGAAGACACCTGGCGTCGGATCGCCCAACAAGACAACCTTGTTGAACCGGACGTCAACCGAGTCGCTTCATGGTGGCACACCGACGGGGACCTCGGCCGGTGGATCGAGATGCTCGCCGACATGTCTAAAAGCCGGCGTGCCGGCTACACCGGCTACATCGCCACCGACGACAGCTTCCGAAAGACCTTTGAGCAATACCGTGAATCCCACGTACTACCCCGGATACGCGCTCAACGCCCCCATCTGGTTCCGTCCGATCGCGTTGCTCCCGGGTATTGACCCAAACTGCAGACGGGCCTCTCCGTTCGAAAGGCCCGTCTGCATCCTCTGCGCTGTTTGGGACGCCTCAGAAACCCAACGTCGTGCTCTGCCGGTTGCCCGTCTCTGGCCGCGCCAGCTCCCATCCGTGCCCCGGAAAACGACCACGAAGCGGGCGGTCCCAAACAATCCAGAAGCAGCTGGGCCCTTGACCGGACTGCAGAGAACCACTAGAAGGAAAAACCAATGACACTAGGTGTTGCATTACTTGGAGCAGGAAGAATCGGCGCAGTTCATGCCGGGGCCATCGCACAGCACAGCGATTCTAAGCTCCTCTACGTTCGCAGCCGTCATCCCGACACCGAGCGTCTGGCAGCCAGGTATCACGCCCATGCCGTTACAGACTTGGATACCATCTGGGGAGATCCTGCTGTTGACGCGGTGGTCATCGCGACGCCGACGCCCACACACTGCGATCTGATAGAGCAAGCAGTCGCAGCCGGAAAAGCCGTGCTCTGCGAAAAGCCGATTGACCAGAATATTGAACGCGTGGAGGAGACGTGGAAACGCATAGGTGCCGAGGGAGCGTCCCGCGTTCGAATCGGCTTCAACCGCCGCTTTGATCCGACGTTCCAGCTCGTGCGGGAACAACTCGATGCCGGAAGCGCCGGACGGCTGGAAGCCATCCACATCGTGACCCGGGTGGTTAACCCGCCCTCATATCGATATGTACAAGGATCCGGTGGATTGTTCCGGGACATGACCATCCACGACTTGGACCTCTTACGGTTCCTCGTCGACGAGGAACCAACGCGCATCTATGCTGCCGGGTCGGCCCTTGTCGACCCCGAACTCGCCGCATATGACGACATTGATTCAGCCAAGCTGCTCCTTGAATACGATTCCGGGATGCTTGTCACCATAGAGAATTCGCGACGCTCCGCGTACGGCTTCGACGGACGGGTGGAAATCTTCGGTTCCTCGGGCCAAGTAACGGCCCGNGAGTCGGCGGCGCCCCAGACGTATCAGTATCAAACGCCGAAGGCACCGGCCGACGTCCACGATTCGCCCAAGCACCCGACGTTGCTTTCGGGTCATCTTTTGCACGCCAATGGGAAGCGTTCGCTGACGCTATTTCCGAAGCACGACCCATTCCCGGTGCAACCTTTGCTGACGGATGGGCGGCCCTCTCAATCGCCATCGCAGCGAAACGATCTCATCAAGAGCGCCAGCCTGTAGAAATCAAAGGATCATTCGAAGAATACATGAGCTAAACAGCCCGCCGAGGTCGGACACTCGATCACAGGGAATGTCGCTGACGTGGACAGCGCAACTGGAACAAGCCCGGCCATCTGCTGTCTTGAAACGCTACAGCTTTCCAAGACACTGACTCACGACCGGATGAGCCGGCCAAGCGGCTGAGAAAGCCGGACCCGCCGATGTCTCGCTAACTCGTCTCACCATAAATCGTCTCAGCGAGGGCGTTCCGGGGACTTTCCGAGTCAGAATGGCTGAGTGAGACAACTGGGTTATACGCGCGTGAGTACTTCCGGCCAGGACGCCCAGCTTCAGCTTGACGCCTTGGTCGCCGTCGGCGTGCAGAAACGCGACGTCTTCGCCGATGTGACCTCGGGAAGCAAGACGGCAATCGAACGTCCCGGAGTGAAAAGGCTCCTCGATTACGCTGAGGAGGGCGACACCGTCGTTGTGTGGCGGGTCGACCGGTTGGGCAGGTCGCTGATCGACGTGCTCAACACAGTGGCCCTGCTGCGCGACCGGGGTGTCCATGTGCGCTCGATCGCTGACGACACTGACCCGGCGACCTCGACCGGGCGCATGATGCTGAATATGCTCGCCACCCTTGCCGAGTATGAGCGCGATCTGATCGTCGAGCGGGTCAACGCCGGCATCGCAGCCGCGAGGCAGAACGGCACACGCTTCGGCCGGCCGGTGTCCGACCCGAACGTCATCGCGGACAAGCTGGCGATCGCCCAGGACGCCCGCGCGAAGGGACGCACCGCGGAAGACGCCGCCCGCCTCGTCGGCTGGAGCCGCGCAACGCTCTACCGCTACCAGCAAGCCCTCGCTGAACGCGAGAGCACCGAACAATAGGTTCTCCTGAAGGGCGGGTGACGGACGCCCTCGCTGTCCAGCCTCGCCCAGGTAGCGCCCGCACCGGTAGAAAAGGTCCTCGCTGCGCTCGGGCTGTAGAAGTGTTTTTTCTGTTTTTTGCTGCTGTCCTTATGGTGTTGTCGGGTGGTTCCGTGGCCGTTGTAGGGTCGTGGCTGCCCGGGGGAGGCGGGTATGGCTTTGTTGCTGTGGCCGGACGACTCACGTCGTGACGGCTTCGTAGGATTGGCCGCCCGCCACCCCGCGTCGTGATCGATGCCGACGGAAAGCGGCTGCTCTCGCAGAAAATCCCCAACGACGAACCAGCCCTGCTTGAGCTCATCGCCGCCGTCCTGAAACGGGCCGACGGGGACGTTGTGCTCTGGGCGACGGACCTGAACCACGGCGGCCCGGCGCTGCTGATCGCCATCCTCGTGGCTCACGGCCAGAGCATTCTCTACATCCCGGGCCGGATCGTCCACCACGCCTCCAAGCTCTACCGCGGCGAAGGCAAAACGGACGCGAAAGACGCCGCTGTGATAGCTGATCAGGCCCGGATGCGCCGCGACCTGCAACCGCTGCGGGCCGGGGGCGAGATCAGTACAGGGCTGCGGATCCTCACCGCCCGCCGGGCCGACAAATCCGCGGACCGGGTGCGGGCGATCAACCGCCTGCAGGCCCAGCTGCTGGAGTACTTCCCCGCGCTGGAGCGGGCCTTTGACTACAGCCGCTCCAAGGCCGCTCTGCTGCTGCTGACCAGACACCGCACGCCGGACGGGATCCGCCGCACCGGCCAGACCAGACTCCAAGCTTGGCTGAAGAAACACGGCACCCGATCCTCCGCCGCAGTCGCCCAAGCCGCCATCGACGCCGCGAAATCCCAGCACACCACCGTCCCCGCCCAGCACCTCGGGGAACAGATCGTCGCCGCCCTCACCCGGGAAATCATCACCCTGAACGAGGAACTGGCCGATCTTGATGCGCTGATCAGTCAGAGGGTCACCGAACACCAGCACACCCAGGTGCTGCTGAGCATGCCCGGCTTCGGCCCCGTCCTTGCCGCGGAGTTCCTCGGCGCCACCGGCGGAGACCTCACCGTCTTTCAGACCGCGGACCGGTTCGCTGGCGTCGCCGGACTCGTCCCCGCACCCCGGGACTCCGGAAGGATCAGCGGGAACCACCACCGCCCCCGGTGCTACGACCGCAGGCTCCTGCGCGTTTTCTACCTTTCGTCGCTCTCCGCCCTCAAGAGCTGCTCAGCGTCACGGACCGTGTGGAGGTCGACCTGAAGGGCACGCGTCGCACTGCTGAGGTAGACCAGGATCGTGAAGTGGGCGACGTCGCATTCGTCCGCGACGCGTTCCCACTCCGGGATCACCCACTGTCCACAGTCCGGTGGCGCGGAACCCAGCCGTGCCGTCGGGCAGACAGGAACCACTGCCGACCCAGGGAATCCTCAACGAGACTCAGGGCTGCAGGGACTTGTCCAGTCCGTGCGGGATTGACCGCGATAGGGTAGCCGCCGGTTGTGAGGATTCTCCCTGCATGGGAAACACCGGTGTGGTACGGGAAAGCTCGTTCATGCATTCTCTGAATTTTGCCGTGATGCCGTGGCCTTCGCCGTGACCCATATGCGAAATCATGACTGTGGGTGGTTTGATCCCTATGCGCAGGGTTTCGCCGGTGCTTTTCTTCCCCAGAACGATCCTGCCGATCGAGGAGAGGGGGACGTTCAAGGTCGGACTACCAAGGACGTCATCCTGCACAAACAAGAGACGCTGGTCCGTTAGAGCCACGATGCCCGGTTCGGAGGCCAGCTTCCCCTTGGCGACGGCGAGCACCCGTTCATCGCCGGCAAGGCTGCGGACTACGTTGCGGAATGCCCGCCGTCCCTCGAAGACGAGACCTGATGCCGCGCAAGCTTCTTCCATACCGTGGTAGTAGATTTTTCCGGCTGGCAGAGCTTCCTCAACGCTGAGAAGGTGTCCATGTTCTCGTTGTATGTCCTCTCCGCTGCTCCAGCAGATTGCGGTGCCCCGTTCCGTCTCCGTGACGGCTCCGGCCAGGCGGGACGCCGGCCGCCTCTTGCGCAGCGACCTCGGAATCTCGAGGAGGACGCCAGAGGCTTCGAATGATGGCGGCCTGAAGCCGTTCTTCCGTGCGGCGACGCCCAGAAGGGCCAGTGCCTCCTCTTTGCCGGCAAGGACCGTCCAAAGAACTGTCTGGGGAGCTACAAGCGTCGTTGTTTTGTTGATCGTTCTTCTCCGGTCGGGACGAGTCACGGCTGTTTCGTTGGGTCTAGTTGAACCGGCCAGCAGCCGGCCATGTCTGCAACCGCCAGTTCTCCCAGTCGCGTTCATCGATCGTCGGCCGTCCGAGAAGGAAGCCCTGTCCGGCCGTCATCCCGATTTCGGTGACAGCAGCCAGTTCGGCCTCGGTTTCGATGCCCTCCGCGACAACGGTGGCGCCGAGCCGGCGTGCGAACTCCGCCATTGCGGCGCCGAGCGCTTGCAGGCCTTCGTCGTCATGGATGCCAGTAATGAGGGTGCGGTCCAGTTTGTTAACGCCAACCCAAAACAGGGCCATTAGTGCCAGTTGAAAACAGGGCCACTTGTTGTTCGTTCTATTGTGCCGTACTGGCCGTGGGCTGGTGTTTTCTGAGCCGGTAGCTTTTGCCTTTGAGGCTGATGACGTCGGCGTGGTGGACGATCCGGTCGATCATGGCCGAGGCGATGGTCAGGTCCCCGAAGACGTCGCCCCAGCGGGCGAAGGGCAGGTTGGACGTCAGAATCATCGAGGCGTGTTCATAGCGGCTGGAGACCAGCTGAAAGAACAGGTTCGCGGCGTCCTGGTCAAACGGGATATAGCCGACTTCATCGACCACCAGGAGACTGTAGCGGCGTAGCTTGACCAGTTCCTGGGCGAGTTTCCCGCGGGAATGAGCCTCCTGCAGGCGGGCGACCCAGCCCGTCGCGGAGTCGAAGAGGACCCGGTGCCCGGCCTTGGCCGCCTTGATGCCGATGCCGACCGCGAGGTGGGTTTTGCCGGTGCCGGGAGGCCCGAGCAGGACCACGTTCTTGGCCTCGGAGAGAAATACGCTGGTGCCCAGGTGAGCGATGAGGTTCCGGTCCGCGGAGGGCTGGTGGTCGAAGTTGAACTCCTCGAGGTCCTTGTGCGCGGGGAACCGGGCGGCCTTGATCCGTGTCGCGGCTCCGGAGGCTTCGCGTTCGGAGACTTCCCGGGAGAGGACGGCGGCCAGATACTCCTCGTGCGACCAGCCGGCGTCCCGGGCCTGGTCCCCGAGGCGGCGGAACCCATCGCTGATCCGGGGTGCGCGCAGCGCACGGGCGTAGTACTCGATCTGCGAGGGTGTCCCGCTCATGACGCCGCCTCCAGCAGCACGGCCGGGTCCTGTCCGAGGTCGATGCCGAAGATCTCGTCGTAGGCGGCCAGATCCCGGATTTGCACGGCTTCCTCGGGTTCGGGGCGGCGCACCCGCTGGGTCCGGAAGTCCCGGCGCATCACCGCCGCGCGGGCGACATGGGCCGTGTCGGTCACCACCAGATGCCGCGCCCAGGCCCGGACGTGGGTGGCGATGAGCACCCCATCGTGCGTGACCCAGACGGTGTCCAGATCAGCGGTGACATCCACGATCCGCCCAATGAACGACGGGTCCACGGAATAGTCGTTGGAGAACACCCGCACGTAGTAATCCCGCGGCAGCCGCACCGCGTTGCGGAATACCGTGTCCGGTGTCACCGGCGGTAGTTCCCGCATCTTCTCCCGGTCCAGGACGATCAGCTCGTCAGGACGGCCGTGGCGGGACCGGGAATACCGGTGGTTGGCCTT
Source organism: Arthrobacter sp. TB 26 (assembly GCF_000427315.1). Classification (GTDB taxonomy): domain Bacteria; phylum Actinomycetota; class Actinomycetes; order Actinomycetales; family Micrococcaceae; genus Arthrobacter. Next base: position 36,875 of record NZ_AUPJ01000333.1, read on the forward strand.
GGGCAGCCAGTCCTCCAGCTGACCGTTGAAATCCGCTGGTGAGCGGAAGTCCCGGCCCGGCATGAAGCGTTGCCGGAAGAACCTGTTCATCCGCTCGACCATGCCCTTGGACTCCGGATCCCGCGGCGGCAGCAGTTTGACCTCCAGCCCCAAGGATCCGGCGAACGCGGCCACCGGCTCCGTGGGCCGGCGCCGACCGATGCCGGACTCGTTGTCCCACAACAGCCTGGACGGAACCGCCTGCGCATCCTGCAGCAGCGCCCACATCCCACCGATCAAATCCGGTGTCGTGCGGGAGGGCAGCATCCGTGCCTGGATGAATCCCGAGAACGCCGAGGTCATCACCAGCACCGGGGGCGTGTCAGTCTGACCCTCACCGACGGGTAGCGGATCATGCGGGAACCACAAATCGCACTGGACCTGGAATCCCGGCTCGTGGACCAGACGGTCGGCCGGGTCAGGCGGAGCGTATTCAGGCCGGATCGCGGCGACCTTCGCCCGGAACAGCGACGCGGAACCGGACCAACCAACCCGCTCCGCCAGCGTTGCGGCCGGCATCGTCGGAGTCTTCACCAACAGCTCCCGCACCCTGGGAGCAAACGCATCAAAACTCGATACTCCCGCTGCCCGCTGGTACTTCGGCACCCGGTCCGACTCCAGCGCACGCTCCACCGTTCCGCGGGAAACCCCCACGATCCTGCCGATCTCACGCTTCGAGTGCTTGCCCGTCGAAAACAGGTGGCGTATCTCCGCCCAATCATCCAAATTGATCACCTTCCATAATGGTCGGTGGCCCTGTTTTCAGTTGGCGTTCCTGGCCCT
>NZ_AUPJ01000334.1 GCF_000427315.1 Arthrobacter sp. TB 26
CCCGAGCCCGCCATCGGGGCGGCGCTGGACGCGGAAATCAATGCCGTCATCCAGGCGAACAGCGGCTACCGGGTGGGCGTGGCCCTGATCGACGTGGAGGACGGCATGGTCCACGAATATGGCGTGACGACCAAGTTCGTGGCCGCGAGTACCGGGAAAATCCTCGCCGCCGCGGCTTACTACCATCTGGTGGAAACGGGCAAGGCCTCGCTCGGGACACCGATGGGGGCGTCGACCGCGGGCCAGCAGATCCGGCAGATGGTCCAGCAAAGCAACAACGAATCGTGGGCCCTGATCCTGTCCGCGGTCGGCTACCGGGGACTGACCAACTATGCCGCCTCGATCGGCATCCCCTACGACCGGTCGCTCAACACCCTGACTCCGGCGGAGATGGCACGTACGCTGACCGAGCTCTACAGCGGACGGCTGCTCAACGCCGAGAACACCCGTCAGCTGCTGTCCTACATGCAGAAAACCAACTACGAAGTGCTCATCCCCGCTGCCGTACCTCCCGGGGTCACCGTCTTCCACAAGTACGGCCTGCTGAACGGATACCTGCACGACGCGAGCATTCTGGTGCAGGGGGAGCGGGCCTACGTGTTTGTGGTTTACACGCTTGGCCGGGATATGTCGGACATGGCGGCCCGGACCCGCGTTATCCACCAGCTCACCGGGACCGTCACCGCCGGGCTCTTCTGACGAAGCGTCCGTTCCCCCGAAGGACACACAACCGTAGGCTGGAGTAGGGAGGTGAATGCCATGAAAGCAGCCCAGGGAGACCGCATCATCATCCGAGGCCACACGGTCGAGTCATCGGACCGGCACGGGGAAATCCTGGAGGTCAAAGGGGCAGACGGTGCCCCGCCCTACCACGTCAGGTTCGACGACGGCCACGAGACCATCCTGTTCCCCGGCGGGGATTTCGTCGTCGAACGCAGCAAGACCGACTGACCCCCGCTAGAAGCTCGATGAACTCCCGGAGCCGGAGAAGCTCCCGCCGCTCCCGCCGTAGCCGGTCGTGCTGCCGCCGCCGCCCCGGGCACTGCCGACGCTGCTGACCCCGGTATTGAAACCGGAATTGAAGGTGGGCACGGAGAAGAAGTAGTACGCCGGATACACGGTGCCCAGGATGCTGGGCTCATACGTGCGCCCGAACTTGTCCTTGCTTCCGGCCTGCGCGCTCTCCATGTCCTTGCGCATGAGCCCGGCTTCCTTCTCGTTTTTGGCGAAGCCTGCAATGACGGTATCGGCGTGGTTCTTGAGCAGCTCGGACAGGTGGGTGCGCGCATCACGCAGCCGGTCAAGGGCTGTCTCCGGCGTGATGGTGCCCTCCGCGAGTTCCGCGGTCCACTGTTCGATGTCGCGGTGGCTTTCGTCCCGGAAGGAGCGCAGGGCCGCCGCGGTCGCGGAGTCACCCTCGGCGTGGCGCCTGCTGAGCATCTGTTCGATCGCGGCGAGGTCGGCGCGGAAGGGAGCGAGTTGCCGGTCCCAGGCAGGGGCCCAGGCGGAGCCCCGGTTGAGCAGGGCGTTGGTGTCGGCGATGACGTCGTCGAGGGCGTCCAGTTCTGCGGCGGCGTCGGCGTAGCTCCGGACCAGCCGCAGGTTTGGCCGCTTGCCCAGATCCTTGGGGGACAGGGCATGGACCCGGTTGGAGAGACCGGTGGCGGTGTTGTACTTCGCCATAAAGGTCCGGTGCTTCTCCAGCACAGTGCTGCCATAGCGGGAGGCGTCCGGGATGGTGCTGGCGTTGAGCTCGGTGACCTGGAGATCCATGCTGACGCTGGAGTAGCTGGCGTCGCCGCGGGCCAGTTCCTTGCGGCAACTGACCCTCGTCCGCCAGCGCACGATCAGCCGCGCCGCGACGCCTGCGACGGCGACCGCCACAGCGGTCCAGGCGGTGACGAGGAACGCCGTGGACCGGTACCACGGCTGGTTGATCAGTTCCGCCCCGCGCTTGATGCCGGCAACGGTGCCTTCCGTCCACTGGGCATCGCGAAGGAGGTCCTTGGAGGCGTTCTGGATGTCCTCGCGCTGTTCCGGCGAGACCTTCCGATCCTCACCCATGTACGTGCCCACATGCCGGCCCACCGGGTCCAGGGCGAAGATGAAGAGCCCGTTCGCCCATTTCTGGCCATCCCCGCTGATCCATTCCGGATGCTCGGATCGGGCAAAACGCAGGACCTCCTCATTCAGGTTGTCCGACGACGAGCCGTTGTACGTGTAGACGGCCACCTTGGTGGGCTGGTAGAACTCGATTGCCTGCACCGCCGGCAGGAGGGTGTTCCGGTCCAGGACCCCCGCCCGGTCCTCCACCACAATGTCTGCCGGCGTGACGGCCAGCGCCGCCGGCCCGGTACCCGCCAGCCCGATCAGTACAAGAGTGAGCACGCCAACGACTTTCCGCACGATTCCCATTTCCCGAGCGTAGTGCCTGCCGCGGGCGGCGTCGACGGACCTTGCCGCCCCGGGCGCCGGGGGTTTCGGTTAGGCTGGCCACGAATGACGCGGAAGGGGAATGCTGCAGTGTTCGAGGACCCCGAACGGCCGGGACAGCCATGACATCGACCACCCCCGTCGACGAGATGAGCGGCCTGGTCGGTCTTGCCGCGAGAGCCGTCGACGCGCTCGGCGAGTGGGGTGTTGGGCTCTTCACCCTGGCGGAGACGGTCTTCCCGCCCATTCCCAGCGAGGTCATCCTTCCCCTGGCCGGGTTCCTCACCCGGCAGGGGACCATGAACATGGCCCTGGTGCTGGTCACCAGCACGCTGGGTGCCTATCTCGGGGCGCTGCTGCTCTATTGGCTCGGTGCGCGGCTGGGGCTGGAGCGGTCGATCCGCTGGCTGTCGAGGCTCCCGCTGATGGACCGCGAAGACTTTGAAAAGGCCGCCCGCTGGTTCAGCCGCCACGGCAGGTCAGCGGTCTTCTTCGGCAGGCTGCTGCCGGGAGTGCGCAGCCTGATCTCATTGCCCGCCGGTGCCGATCGGATGCATCTCGGCACGTTCAGCGCGTTCACGGTCGCGGGGAGCGGCATCTGGAACGCGCTGCTGATCGGGCTGGGGGCTCTGCTCGGGGCACAGTACCGGCTCATCGACGAATACTCCCGATTCCTCAACTTTGCCGTCTACGCCGCCCTGGCCGCCGTCGTCGGCTGGCTGATCGTCAGGGGTGTCCGACGGCGGCGAAACCGCAGGTCAGGGCGGAGTGGGGCCTAAAGACACCATGACGGCGAGCCCTGCCTGCTGCATACTGGCGGCATGAGTCCAGAGGCGAACGAACCCGAGTCAAGCAAACCGGTAGCGGCCGCGCAGGGAACAGGGCCAGCTGCGGAACCGCACCGGCCGGACCGGACCCTGCTGGCCATACTTGCCGCCATAGCCGTGCTGGTGATCGTCGCCCTCATTGTGGTGTTCACCCGCGGACAGCCGGCGACGGTGGACGAGGCAACCCCCGCCGGGGTGGTCCAGCGGTATTCCGCTGCCGTGATCGCCGGGGACGAGGCCGCCGCGGCCACCTACCTGACTGACGCCGCCAAGGCCCGCTGCAGCAGCACCATCGAACGGATGGCTGCGGACAACCTCCGCGTCACGCTGGTCTCAACGACCGAACGCCCGGCCTCCGCGGACGTCAAGGTGCTGATCACCGTCTCGGAGGGCGGCGGGCCGTTCGGAAGCGCCGAGTACCAGATGGAGGATGGCTTTGACCTCGTCAAAACAGGGGACAAGTGGCTGATCGACAGGGCTCCGTGGCAACTGACCGTGTGCCAGAACACGGCGGTGAAGTGATGAGCGCCGAATCCGTCGTGGGCTCGGCCCAGCGGACCGTCCGCCGCCTGATCACCTACCTGCTGCTGTTCGCCCTCGTGGTGGTCGCCGCCGTCGGACTCAGCGGACTGCTGGGACGGCTCCTGGTGGCGGGCACGGAGCTGGCCACGGGGGACGTGGCGGGGCTGGCGCGCTCGCTGGCCTTCACCCTGATTGGCGGGCCGCTCGCCGCGCTCCTCTGGTGGGTTGTCTGGCGGCGCCTGGGCGATGAAGCAGAACGGGTATCCGTCGGCTGGGGCCTGTATTTGACCGGCGCCTATGTGCTTTCGCTCATCCTGGCGACGAGCAACCTGCTGAGTACGCTGACCACGCTGATCGGCGGCCAGTCGCTGCAGTGGCGCCAGTCGCTGGCCACCGGGCTGGTGTGGGCGGCCGTCTGGGTCTGGCACCGGTGGATGTGGCGGCACCCCCGCAAGCGTCCGCTGGACTTGACCGATGTACCCACGGTGCTCGGTACCTACATCGGTCTGGTGATAGGAGTCAGCGGCGCTGTAGGGGCCCTGTCCACCCTCCTGGACGCCGCCCTCCGGGGTGCCACGGCAGCGGCGACGGTGGGCAAGCCCTGGTGGGTTTCCGTGCTGCAGTCACTCGTCTGGGCCGTGGGCGGCGGCCTGGTCTGGTGGTGGCACTGGAAGCACGACGGCGGCCGGCTGCTGCGCACGGGACTCGCCAGCGTCGCGCTCATCGCCGTCGGCGTCCTGGGCGCCGGAGTGCTGACCCTCGGCGGTGCCGGAGTTGCGTTGTTCGTCTTGCTCCGGCTCGCCTTCGACCGCATTGAATCGATGGACCTGATGCTTGAGCCGCTGGCGCCGGCCATCGCCGCCGCAGCCGTCGGCTCACTCGTCTGGGTGTACCACCGGGGGCTGGCGCGTGGGAGTTCGGAAACCATCCGGCAGGGAAGCAGGCTGGTGACTTCCGGCGTCGCCCTGGTTGCCGCGGCCTCCGGGATCGGCGTCATCGTCAATGCTGCCCTCGCCATGGCAGCGACCCCGCTGGCGGGCTCCGGGACGCGCACGCTCCTGCTCGGCGGCATCAGTTCGCTCCTGGTCGGAGGCCCGGTCTGGTGGCTCACGTGGAAACCGCTCGACCGGGAACCCGTGGTGACGCCACGTCCCGCCGGCGACTCCGGGACGTGGCTGAACTCCCGGCGGGTCTACCTGATCGTCGTGTTCGGGCTCAGCGCCGTGGTTGCCGTCATCACCCTGCTGGTTATCGGGTACCGGATGTTCGAGTTCTATCTCGGAGACATTTCCGGCGGCAGCCTCGTGGACAGGATCCGGGCCCCGCTCGGATTGCTCGTGGCAACCGGCCTTGTCGCTGGCTACCATTTCGCCGTATGGCGCCACGAGCGTGCCGTCCTCGCGGCGGCGGGCCCCGCCCGGAAACGGACCATCGGGCACGTCGTCCTGGTGACCGGCGCCGACCCGGCACCGCTGCACCGGGTCATCGAGGACGTCACCGGCGCCGGCGTCACCGTGTGGAGACG
>NZ_AUPJ01000335.1 GCF_000427315.1 Arthrobacter sp. TB 26
CCCGCCGCAACGCTCGACGCCTCCCTTCCCGGCATCGGCACAGCGGGCCTGCTGGACCTGGGCCTCGTGGAGGCGTCCGCGGATGGCCTGGTTCAGGCGAAGGTGGATCTGCGGCCGTACGGCTGGGACGGGACCCCGGGGGACGGCACCCAGGGGGAAAACGAAAACACCGTCGGCAGCGGCGGCGCGGAGCTCTGGGTGGCCAGCGACCTGGCCGCCCACCAGCGCCCCGGCGTTCTGCGCCACGACCATGTGCTCGGGATCGGGCAGGCATCCACCACACTGGTGCAGGTCACCGCCCGCCGGCATGTGGCCCGCGCCCTGGACCTTGGCACCGGCTGCGGCATCCAGACGTTCCACCTGCTGCACCACGCCGAGCATGTGACCGCCACCGACATCTCCAGGCGTGCGCTGGCGTTCACGCGCTTCAACCTCCTGTTAAACGCCGGCCAGTTGCACCTGGACCCCGCCGATCTGGAGGCCCGGGTGAGCCTGCGCCAGGGCTCCCTGCTCGAACCGGTGGCGGGCGAGGAATTTGAGCTGGTGGTCTCCAACCCGCCGTTCGTGATCACGCCGCGCAGCCTGGGCGAGGCCGCCGCGGACCAGTTCACCTACCGCGACGGCGGCCTGCCGGGCGATGACATCGTCGCCGCGCTGGTCCGGGACCTTCCCGCGGCACTCACCCCTGGCGGAACAGCCCAGTTATTGGGCAACTGGGAGATCCCGGCGGGCTCCGACTGGCCCGAACGGCCGCAAAACTGGGCCAGTCCGGACGCGGACGTCTGGTTTATCCAGCGCGAGCAGGTCAGCCCGGAACAGTACGCCGAGACGTGGCTGCAGGACGCCTCCGAGGCCCGCGACCGGCGCCTGTACCAGGACTCCTACGCCGCGTATCTGGACGACTTCGCCTCCCGCAACGTCGAGGCCATCGGTTTCGGGATGATCTGGCTGCGGCGGCCCGTCCAGGGCTCCCCGGTGCTGAGGCGCTTCGAGGAGATCACCTATCCGATCGAGCAGCCCGTTGGCCCGCACCTCGGTGCCGCCGTGGAACGCGCCGACTGGCTGGCCGGCCACGACCTGGCGGCCGCGCACCTGCTTGTTGCCGAGGACGTCACCGAGGAGCGGCACCAGCGCCCCGGCGCCGAGCACCCCGGCGTCATCCTGCTGCGCCAGGGTGCCGGGCTCCGCCGCACCAACCTGCTGAGCACCGAACTGGCTGGCTTTGTCTCAGCGTGCGACGGCGACCTGTCCGTTGGGCAGATCATCGGCGCCCTCGAGGCGCTGCTGGGTGGAGGCGAGGACTGGGACAGCGGGACCTTCCGCAGCGGGCTCCTCACCGAGGTGGGGAACCTGGTCCGCGACGGCTTCCTGCTTCCCGCCTGAGGCG
>NZ_AUPJ01000336.1 GCF_000427315.1 Arthrobacter sp. TB 26
CTCGTGACTGTCAGCCCCGACGGCAGGATCGACGTGGTTCCGCTGCTGGGCTGAGAACCTAAAACCTGCCCTACTCCAGGTCGAAGGCCCTCTTGTAGCTCCGCACCGCGTTGGTGACAGTCGGGTAGAAATGGTCCCGGCCGAACCGGCTGCTGACGCCGAATTGGATCAGGCGGTCCTTGATGGGGCCCTTCATCTCGGCGAACACCATGCTGATCCCGCGCTTCGCGAGCTCGTCGTCGAGCGCCACGAGGTCATCCAGCGCTGTGGTGTCCAGGCCCGTGATGGCCTCGGACGCCACAATCACCCACCGCACCGGGTTCGGCGCGTTGGCCACGAGCGTTCTGATGTGGTCGGTGAAGACGGCGCCGTTGGCGAAGAACAGCGGGGCGTCGAAGCGTGCGATCACGAGCCCCGGAACGCGCTGGCCTTCGGGGTGCCGGCTCAGGTCGTGGTACCCGGGCACGTCCCCCACGCTGCCCAGCTCGGTGCGGTACGGGTCCAGGGCGCGGAGCACGAAGGCGATCAGGGACAGGCCGATGGCGACCACAATGCCTTCGAGGACACCCACAAAGGCGACGCCCAGGAAGGTGGCAACCAGCAGCGCGGCCTCGGTCCGGCTCATCCTGAGCAGCCGGCGGAGGGTCTTCAGGTCAAGGATCGACGCCGCTGCAACCATCACGACGCCGGCGAGCACGGTGGAGGGCAGGTACGTCGTCACGCCGGGCGCCAGGACCATGAACAGCACCACGAGGATTGCGGCCACGACTCCGCCCAGGGGGCTCTTGGCGCCGGCTTCGAGCGCGATGGGAGTGCGCGACGTGCTGCCGGAAATCGGGAACCCGCTGAAGAGGCCGCTGGCCACGTTCGCCACTCCGAGGGCACCCATTTCCTGGTTCCCGTTGACCTGGACGCCGCTCCGGGCTGCGAGGCTCTTGGAGAGCACGGAGGTATCGGCAAAAGCAATCAGGGCAATGCCCGCTGCCGGGCCGAGCAGGGCGAGGACATCCTCCAGGCTGACCCCGCCNCCGAGGGCGGGCACCGGCAGGCCGCGCGGCAACGCCCCCACGGTGGGAAGCGCCGTCGTCAGGTCCAGGGCCGCGGTCAGCGCCGTGGCGGCCACGACGGCGATCAGCACGCCGGGAAGCTTCCACGGCAGGAAACGGCACGCGACGATGACGGCAATGGTGCCGGCCCCGAACAGCAAAGCGACAGGATTGACGGCACCCCCGGCCACCGCCTGCGCCGTGCCTGTGGCGGTGTCGATGAGTGAGCCGGCGGGGGCCGGGATGCCGAGCAGCTTGGGCAACTGGCTCAGCATGATCGCAAGGGCGATTCCGTTGAGGTAGCCGACGCGGATGGGTTTGGAGAGCAGGCTGGTGACGAAGCCCAGTTTGAAGATCCTGCCGACCAGGAGCAGTCCGCCGATCAGCAGCGCCAGAACGCCGGCCAGGGCAACCGCGTGATCTGGATCCCTGCCGGCGAGGGGCAGGACGGCGGCCGCGATCATCGGGGCCAGACTGGAATCCGGGCCGATGATCAGGACCCGGGAGGGCCCGAAGACCGCGTAGGCGAGCAGGGGGATGATCGAGGCGTAGAGTCCCGTAACGGCCGGTAGCCCGGCGGCCTCGGCGTACGCCATGCCAGCCGGAATGAGGAAGGCACTGAGGGCTGCGCCGGCGGCCAGATCGGATTTCAGCCAGGGACGCTCATAGTTCCGCACCAGGCGCAGGCCGGGCGGGACTCTGAGTGCCCAAGCTCTGCGCACGGTTTCCCCTGGCTACGCGGCGGGGGACGCGGAGTTGCCAGGGGCGTCCTGGCCGTACTCCGCAGAGATGAGGATGGGGAGGTGGTCGGAGGCGCCCCGGGGAAGGGTTTCCACACTTTCGATGTTGAGGCCCTGTGACGTGGCGAAGTCGAAGTGGCCCTTGAAGACCTTGTAGCGCGTGTAGGTGCGGCGGTCGCTGAGCGTCAGGTCGTAGCCGGCGTCCTTCATCTCTTCCGTGAGGTACTTCGTGAAGAACGGGTAGTTGAAGTCACCCACCATCAGGGACATGAGGCCGCCGCCCATGCTCAGGAGTTCCGCGTGCGCCGCGTGGATCTGGTTCCGGCGCAGGGAGTTCGACGCGGTCAGGGGTGCCGCATGGAAGGACGCGATGACGAGGTCGTGGTCCGTTTCGTTGTCGACCATCCGGGTGCCGATGAGCCGCTCGTGGGCGGGCGACAGGACGCGGTCATGCAGCGACTTCTTGAGGGCAAAGGTCTTTGTTTCATACGCCTTGAACCGGTCCATGCGGTAATAGATCGCCAGTCCCAGCCGGTTGCCTTTGGTGGAGTCCGCGAGGTGCAGATCACCAATGGTGTCCGGAAGGTCGTCGGTGTCGCATTCCTGCAGGCACAAGGCATCAATCTCAAAATTGCGGGCCAGATCAACCAGCTCACCGCTGGCATGGTGCTTACGCAGGTTGTAGCTGATGACTCGAATCAGGGGAGCACCTCTTCGGTGGATAGTCGCGGAAATCTCATTCCGAGTCTACCCAGTCCAGCGAATCGAGGCGGACTTCCGGCCCGCAGCCGCGATGTTCTGACGCTGCCATGGGGTCCGGTATCGCAGGAGCCGTGCACGCGAAACGGCGGCGGCAGCAAAGCGATAGTGTGTTCTGGGATTACCAGCCACGCGAAAGGGCAGACGTTGACTGCTGAACTACCGGTACTTGCCGAGGGCGATTTCTACTATGAGGTTCTGGGCGGCGGGCGCTTCCGCTCCACCATCCACGCCCAGGGAGCCTGGAACGTGCACGAGCAGCACATGGCCCCTGCCTCCGGCATTATGGCCGACAGCCTGGCCCGGCATGAGCCGCGCGACGATATGCGGATGGCCCGCCTGAGCTATGAGATCCTCGGCCTGATTCCCGGCGGCGAGTTCGAGGTCGTCACCACCACCCTGCGACCCGGCCGGACGATCGAGCTGGTACAGGCCGAACTCGTGGCCGGCGGACGCACGGCGATCCGGGCCACGGCCTGGCGGATGATCACCTCCGACACCTCGGCCATCGCGGCCTTTGAGGACCCAAGGATCCCCGCACCGGAGGACTGCGAGCCGTACGACGCAGCCACCATCTGGCCGGGCGGCTACATCGCCTCGCTTCAGATGCGGATCGCCGACGGGCACCGGGCCGGATCGGGCACCGTCTGGCTGCACACGGACCACCCGCTGACGGACAAGGCGGACAGCAGCGACCTCGCCCGGCTGATCGGCCTGGTGGACACCGCCAACGGGATCGCCGCCCGCGTCCCGCCGGGCCAGGGCAGCTATGCCTTCCCCAACCTGGATCTCCAGATCCACATGTACCGGCGGCCCGAAGGGGAGTGGCTGGGGCTGGACAACGAGGTCTCCTTCGGCACGGACGGCATCGGCCTGACCTCGACGGTGCTGCACGACCTCCAGGGCCCGTTCGGGCGCGCCGAGCAGATCCTGACGCTCCGGAAGTCCTAGGGATCAGCCCGCCCGGCCGGCGGCACCGGCGCGGGCCGAAGTGAAAAACAAACTAGTGGAAGACCAGCCAGCCGACTGTGGTGGCGAGCCCGGTCAGCACCGCACCCCAGGCGATGTCTGCCACCACGATGACGAGCGGCCAGTTCTTCAGGGTTGCGGCGTTGGTGAGGTCATAAGTGGCGTAGGCGAAGGTTCCCAGCGCGGCGCCGTAACCGAGCGCCGTGAGCCAGCTGCCGCCGGCGAGCGCCGGCTGGAGGGCGAAGAAGACGATCCCCGCGATGTACAGGACATAGAAAACGACGGCGTACCCTAGATTGGGTTTGTCCGCCATGAGGTGCCCCAGGTGGCTCCGGTAGAACTTGCTCATCGACTTCAGCCAGACGGAATCGATGACGGCGAACGCGGCGGCTACAACGAGGAACTGCAAGATGACCATAAGGGAGCATAACAAGATGCCGGAGGCCGCAGGCGCACCACGGACGCTGACGATATTCCGGCAGGAGGAATCCCTGGGCGCCGCCGCGGACCTGGACCTCGCCCTTGAGCTCCTGCGGAAGGTCAAAACCGGCGTGGCGGGCCCGATGCTCCGGCTCTACCGGCCGGCACCCACCGTGGCCTTCGGGCAGCGGGACACACACCTGCCGGGCTTCGACGCCGCAGCGCGGGCCTGCCGCGACCTGGGCTTCGAGCCGCTGATCCGCAAGGCCGGGGGGCGGGCCGCCGCGTATCACGAAGGGACCCTCGTGATCGATCACCTGGAACCGGCCACGGATGCGATCGCCGGTGCCAAGGGGCGCTTCTCCTTCTTCGGCGAACTGCTCGCCCACGCCCTGCGGAGCGCCGGTGTCGACGCCGCGGTGGGGGAGATCCCCGGCGAGTACTGCCCGGGCGAATTCAGCGTCCACGGGCAGGATCCGGAGTTTCCGCAGCGCCAGCTCAAACTCATCGGCACGGCCCAACGGGTGGTGGCCGGCGGCTGGCTGTTCAGCTCGGTCATTGTGGTGGAGAACTCCGCCCCGATCCGCGCGGTGCTCGAGGCCAGTTACGCGGCCCTGGGCCTGGACTGGGATCCGGCCACCGCGGGAGCCGTCAACGACCTCGTCCCGCACCTGGACGTGGACGCCATCGAGGCCGCCGTGATCGACACGTACGCCCGTTACGCATCGCTGGCCTACGGCGACTTCGGCAGCCTGCTCGGCTGAGCGGGCGCCCGGGGCGCCCAACTGACTGGCAGCAGGGGCCGTTCTCAGCGCCCAAAACGGCCCCTGCTGCGGGCTACTTTGCTAGTGGCCCCGGGCGATCCATTCCTCCAGTTGCGGTGCCTCGGCACCAACACTCGTCGGATCCCCGTGCCCGGTCCGCACCACGGTGTCCGCCGGGAGCGTCAGCAGCCGGCCCTTAATGGACTCGATGATGGTGGGGAAGTCGCTGTAGGACCGGCCCGTGGCGCCCGGGCCGCCCTGGAACAGGGTGTCGCCGCTGAAGACGGTGCCCTCGCTTTCCAGGAAGAAGCACATGGAGCCGGGTGAATGTCCCGGCGTGTGCAGCGCCACGAGCTGAGCGCCGGCAACCTCGAAGGTGTCCCCGTCCCCGATCGCGTGGTCCGGTTCGGTTCCCGGGAACACACGCTCCCAGAGCATCCAGTCCTCACGGTTGAGGTACACCGGGGCGTTGACGCGCCCGCGGAATTCGCCGACGGCGGCGATGTGGTCGTCGTGGCCATGGGTCAGCAGGATTGCGGTGACCTTCCGGCCGGCGACGGCTGCCTCGACCGCGGCGGCGTCGTGCGCCGGGTCGATCACGATGCATTCCGCGTCGTTGCCCACGATCCAGACGTTGTTGTCGACGTCCCAGGTGCCGCCGTCGAGCGAGAAGGTGCCCGAGGTGACCAGCCGGTCGATCCGGAGCCCGCTCACGGAACTGCCGCTCACAGTTCGACCACCGAGCGGAGCACCGCGCCGGAGTGCATCTTGTCGAAGGCTTCCTCGATCTGGTCGATCGTGATCCGCTCCGTGACGAAGGCGTCCAGGTCCAGCTTGCCCTGCCGGTAGAGGTCGATCAGCATGGGGAAGTCGCGCGAGGGCAGGCAGTCGCCGTACCACGAGGACTTGAGCGAGCCGCCGCGGCCGAATACGTCCAGGAGCGGCAGTTCCAGAGTCATCTCGGGGCTGGGCACTCCCACCAGGACCACGGTGCCGGCGAGGTCGCGGGCGTAGAAGGCCTGCTTGTACGTCTCCGGACGTCCGACGGCGTCAATCACCACATCGGCACCGAAACCGCCGGTCAGTTCGCGGATTGCCTCGACCGGGTCGACAGCGGAGGAGTCCACGGTGTGGGTGGCGCCGATGTCCTTGGCGCGGTCCAGCTTCTTCGCGTCAATGTCGACGGCGATCACGGTGGTGGCGCCGGCGAGCGCGGCGCCCGCGACGGCTGCCACTCCGACGCCGCCGCAGCCGATGACGGCGACGGAATCGCCGCGCTTGACGTTTCCGGTGTTGATGGCCGCGCCGATGCCTGCCATCACTCCGCAGCCGAGCAGGCCGATGGCAGCCGGGTCAGCCTCGGGGTCAACCTTGGTGCACTGCCCGGCGGCGACGAGGGTCTTCTCGGCGAAGGCGCCGATGCCCAGCGCCGCGGTGAGTTCGGTGCCGTCCTCGAGCGTCATCTTCTGGGTGGCGTTGTGGGTGTTGAAGCAGTACTGCGGCTGGCCCTTGGCGCAGGCCCGGCATTCGCCGCAGACGGCGCGCCAGTTCAGCACGACCCGGTCGCCGGGGGCAACCTCGGTGACGTCCGGACCCACTGCGCTGACGACGCCGGTGGCCTCGTGGCCGAGCAGGAACGGGAAGTCGTCGTTGATGGCGCCCTGCTTGTAGTGCAGGTCGGTGTGGCAGACGCCGCACGTGAGGATGTCCACGAGGGCCTCCCCGGGTCCGGGATCCGGGACCAGGATGGTCTCCAGGGTGACAGGTGCACCCTTGGAGCGGACTACTGCGCCTTTGACTTTATGGACCATGGAAATAGCTCCTCTGCTCGTGCTGCGGTACCAGTCGCACGACTCTTCGTCGTAAGACTTCCGGTGCACAACTTCTGTTGCACAACGGGACGCGGCGCGCCCTCCGGGGAGGCCACGCCGTCGTCGTTATCGGTTCATATCGGTGAAAGGAAGGAACGGCCTTAGGCCGCGAGGCGGCTCTTGACCTCGGCCGCCGAGGGGTTGGTGGCCGCGGTGCCGTCCGGGAACAGCACGGTGGGTACGGTGCGGTTGCCTCCGTTGAGCTTCTCCACGAGATCTGCGGTGCCTTCAACTTCTTCGATGTTGATCTCGGTGTACCCGATGCCCTGGGCGTCCAACTGCTTCTTCAGGCGGTTGCAGTAGCCGCACCAGGTGGTCGAAAACATGGTGATGGTGCCGGATTCGGGGGTGAAGTCCACGAAGTTCTCCTCAAAGCTGGTTGACGGCGCTGGGTGGCAGCGCCCGTTGCCGACAAAAGTCGTACGTCACTCCCAATAACCGTAACCCGGGGACCGGTATTCCCGCACGGCGGGCGACCCCGCGCGTTTCCAGCGACCTCGCCGGGCCCAACAGGGATTGCCTGGCTGTGCGCACGCCGGGTCGGCATGCCGGATGACACGGAATGGGCGCGGTGGCATGCTGGTGCCATGTGTGGACGCTATGTGATGGCCCGGGCCGTCGGAGACCTGCTGGCCGAGTTCGACGCCGGACTCGAGGAGGAGATCGCGATTCCGCCGTCCTGGAATGTCGCCCCGACGGCGGACGTGCCGATCCTGCTCGAACGGCTGGTGGACGGGGAACCGGTCCGGCAGCTGCATCTTGCGCGCTGGGGACTGGTGCCCTCGTGGGCCAAGGACCCCGGGATCGGCTCGAAGATGATCAACGCCCGCAGCGAAAGTGTGCTCGAAAAGCCGGCGTTCCGGAAGGCCACCCGCGCCCGGCGCTGCGCCGTCCCCGCCGACGGCTACTACGAATGGAAGGGCGAGGGCCGCGGCAAACAGCCCTATTACGTGCACCCGACGGACGGCCATCCGATTGTCTTCGCCGGGCTCTACGAATGGTGGAAGGACCCCTCCAAGGCCGAGGACGACCCGGAGCGCTGGCTGCTCTCGACGTCGATCATGACCACCGATTCGCCGCCGGAGGGCTACGCCGGGGGAATGCTGGCCGAACTCACAGCCCTGCACGACCGGGTTCCGCTGCCGATGGACCGCGGGACCATGCAGGCGTGGCTGGACCCGCAGGCCGAGGATGCGGCCGGACTGGTGGACCTGGTCCGGGCCGGGGCGCACGACGTCGCGGAGGGCTGGACGATCGACGCC
This sequence comes from Arthrobacter sp. TB 26, assembly GCF_000427315.1. GTDB lineage: Bacteria > Actinomycetota > Actinomycetes > Actinomycetales > Micrococcaceae > Arthrobacter. The sequence continues at coordinate 7,832 of NZ_AUPJ01000336.1, forward strand.
GTCGGCACCGCGGTCGGGAACGTCAAGAATGACTCGCCGGAACTCATCCGGCCGGTGGGGAGCCTGTTCTAGCGGGGCGGCGCCACATCACTGGGACGAAGTGCTGCTCGACGGCACCGCTCCCGAGGGTCTGGGCGATCATCCGTGGGATTTCCGGCCGCCGATTGTTCTAAGTACAACGGCATCCCTTGACCTGGGCTACGACCCGGTGGCCCACGATCCGTTCTCCGGCACTTCCTTGATTACCGGCTGGAAGACACCATCGCCAATCCGTGACTGCAGGCCGCAAAGGCGGCCTGCAGGTCATCGGACAGGTGTGACCCTGATTGCGTAGCTCACTGCACACCGGCTCGAATAGGCGTGCCGCCGTGTACTCCAGTCACGTTAGCGGCGCTGAGGAGCAGCTCAATAGGGTCATTGTGCCCTGTGTCACAACGACGGCATTCGCTTAGGCGAAAGACACGACTGGCGCCAGGGCTGGCTTGCCCGCTACTTCGTTGCCGCGTCACCAAACGCGGCTGCGTTGGCCGCAGCGGTTCGGCGAATCTCCTTGACCTTTTCGATTTGCGGTGCAAGTTCCTGCATGCGGGTTGTCAGGTACTTGTCCAGGACGTTGTCGAGGGCGGCGTGGAATCCGGTCTTGTCCCGGCAGACTGCGTCGGTGACGGCGATCCTGAACTCTTCCTGGCCGCCGGCAGCTCTTCCTGCGTCGGCTGCCTGCTGCGGATTTGCGTAAGAGGAATAGGGGGTTTCCTCCATGCAGGAGGCCCAATCCTTGACTGCTCCGGCGATTCCCGAATCGCCGGAGGCGGACAGGCTCGCGGGGAAAAACGAGTTGTAGGCGATGCCGGTGGCGAGCATGTAGTTTTCAGCATTGCCGTAGATCCTGGTCATGGCTTCGCCGCGGCACCCGCCGGAAGAGGTTCCCAAGCCTTCCACCGTGGTGGTAGTTGCCGCGCCATTGGGTCCCGTGAGGGCGTCGTTGAACGCAGGATCGGCGAAGAGTTTCCCGTCTGCGGACTCGGGAACCGGCTCGTGGGCTCCGTGTGGCCCGGTGCCGGCGTATCCGCTGGCTTTGGCGGCGTCGACCGTGAGCCGTTTGAATCCGATGGCTCCGTTGAGGTCCAGGGATAGTTCCGAGCTGGGCGGCGTGTAGTCGAAGCCGGCCTTGGCCAGGCAGCGCCGGATGGCCTCCTGCATCCCCTTTTCGGCGATTGGATCGGCCGTGGCGTAGGACTCGGCCTCGCGGACGATTCCCGGGACAGGCTCCGGGGAGGCGGTGGTCGGCGCGGCCGGGATGGCGGCGGCGGCCAGGGCTGCGCCGGTGCCGAGGACCAGGACGGCAGCCCCGAAGTACCTTTTCTTGTTCATGGTGTCTCCTTGCTTGCTTTGGGCAATGCAGTGGCTGGCGTTCGCAGGGTGTGAAGGCCTCGTGGGTGTTGTTGTGTGTATGGGGGGCTAGGTGAGCACGTGGTTTTCGTAGGCGAAGGCGACGAGCTGGATGCGGTTCTTCAGCTTGAGTTTCGCCAGGATGCTGCCGACGTGGGACTTCACGGTGGCCTCGCTAAGGACCAGTGAGGCGGCGATCTCGGCGTTGCCCAATCCTTTGGCGGTCAGCAGAAAGACGTCGCGTTCCCGCCCGGACAGGTCGGCCAGCACGGCGTCGTTCCCGGTGGACGGCGTCGTGTAGTCACGCAGGAGTTCGTTCGTGATGGCCGGGGCGATGACGGAGTGGCCCGAATGGACCGTCCGGATGGCGGCCAGCAGGAAGTCGGGGGTCGTGTCTTTGGTCAGGAAACCGGCGGCGCCGGCCTGGATGGCCCGGACGACGGCTTCGTCGTGCTGGATGGTGGTCAGCACAATGACCTTGGTGGCGGCCCCGCCGGGCGATGCCAGGATGGTCCTCGTGGCGGTGATTCCATCCATGACGGGCATCCGGATGTCCATCAGGAGCACGTCGGGTCGTGTCTCCCGCACAAGGCGGACGGCAGCTTCACCGTTGACGGCTTCGCCGACCAGATCCATATCCGGCTGGCTGCGCAGGATCATCTTGAGTCCGGCGCTGAACAGCGGCTGGTCGTCGGCCAGGGCAATCCGGAGGGGTGCGGCGCTCATGGCGTTGCGCCTTCCAAATCGCGGAGAGGGGACTGGCTGCGTTCAGCTGCTGGAGGCTGGCCGGGACCTGCCGAGGGGAAGAAGGCCAGCACTTCGAAGGTGCCGTCGGCCCGGATCGTTTCGACCCAGCCGCCCGCGGCGGCGGCCCGGGCTTTCATTCCTGCTATCCCGCGGCCCGGCATGGCCATCATCGGCGTCGCTGCCGGGTTGGTGATGAGCGATGAGCGGACCCGGAGCTCCAGGGACGTTTCTGTCCACACCAGGTGCAGGAGCGCGCCTGGCTCCGGTTCCCGTGCTTGAAGGCATTCGTGAGGCTCTCCTGCGCCAGCCGGTAGACCGTCAGGTGCTGCATGGGGGTCAGGTCCCGGGGATGTCCCGCCATTTCAACCTGGACAGGCATGCCGCTGGAGCCCAGCCGTTCGGCCAGGATCACCAGGTCTTCGACCCTGTGGGCCGGATGGTCGGTGAGCTCAGTGGAAAATCCCTCGATCAGCCGGCGTGTTTCGACCAACGCGGTCCGCGCTGACTCGGCGATCACCCTGGACGCTTCCTCGACTGATTCCGGTTCTGCGCGGTGGATGAAGCGTATTCCCTCGGCCTGCGCCACGATGACCGTCAGTGAGTGGGCCAGGACATCATGCAGCTCCCTGGCGATTCTGTTGCGTTCCTGTTCGACGGCGAGTTCGGTCGCCGTTTCCCGGAGCCGGGCTTCCGCCGCAAGCTGTGCCCGCCGGCTCCGCGAGACGTTGTTGACCGCCAAACCGACGGCCCAGGCGGCGAGGTTCAGGGCGGCGAACGCCCCGAAGATCAGAAAAGCGTACGCAAGAGTCCGCAATATTCCGCGGCCGTACAGCTGGTTGCCGAAGATGAAATTGATCCAGGTCTGGTCGGTGAACCAGCTGACGGCGGTGATGCCGGCAAATACGACCGCGGCAACGGGAGGAACCCACCGGTTCCGGGTCTTCCAGCCGATCACGGCGAAAAAGATCACCACCGGAACGGCAGCGTAGCTCAGCACGCCAGAGAGCAGAACCAAGGGGAAAACCTTGACGCTCTGCAGGACCAGGGCGAGGAAGACAAGCCCGAGGGCAGCGGACGGCAGAATCTCGGCCACAGCGACGCCCGTGAGGAGCGCCAACAGCAGGGCGCTGTTCTGGTCGAAGTGGCGCTGCTCCAGGACAAGGAGTGTCCCCAGGATCAACATGGCGGTCACCGGTGCCGCGAGGAGCCGCAGATACGTGATGGACGTGAACATGCCTTCACCCTAAGCGGGCCCCTACGGTATTCCGGGCCATTTCGCGTGAGTTCAGACTGGAGGATGAAGAAGTTCGGCCGCACGGATGACTGACCGGCCGCAGGGCTGGCTCAGCAGGAAAGGAAGAGACCGCCGGCGCTCGCGGTGGTCAGGTCAGAGCGTTACTTTCCCGCCGCCGTCGACCGCCCAGCTGGGATTGAAGGCAACCTCCCAGCGGTAGCCGTCGGGGTCGGCGAAGTACCCGGTGTAGCCGCCCCAGGGCTGGGTCTTCGGCGCCGCGATGATGGCTGCTCCGGCCGACTCCGCTTCCGCCATCACCCAGTCGACTTCCGCGGCGCTGGCCAGGTTATGGCTCAACGTGATGCAGGGAATGCCGGACGGGGGATCGGTGGCGGCTTCGGCCTGCATCTGCCCGGCGTCCCAGAGGGAAAGGATGAGGCCGTGATTGGCCTGGATGAAGAGGACCTCGCCCCGGACTTCCCGGTGGACGGGCCAGCCCAGGCCGTCTACATAGAAACTGCGGGAGGCGTCGACGCTGCGGACACCCAGTGAAACTAAATCGACTCGTGGCTGCATCTTTCGATACTGTCATGGACATGTCCACAAATCACCAAGACGATAAAGCTGCCAAGGCCGACCGGGAACAGCTCGCCGCCGTGCGCGTGGCTGTTGACGAGGTGGACGAGCAGATCGTGTCGCTGATCGGCCGCCGCGAACGCCTGATCCGGATCGCTGGAACCCTCAAGGCGGACAGTGCCGAGGTTCGGGCTCCCGGGCGTGTGGAGCGGGTTATCGAACACGTCCGCGCCACTGCGGAACAGAAAGACATCGACGTCGACCTTGTGGAGAAGACCTACCGGGCAATGATCGACGCCTTCATCACACTCGAGCTGGAAGTCTACAAAGCCAGCTCCTAGAGGGCTTCCTCCACCGGGACGTTCGCCTGGTATTCGCGGCCGTCGCAGTCGCTGAACGCCGTCATGAGGTGGCCCTTGGCCAGGCCCATGACCGTGCTGAGCGGAAAGTTCCCGGTAATGGTGTTTCCGGAGTGTTCGACGCCCTTGAGGTCAAAGTTCTCCTCCGTGCCGTCGTGGCTGAAGCAGTAGAAGGACACTGCCTCCCCATTCATGAACTCGATCCCCATTCGTCGTTGATGTGAATGATCCGGGGTTGCTGCCACAAGCCCCACCACGTAGGCGCCCTGACCAGGGATGTTTCCGTCTATATCGAACTTCGCCACCAGGGACGTGTCCTCGGCGGCGATGCTTACGTGCTTGAGAAGTGCGTTATGGGAGCTCATGGCTCAATCCTGCTACCTGTGCCTGCGTGCGTCCACCCCTGATCTAGGTTTTGCCCCGGTACCGTCGTAGACTGGAGTTGTTCGAAGATATGTTCGAATAGTTACTGGCAGGTTGATACAGCCGGTTTATTCAGATGGTGTGGTCCGGGAGGCGCGGTGGGCATGTTCAGCGAGTCGGTGGACGTCGTCTGCACACCCTCCGGACAGCCCCTGAGGCTTGACTGGGCAGGCCGCCACTACACGGTGTGCGCCGAACCGGTCCGCTGGTACGAGCGGCGCCAATGGTGGGCGGAGGAGCAGCGGGCGCCCCTGGGGAGCGGCCCGGGACTCGTGGACCACGAGATCTGGCGGGTGCAGGTATGCCCAGCAGATTCCCCTGAACCTGACAGCCTCACCCTCGACCTCACCCGGCATGTGGGCAGCGGACGCTGGCGCCTGCTGCGGATCCATGACGCCCTGCTCCCGGTCCGGAAGTCCGAACCGGCATGAGCTTCACGCATCTCCATGTCTCCACCGCCTTCAGTGCCCACTACGGGGTCTCCTGGCCGGATGAGCTGGCCGTCGCCGCGGCCGCGGACGGGGCGACGGCTCTCGCCTGTACGGACCGCGACGGCCTCTACGGGACGGTCAAGCACTTGAAAGCCTGCATGGCCGCCGGGCTGGACCCGATCGTTGGGGTGGACCTTGCGGTCTTCGACGACGACGGCGACCTCCGCACCCAGGTGGGCGGGCGCGTCGTCGTCCTGGCCCACGGGCACAACGACGGCGCCGGCTACCGTGCGCTGTGCCGGCTGATCTCCGATGCGCATGCCCGCACCACAGGCAAAGCCGGGGGAGCTGTTCCTGTGGCCGTGACACGCGCCGAGCTGGCCTCCCGCACCCTGCACCCGGAAACCCTCAAGCCGGTGCTGACCGTGCTGATCGGTCCGGACTCCGACGTCGGACGTGCCATGGGCGGGAGGCGCTACCTGCGCCCCCGCACCCTGTTCAAACGGTGGCTCGATGCCATGCCGCCCGGAACAATCGCCGCCGAGGTGGTCAGCCAGCTCAGCCCGCCGGGGGAACCGCTCAGCACCGCCCACGCCGTGCGGATGCTCAAGCTCGCCGCTGAGCACGGGGTTCCTGCCGTGCTGAGCAACGCCGTGCGGTATGTCGCCGAGGACGGGGCGGCCACCGCGGACGTACTGGATTCCGCCCGCACCCTGAAATCGCTGCCCGAACTCTCCGCCGCCCCGTTGCTTCAGCCCAACGGCCAGGGCTGGCTGAAATCCGCGGCTCAGATGCTCCAGCTGGGCAAGGAGATCATGCACGCCGCCGGGTACGGAGCTGCGGACCTCAAGAGCCTGTTGGCGCAGACCGGGGCGCTCGCGGACCGCTGCCGGATGGACCCGGTGACGGACATGGGATGGAAACAGCCCGTGGTGCCGGAAGCCTCCGTGATCGGCATCGCCGGGGACCCCCTCGCCGAACTGACCCTGCGCTGCGAGGCCGGCATCAGCAGGCGGTTCCCGGGCATCACCGGCAAACCCGCCGGGGAGCTGCGCTCGCGGCTGGAGCACGAGCTGAAGATCATCGACAGCCTGGGCTTCGCCGCCTACTTCCTGACCGTGGCCGAGGTGTCCCGGATGATCCTGGACATGGGGGTCCGGGCCGCGGCCCGCGGCTCGGGGGCATCCAGCCTGGTCAACTACCTGATCGATGTCAGCCAGGTGAACCCGCTGCAGCACGACCTCATCTTCGAACGCTTCCTCTCCCGGGACCGTGCCACCCTGCCGGACATCGACATCGACGTCGAAAGCGCCGAACGGCACAACGTGTACCGGAAGATCTTTGAGCGCTTCGGCTCCGAGCGCGTCACGCTGATGAGCATGCAAAACGGCTACCGCGCCCGCGGTGCCGTGCGCGACGCCGGCCTGGCCCTGGGCATGGAGGAGGGCGAGATCGGGGACATCGCCAAGCAGCTGTGGCGGTTCTCGGCCCGGAACTTCCGCGAAGCCCTTGAGGAGAAGCCCGAGCTGAAGGAATTCGCCGGCCGGGTGGGGCAGCGGGACTTCAGCGGGAACCAGCAGCTGGACCTGCTGGTCGACCTCACCGAACGGCTCGACCGGCTGCCGCGCCATATCTCCATGCACCCCTGCGGGGTGATCCTGGGGGACGCCACCCTGCTGGACCGGACGCCCGTGCAGCCCAGCGGACTGGGCCTTCCGATGAGCCAGTTCGACAAGCACGACATGGACCCGATGGGCATGCTCAAACTCGATGTCCTGGGCGTCCGGATGCAAAGCGCCATGGCCTTCGCAGTCCGCGAGGTGATCCGCCTGCATCCCTCCAAAGCCGAGGTGGTGGCAGCCGGCGCCCACCCGGCGGGGCCGGACGGGACGGGACCGGACTACGTCGCGGAGGACGGCCGGATCGACCTCAACGCCGTGCCGCTCGACGACGAACCCACCTATGAGCTGATCCGCAGCACCCACACCCTGGGCTGCTTCCAGATCGAATCACCCGGGCAGCGGGAGCTCATCGGCAAACTCGCACCCCGGGAGTTCAATGACCTCATCATCGACATTTCGCTGTTCCGGCCGGGACCAATGAAATCGGACATGGTCCGGCCTTTCCTGGAGCACCGGCACGGTTTCGCGCCGGAGGTCTATCCGCACCCGGACCTCAAACCCGTCCTCCAGGAGACGCATGGCGTCACCGTGTTCCATGAACAGATCCTCAAGACGTTCGACGTCATGACCGGATGCGGGCTGGCGCGGGCCGACGAATTCCGCCGCGCCCTCGGCAACGACGTGCTGGAAGGCAGGGTGGAGGAGTTCTTCCGGAAGGAAGCCCGTACCCGGGGGTACAGCCCCGCAGTGGTGGACAAGGTCTGGGGGACGCTCAAGGCCTTTGGCAGCTTCGGGTTCTGCAAAGCCCACGGCGCCGCTTTTGCCGTGCCCACCTACCAGTCTGCCTGGCTGAAGACCCACCACCCGGAAGCGTTCCTCGCCGGGCTGTGGGAGCACGATCCGGGGATGTATCCCAAGCGGCTCCTGGTCGCCGAGGCCCGCCGGCTGGGCATCCCGATCCTGCCCCTGGACATCAACCGGAGCCACGCCGAGTACCGGGTGGAACGCGTGGACACCGGCCCGGACATCGGCAAGCTGGGCATCCGGCTGAGCCTGAACGGCATCTACGGGCTATCAGGTACCGAGCTGAAACGGATCGTGGCGGGTCAGCCCTATGACTCCCTCGCGGACCTGCGGGCCAGGTCCCGGCTGAGCAAACCCAGCATCCAGCGGCTGGCGCAGCTCGGTGCCTTCGATTCCCTGCACCGGGCCTCCGGCGGGACCGCCAACCGCGCGGACCTGGTGCATCATCTGCAGTCTCTGCAAAGCCGGCCGCAGCGCAAAGGCATCGACGTGATCGAGGGACAGTTGTCGCTGCCGCTGGGTGATGTCGAGCTGAAGAATCTCAAGGGCGGGCTGCCCGCACCCACCCTGGTCGATACCGTCCGCGCCGAGCTGGACCTGATGGCCGTGGATGTCAGCGACCACCTCATGGCCAGCCACAAGCC
>NZ_AUPJ01000337.1 GCF_000427315.1 Arthrobacter sp. TB 26
CCGGAACCGCTGCGCCGGCGCCGGCGTTCTCCGTGCCCGTCACGGCCACCGGCATCGGTGCCGAGGTGGACACCGCCGGCAAGGCGCTCGAACTGACCAAGGGCACGGGACTGGGCGACTACACGGCCGCCTCCACCGGCGCCCTGCTGGGCACCACCCTGGCCGAGAAGAACGGTCTCACCGTCGGCTCCACGTTCACCATCAACGACCAGAGCTTCACCGTGGCGGGCCTGTTCGACGCCGGCACGGCCTTCGGCAACAACGCCCTGTACCTCACGCTCCCCTCGGCCCAGACACTGGCGGCACTCCCCGGGGAACTGTCCACGATGATCGTCACCGTCAATTCCATGGAGAACGTCGACGCCGCCAAGACGGCGCTGCAGGCAGCGCTCGGCACCGACAAGGCGGACGTCAGCCAGGGCCAGCGCAACCTTGAAACCGCGGTCAGCTCGCTCGGCAGCGTCAAGAACATCTCCTTCATCGCCTTCGTGGCGGCCCTGGGCACCGCGGGCCTGATCATCCTGCTGATCATGGTCATGCTGGTCCGCGAGCGGCGGCGGGAAATCGGCGTCCTGAAGGCGATCGGCGCCCCGAACCGCACCATCGGCCTGCAGTTCGTGCTGGAGGCGCTGGTCCTCGTGGCCATGGGCAGTGTGGTGGGTGCCGCCGTCGCGTCCTTCGCCAGCGGCGGCATCGCCTCCGCGCTGATCAGCTCCAACACCGCGGCCACCACCGTGGCCGGCCAGCGCGGGGTCCCCGGTGGCCCCGGTGCGGGTCTGGCCGGCGGCGCCGGATTCCCCGGCGGGAACCCACTGGGCGGGGCCAGCCAGCTGCTGACCTCCGTCTCCGCAAGCGCGTCCCCCGGCGTGATTGCCGCCGGCATTGCCGCGGTGTTTGGTGTCGCCATCATCGGGGCGCTGGTTCCGGCCCTGCTCACTGCCCGCATCCGTCCCATCGAAGTCCTCCGAGGAGAGTAGCCATGATCGAAGTCAAGAACCTGGTCCGAACGTTCAACTCCGGCGACCGCACCATCAAGCCGGTCAACGACGTCAGCTTCGAGCTCGAGCAGGGCACCCTGGCCTCGATCGTGGGCAAGAGCGGCAGCGGCAAGAGCACCCTCCTGTCCCTGCTCGGCGCCCTCGACAAACCAACCAGCGGGGATGTGCTCGTCAACGGGGTGAGCCTGGCCGGCATGCCGGACAGCAAGCTCACCGAATACCGGCGCCGGGACATCGGCTTTGTGTTCCAGCAGTTCAACCTGATCCCGAACCTCTCCGCGGTGGACAACGTGATGCTGCCGATGGAGTTTGCCGGGGTCCGGAAAGCCGCCCGCCTGGAGCGTGCCCGGGAGTTGCTCGAACAGGTGCAGCTCGATCCGGACAAGCATGTGCGGCGGATCAACCGGCTTTCCGGGGGCGAGCAGCAACGGGTGGCGATCGCCCGGGCGCTGGCCAATTCCCCCAAGCTGATCCTCGCCGACGAGCCGACGGGAAATCTCGACGAACAGACCGGCGAGCACATCATCGAACTCCTCAGCTCGCTCAGCCGGGACCACAACACCACCATCCTCGTCGTCACCCATGACCGCTCGCTGGCCAACAAGACCGACCGGCGGTTCCGGCTCCAGCAGGGCCGGCTGACGGAGGAGGCCGCGAGCAGCCGGGTCGCCGCCGGGTCCCCCGCCTAGCGCCGCCCCACAGACGCCG
>NZ_AUPJ01000338.1 GCF_000427315.1 Arthrobacter sp. TB 26
GCTTCCGCGGCCAACACCCCGACGCTCGCTCACCCGGGTGAGAGGATGGCTCCATGACCGCCCACATCGCCACGCCCTGGTTGTCCAGCCAGCCCGATCCCGATCCCCGCACTGCCACCGGCGCCCGGCTGCGCTGGGGCGTCATCGCCACGGGAGGCATCGCGGCGTCCGTAACCCGCGACCTGGAGCTCCTGGCCGATGCCGAGCTCTACGCTGTCAGCTCGCGCACCCAGGCGGCAGCCGATGCGTTCGCCGCCGATTTCGGCTTCGCCCGGGCCTACGGTGACCTGGCCGGGCAGAGCGGCTACGAACGGCTGCTCGCCAATGACGCCGTCGACGTCGTGTACGTCGCCACGCCGCACGCCCACCACCACGAAATCGCGCTGGCGGCCCTGACCGCCGGCAAGCACGTGCTGTGCGAGAAGGCGCTTACCGTCAATGCGCGCGAGGCCGCCGAGCTGGTGTCCCTGGCCCGGGCCAAGGGCCTGTTCCTCATGGAGGCCATGTGGAGCCGCTTCCTGCCCAGCATGCAGCGCGCCTTCCAGATCGCCGCCTCCGGCGAGATCGGCGAGGTCAAGTGGGTAGGGGCGGACCTGGGCTTCCCGGCGCCGTATTCACCCACCTCACGCCTCTGGGCACCGAAGGACGGCGGCGGCGCCCTGCTGGACCTCACCGTCTACCCGCTGCTCTGGGCCCTCGGCACCCTGGGCTTCCCGCAGACCGTCAGTGCCACCGGCTGGCTGAACGACGACGGCGTGGACGCCCAGAACGCGCTGACCCTCGGCTACCACCACGGCGCCCAGGCACAACTGACCTCATCCCTCCTGGCGCACGGTCCCCGGACCGCCACGGTGGCCGGCAGCCAGGGGTTCCTTCAGGCCATCGGGTCGATCAACAACCCCAAGGAACTCCACATTCGGGTCGGCTTCGACGAGCCCCGCAGCGAGCCCTTCGACGTCGTCGGGCGGGGCTACAGCTATGAACTGCGCGAGGTGACCCGCTGCATCCAGCAAGGACTCACCGAGAGTCCCGTGATGCCGCTCGAGGATTCCCTCAACACCATGCGGCTGTTCGACGGCGTGCGCGCCCAGCTGGGTGTGAGCTACCCGAACGACGCCCGCTGACCCGGATTTCCGCCTCCTGAACCCCACGAGTTTACGGTGCACTCTGGACTCACGCCCGCGCGCGGACTTACCCTATAGGCAACCGTCGAGCTTTCGGGGAAATGGGGTGTGCGCGTGGACCCAGCATCAGTCCCGTTGCGCGTGCGCCGCCCGCTCCGGCGGGTCATTCTGGGAGGTGTCGCCGGAATCGCCTGGCTGGCCCTCTCCGCGGCAGCTGCC
>NZ_AUPJ01000339.1:0-288 GCF_000427315.1 Arthrobacter sp. TB 26
TCGTGACGCTCTCCGGCCCGTCGCCGTTTGGCCGCCGGTTATCGAAGTATCCTGCTGCGGGAATAGACTGGAAGAATTAACGGGTTCGGAGAGGTGCTCCATTGGAAGAACGTTCGACGCCGGTGCCATCAGCGCCGGCGGACCAGGCTCCAGGCCAGGGCTCGCAGACTGGTGTGGTGGCTCCCGGACGCGCCGATCCGCCCGTACCCGTGGACAGCTCGGGTGCACGCCCCACGTTCCCCGGCCGGCGTGAACGCACCCGCTCCCGGCTTGCCCGCCTGACCGGCC
>NZ_AUPJ01000339.1:296-4610 GCF_000427315.1 Arthrobacter sp. TB 26
CCCGCCTATTCCCCCATCCTTGAGCCGCTGCTGCGCACCGTGCGGGCCAACAACCCCAAAGAGGACTTCGACCTTATCCAGCGCGCCTTCGTCGTGGCGGAACGCTGCCACCGCGGGCAGAAGCGCAAGAGCGGCGATCCCTACATCACGCACCCCGTGGCGGTCGCCACCATCCTGGCGGAGCTGGGGCTCAGCGGAACCACCCTGGCCGCGGCGCTCCTGCACGACACCGTCGAGGACACCTCGTACACGCTGGAGGACCTGAAGGCCGAGTTCGGGCCGGAAGTCGCCATGCTGGTGGACGGGGTCACCAAATTGGACAAGGTCAGCTTCGGCGAGGCCGCACAGTCGGAGACCGTGCGCAAGATGGTCGTGGCCATGGCCAAGGACATCCGGGTCCTGATGATCAAGCTGGCCGACCGGCTGCACAACGCCAGGACCTGGCGCTTCGTCTCCGCAGAGTCCTCCGCCCGCAAGGCCCGGGAAACCCTGGAAATCTTCGCCCCGCTGGCGCACCGGCTCGGTATGAACACCATCAAGTGGGAACTGGAAGACCTCTCCTTTGCGGCCCTGTACCCGAAGGTCTACGAGGAAATCGTGCGCATGGTGGGGGACCGGACCCCCGAGCGGGAAAAGAACCTCTCCGTGATCCGCAACCAGATCACCGAGGACCTGCGTGCGGCCAAAATCAAGGCCACCATCACCGGCCGGCCGAAGCACTACTACTCCATCTACCAGAAGATGATCGTCCGGGACAAGGACTTCGACGACATCAACGACCTCATGGGCGTCCGGGTCCTGGTCGACTCCGTCCGGGACTGTTACGCGGCCCTGGGCGCCATGCACTCGCGCTGGAACCCCCTCCCCGGGCGGTTCAAGGACTACATCGCGATGCCCAAGTACAACATGTACCAGTCGCTGCACACCACGGTGATCGGCCCGGGCGGCAAACCCGTGGAAATCCAGATCCGCACCCACGAAATGCACCGCCGCGCCGAATACGGCGTCGCCGCGCACTGGAAGTACAAGGACCAGCCGAACCGCACCGCGGCCGGGCCGGGAAGCCCGCGCGACGGCGACATGGGCTGGCTGCGGTCCCTCGTGGACTGGCAGCAGGAGACTTCCGACCCGGGCGAGTTCCTCGACTCCTTGCGCTTTGAAATCAATGCCCGGGAAGTGTTCGTATTCACCCCCAAGGGCGAGGTCATGGCGCTGCCGGCCGGTTCCACGCCCGTGGACTTCGCCTACGCCGTCCACACCGAGGTTGGCCACCGGACCATCGGTGCCCGCGTCAACGGCAAGCTGGTCCCGCTCAACAGCGAACTGAACCACGGCGACTGGGTGGAGATCTTCACGTCCAAAGCTGAAGGCGCCGGTCCCAGCCAGGACTGGCAGCACTTCGTCAAGAGCGCCCGTGCACGGAACAAGATCCGGCAGTGGTTCAGCAAGGAACGCCGCGAGGAGTCGATCGACCGCGGCAAGGAACTGCTGACCAAGGCGATGCGCAAGCAGAACCTCCCGCTGCAGCGCCTGATGACGCATGACGCCCTCGCCGCGATCGCCGAGGACTTCAAGTACGTCGACATCTCCGGCCTCTACGCCGGTGTGGGCGACGGGCACACCTCGGCCCAGTCCGTCATGGAACGCCTCGTGGAGAGCCTCGGCGGCAACGATACCCCCGAGGACGACCTCACCGAGGTGTCCATCCCTACCCAGGTCACCAAGGCCCGGTATTCCGACTCCGGTGTTGTGGTGCGCGGGGTGGACGACGTCTGGGTCAAGCTCGCCCGCTGCTGCACCCCGGTGCCGCCTGACCCGATCCTGGGCTTCGTCACCCGCGGCTCCGGCGTCTCCGTGCACCGGACGGACTGCACCAACGTCAGCGGACTTCTGGAGCAGCCTGACCGGATTGTCGAGGTCGATTGGGCACCCACGCAGTCGAGCGTCTTCCTGGTCGAAATCCAGGTTGAAGCGCTCGACCGGAAGTCGCTGCTCTCGGATGTGACCCGCATCCTCTCGGAGAACCACGTCAACATCCTGGCCGCCAGTGTGCACACCTCAACTGACCGGGTGGCCATCTCCAAGTTCGCCTTCGAGATGGGCGACCCGAAGTACCTGAGCCACGTGCTGAGCGCCGTCCGCCGCATCGACGGTGTCTTTGACGTCTACCGGACCACCGGTAACCGGCGGCGCAGCTAGCACAGGAATTTGGCTGGCGCAGGCATCTGGGCAAGCGCTATGGCGCCGGGCCGGCCTGCAGCAGTTCGAGCTTCGCCAGCGCTGCCTTCTTGTGCGGCATCCTGGGCGTGGCCTCCACGGCACGCAGGAGCAGCCGCAGCCGCAGGCCCAGTTCGGGTGTCTCGAGGAGCGCCCGCAGGGCCGGGACAGCCCGCCCGGCGTCCACATGGAGGGCGATGTCCACTGACGTCCGCAGCGGACTGGACACCATCAGCCCGCCCAGGCTCACGACGTCGAACGGGCCCAGGCGCACCTCATGGAAGGTGCAGCCCCGGGTGGAGCGCAGGCTGGAGATCCGCCGGTTGGCGTCCACGAGCAGGGCGAGCCGGTCCGGTTCGGCGGCGCAGCCGTAGATCCAGGCCGCCGTCATCCTGCCTGCGACGACCCGCTGGCGGATGGCCGGACTGATGAGGACGGAGGCCGCGCGGGCCCGGAGCTGCGGGGTGGGATGGGTCCCCGGCGGCAGGTAGCCGCGCTGGTAGAGCTGGGTCAGCACACCATCGGCCGCCATCGCCTGAAGCTCGGGCCAGGAGAAAAGCGCCCCGGGGGAGTACAGCTCCGACGGCGCCTGAAGAGACGCGGGCGGGGCGGGCGCCGGCGGGCCGTGAACTATGACCATTCAGCCATCCTGTCCGTTCCCGCGAAAAGCGAACAGGCCCCGTCCCGGTCATGTGGATAACCGGTGCGGGGCCTGCTTCCAACAGCCTGGTGCTGTGGTGCCTGCGGCTAGGAGAGCTCGCTCGCTGACTTTTCGAGCTGTTCCAGCCAGGCCTCACGGGCCTCGAGGGCTTCCCTGGCGGCCTTGATCTTGCGCTCGTCGCCGGCCTTCTCGGCCTTGGCCAGGTCATCCCGAAGTCCTGCAATGGCCGACTCCAGCTGCGTCAGCGCGCTGTTGGTGCGTGCCTTCGTCTCCGGATTGGACCGCTTCCAGTTCTCGTCCTCGGCGTGGCGTACGGCGTCTTCAACCTTCCGCAGCCCCGCTTCGACGCGTCCCATATCGGCGCGGGGAACCTTGCCGGCTTCTTCCCACCGGTCACGGATGGACTGAAGCGCCTTCTTGGTGGCGGCTAGGTCCTTGATGGGAAGCAACTCGTTGGCTTCCGTCAGCAGGGCTTCCTTGACTACGAGATTGGCGCCGTATTCCTGGTCGATCTCGTCGTTGGCAGCCTGGCGGTGGGTGAAGAAGACGTCCTGGGCGGCACGGAACCGGGCCCAGAGGGCGTCGTCATCCTTGCGGCTGGCACGCGGTGATGCCTTCCACTCGTCCATCAGGCGGCGGTATTCGCCGGCGGCAAAGCCCCAGTCGGTCGAAGAGGACAGCGCTTCGGCCTCGGTGATCAGCTTCTCCTTGGCGGCCTTCGCTGCCGAGTTGGTGCTGTCCAGCTGGGAGAAGTACGCACGGCGGTGCCGGTCAAAGACGGTACGGGCGGCACGGAAGCGCTTCCAGAGGGCGTCCTCGTTGCTGCGGCCGAGCCGGACCCCGCTCTTCTGCGCGGTCTTCCAGCTCTCGAACAGTTCATTCATCCGGGCGCTGGAGGTCTTCCACTGGATCTGGGCCGGGTCGTGGCCCGCGATCTCTTCAGCCTCGGCGACGATGGCTTCGCGGGCGGCCAGTTCGGCGGCACGGACGGCTTCGTGTTCGGCCTTCTCGGCCTTTTCGAGTCCGGAGATCTGGGTGGCCAGGGTGTCCAGGCGGGCCTCGGCGGAGCGGAGGTCCCCCACCATGTTGCGCCCGGCAAGCTGCTCGCGCAGGTGCGTGACGGTCTTCTGCATGTCCGTGGTGGGCGCCTTGGAGCTGACACGCTGTTCGAGCAGGACAATCTGCGCCACGACGTCGTCGTATTTCCGGGCGAAGTAGCCCAGGGCCTCGTCATCGCTGACGCCCGGGTACTGGCCGACAGGATGCTCTTCTCCGTCAACGGTCAGGAAAACGTGGCCGTCGCCTTCGACGCGGCCCCAGCGTGCAGCCTCGGCCAGCGAGGCGGCGGAGGACACTGAAGCCGGTGCGGCGGCCGGAGCCGCCGGGGAAGGCTTGGCCTTCGGCCGGGCGGCGAACGCTGCCGGTGACGGCGCGGG
>NZ_AUPJ01000340.1 GCF_000427315.1 Arthrobacter sp. TB 26
CGGCCTCCGCCTCCTGCCCGGTCGCCGTTTCCGGCGCCGTGTCTGTGGGAGTGTCTGTCGCCTGGGCTGTCACTGAAGCCTCAGCTTCGGTTTCGTTGGCAGCTGCTGCTGACACTGTTTCGTCGGATTTCTGACTGTCTGTCACCGCTAGAAGTCTTTCGCTTGGAGGGAAATACCGGGGCCGGCGCCACAAGGGCAACGGCTGGTTACTTCAGAGAGAACGAGTCTATCGTGACTGGTTCCGCAGGGGCGCCGTCCGTGGCGTTATCACCCGGTTTGAGTCCGGCGGCTGCAATATTGGCCACAACGTCCAGCCCCGAGGTCACCTTCCCCACCACGGTGTAGCCACCTGCGGCATCGGCCGGAATGACGGTGTCCTTGTACACAACGAAGAACTGGGTGCCATTGCCGTAGGCGTTTCCGCCGCTCCTGGCGACGGCGATGGTTCCGGCCGGGTATTTGTTGTCCTGCGGGGTATTTTCCAGTGGGCCCCAGGTGTAGCCCGGATCGCTGCTCCCGTCGCCGGCCTTGGAGCCGCACTGCAGGACGCCGAACGTCTCGGCCGTGGTGAGCCGGTGGCAGTTGAGCCCGGCGTAGAAGTTCTGGTCCGCGAGGGACTTGAAGACGGCGGCGGCCTGGGGCGCCTTCGTGCCGTCGAGTTCGACGCCGAGGGTGCCGCTGTTGAGCTTGAGCTCGCCGGTGAACGTCTGGCCGGCCGCCGTTTCCGGCTTCGGGATGTTGTCGGCGTTACTGGGGGAGGCCGACGGCGTGGCGGAGGGCGAGGTCAGCCCGGCCTGGGCGGCTGCGTATTCTTCCTCGGTGGGATTGGAGGAGAAGACAGTCAGTTGCAGGACCAGCGCAACAACGACCGCAGCTGTACCCGCGCCGATGGCGAGGACATTGTCGCGCTTCCGGCGTTTGTCCTGCTCCTTGCGCAGCTCGCGCTTCGCCTCCATTTGCTGGACGCGCCGCTTGGCTTCGCGGGCGCTCCGTGAACTGGCCGCCAAAAGTCCTCCTGGGTGTAGGGCCGAAACCGGGCGGCGCCGGGGCGCCGTCGCAGGTTCAGCGGTGAAGCTGCCGGCAATCCGGCCGAGCCCGGCCGCATTAGAAGATGCGGGCGCGGAAAGCATAAACTGACTGCCGCACACAGTTTATGCATGACCGGCCTGTCTGCCGCCCATCTGATCCCCGTTTCGGACGCCCCGTTTCGGCTCCAACACGGCGAAAATGACTCCGGCCGGTTTTACCTGAGGAGAAAATCCACCATGGCACGCACCGCCTCCCTGTCCGGATTCCCCGAGTGGCTTCCCGAGGAGCGGCTGGTGGAGCTGCATGTGCTGGACACGCTGCGCCGGGTCTTTGAACTGCATGGCTTTTCCTCCATCGAAACCCGCGCCGTGGAGACGGTGGGGCAGCTCCTGCGCAAGGGTGAGATCGACAAAGAGGTGTACGGGCTGAGCCGGCTGCAGGACGACGAGGGTGCAGATTCCGCGTCGCACAAGGGCGATCCGCACGCCCTGGCCCTGCACTTCGACCTCACCGTGCCCTTCGCCCGGTACGTCGTTGAAAACGCCGGCTACCTCGCTTTCCCGTTCCGCCGCTACCAGATCCAGAAGGTCTGGCGCGGCGAGCGTCCGCAGGAAGGCCGCGCCCGCGAATTCACCCAGGCCGACATCGACATTGTGGGCGACGGCGAACTGCCGTTCCGTTACGACGTCGAGATTGCACTGGTCATCGCCGAGGCCCTCAGCGCCCTGCCGATCCCGGACTTCCTGCTCCGGATCAACAACCGCAAGCTGGCCGAGGGCTTCTACAACGGCATTGGCCTCACCGACACGGCCGGGGTGCTGCGCAGCATCGACAAGCTTGAGAAGATCGGCCCGGCCAAGGTCGCCGAGCTGCTCAAGACCGAGCTCGGAGCCACGGACGAGCAGGCCCAGTCCGCCCTCAAGCTGGCCTCGATCCGCACCGGGGACACGTCCTTCGTGGCGCAGGTCCGCGCTCTCGGGGTCAGCAACGAACTGCTCGAGGAGGGCCTGGCCGAGCTGGAGCAGGTCATCGCGGCCGCCGTCCAGCGCGCGCCGGGTCGCGTGGTCGCGGACCTCAGCATTGCCCGCGGCCTGGACTACTACACGGGCACCGTGGTGGAAACCATACTGGTGGGCCACGAACAGCTCGGCTCGATCTGCTCCGGCGGGCGATACGACGCCCTCGCCAGCAAGGGCAACCGCAAGTTCCCCGGCGTCGGGCTCTCCATCGGCGTGACCCGGCTGGTCTCCCGGATCCTCAGCCAGGAGCTCGCCAAAGCAACACGGTCCGTGCCCACCGCCGTGTTGGTGGCTCTCAACAGCGATGACAGCTGGGGCGCCGCGCAGGACGTCGCCGCGGAATTGCGCGGCCGCGGGATCGCCACCGAGGTGGCGGCGAAGGCGGAGAAGTTCGGCAAGCAGATCAAATACGCCGACCGACGCGGCATCCCGTTTGTCTGGTTCACCGACGACGACGGCAAACACCAGGTCAAGGACATCCGCTCCGGCGAGCAGGTCGACGCCGATCCGGCCATCTGGGCCCCGGCAGCGGAGGACCTGCACGTCCGGGTCCTGAAGGCCTAGGCGGCGGCTTTCCGGAGCCGCCGACGCAGCATAAGGAATCGCCCTGCCACCCCCACGGCCAGCACGGCCGCCATGCCCAGCACAGAGGCTGGCGGCAGGGTCACGGCCAGGAGCAGGCAGCCAAGGAAGCCCAGGACATTGAGCCAGCGCGGCGCATGCCAGGGACGCGCGGACAAGGTGAAGGCAGCGGCATTCGTCACCGAGTAATAGATCAGCACGCCGAAGCTGGAGAAGCCCACCACGGTCAGTACAGTGGTGGTCAGCAGCAGCACGATAACGGCAGCGGCGACGGTCAATTCGGCCACAAACGGAACCGTGTGCGCGCCGCCCACCCGGGCGAGCGGGGACGGCAGGTCGCGTTCGCGCGCCATCGCCATGGCGGTCCGGCCCACGCCCGTGATCAGTGCCAGCAGGGCGCCGAGGCTCGCGGCGGCCGCGCCGGCCTGGACGAAGGGGGCGCCGGCGCTGAGCCGTGAGCTGGTGACGGCGTCGAGCAGCGGCGACGCCGAGCCGGCCAGCTGTTCCGCCGGCAGATGCCACTGCAGCAGCAGCGCCAGCCCGAGGTAGATCACGAAGGCGCCGGCCAGCGCAGCCAGAATGGCCCGCGG
>NZ_AUPJ01000341.1:0-440 GCF_000427315.1 Arthrobacter sp. TB 26
CCTGCCGCCGCCGGCGCACCCGTTGTGCCCGGGGCGCCTGCCGCGGGCAACGGCGATGCAGAGCCGGCCGGCCGTCCGCTTCGCGTGGACATCACCGAAGCCAATTTCCAGGAACTCGTGGAACTGTCGGCCCAGGTCCCGGTCGTCGTTGCGCTCTGGGCAGCCTATTCGCCCGGCTCCGCCGAACTGGTGGACGTGCTCGAGCGGATCGTTGACAGTTATGCGGGCCAACTGGTTCTCGGTGCCGCGGACGTTGAAGTGTTCCCACAGCTGGCCCAGGCGTTCCAGGTCCAGGCCGTGCCCACCGCCGTGGCGCTCGTCAAGGGCCAGCCGGTGCCCCTCTTCCAGGGCGGTGCCGAGGAACCGCAGGTCCGCAGCCTGCTGGACGAACTTCTCAAGGTCGCCGCCGCCAATGGCGTGACCGGTCGGATCGGCGCGGG
>NZ_AUPJ01000341.1:450-1046 GCF_000427315.1 Arthrobacter sp. TB 26
CCCCGCCGCTGCCGCCCCTGCACCAGAAGGCGTATGACGCGATCGAGGCCGGAGACTACGCCACCGCCGCTGACGCCTACCGACAGGCCCTCCTGGAGATGCCCGCTGACGCCGAAGCCAAGGCCGGGCTCGCGCAGGTGGAACTGATGGGCCGGCTCCAGCCACTCTCTGCCGCGGACACGGAAGCGCTGCGCCAGAAAGCCGCCACCGAGCCGGACAACCTTGCGGCCCAGCTCGGCGTGGCCGACGTGGACGTCGCCGGCGGACACGTCGAGGACGGTCTCGGACGGATCGTCGCGTTCATCGGCAGGAACTTCGGCCCGGAGCGGGAAACGGCACGGGTCAGGCTGCTGGAACTGTTCGACGTCGTGGGCACGGGCGACGACCGCGTCGCAAAAGCGCGGCAGAACCTCGCGCGGGTGCTCTTCTGATGGGTTCCGCCCTCTTCACGCCGCTGGAACTGCGCTCCCTGCACCTGCGGCACCGCGGCTGGGTGTCGCCCATGTGCCAGTACAGCTGCGAACCGGAAACCGGGGAAGGCGTCCCCAACGACTGGCACCTGATGCATCTGGGCTCCTTCGCCACCGGCGGGGCGG
>NZ_AUPJ01000342.1:0-2269 GCF_000427315.1 Arthrobacter sp. TB 26
CCGCCGTGAACGCCGCCGGACGGATCAGCCCCCGCGACGCCGGACTCTACAACGACGACCAGGCGGCAGCGTGGGAACGGATCACCTCTTTCGTGCACCGGCACGGCACCGCCGACACCAAGATCGGCACCCAGCTCGCGCACGCCGGCCGGAAGGCATCCTCCTACTGGCCGTTCTCCGGCAAGAAGGGCACCGTGGCTGCCGGCGACGGCGGCTGGCCCACCGTTGGTCCCGGCACCGGAGCCTTTGACGGCTACGAGGCCCCCTCGGCAATGACGGAGCAGGAGATCGACGGCGTGATCGCCGATTTCGCCGATGCTGCTGTCCGGGCCGTCGGAGCCGGCTTCGACACGATCGAGATCCATGGCGCCCACGGCTACCTCCTGCACCAGTTCCAGAGCCCGCTGGTCAACGACCGCACCGACCGCTGGGGCGGCGACGAGGCCGGGCGGAACCGGCTGACCCTCGCCGTGGTCGACGCCGTGCGAAACGTCATTCCAGACTCCATGCCGCTGCTGCTCCGGATCTCCGCCTCTGACTGGGCCGAAGGCGGCATCGACGTCGAAGCGTCGGTTCGGATGGCCAGGGCGGCCTCGGAACGCGGCGTGGACCTCGTGGACGTTTCCAGCGGTGGCGCCGTCGACTACCAGCAGATCCCGGTGGGACCGGGTTACCAGACCGGCTTTGCCGCTCGGATCCGCCGGGAAACCGGGGTCAGGACCGGCACCGTGGGACTGCTGACCTCCGCCGGCCAGGCCGAGCACGCTGTTGCGACCGGCCAGGCTGACGGTGTCTTCATCGCCCGTGCCGCCCTGCGCGATCCGCACTGGTGGCTGCGGGCAGCGTTCGAACTTGGCGAGGATCTGGCGTGGCCGCCGCAGTACGAACGGGCCATTCCCCGCCACACCTTCTAACGGGGGTATCTTCCGGCGGAGGTACGCCTTGCGGACGATCCCTTCCGCGCCCCGGGGCGGTTAGTCTAACGACATGACTTTGCAGCAACCGCATCCGCACGCCCCTGAAAACCAGCCGGGGGCGCCCGTTCCCGCGCTGTCCCTGCGCGGGCTCGCCAAGCGCTTCGGTGACAAGATCGCCGTCGACGGCATCAGCCTGGACATCCCGGCCGGTTCCTTCTACGGGATCGTCGGCCCGAACGGCGCCGGCAAGACCACCACACTGTCGATGGCCACAGGACTGCTGCGGCCCGAGTTCGGCACCGCGCTGGTGCACGGAGTGGATGTCTGGAAGCACCCGCTGGAGGCCAAGAAGCTGATGGGCATCCTGCCGGACGGCGTCCGGCTCTTTGACCGGCTGACCGGCGAGCAGCTGGTGAGCTACGCCGGGCTGCTGCGCGGCATGGAGAAGGACGTCGTGGCCGAACGCGTCAGGGAACTGCTCGCCGCCCTGGACCTGACCCCTGACGCCGGAACGCTTGTGGTGGACTACTCCGCCGGCATGACCAAGAAGATAGCCCTCGCTTCCGCGCTGATCCACGCGCCCCGCCTGCTGGTCCTCGATGAGCCGTTTGAATCCGTGGATCCCGTCTCGGCCGCCAACATCCGCGACATCCTGGACCGGTACGTGGCGTCCGGCGGCACCGTCATTGTCTCCAGCCATGTGATGGACCTGGTCCAGCGGATGTGCGACCACGTCGCCGTCGTTGCCGCCGGGCGGGTCCTCGCTGCCGGGACGGTGGACGCGGTCCGCGCGGGCGCGTCCCTCGAGGACCGCTTCGTCCAGCTGGTCGGCGGCCGCAACCACACGGAGGGGCTGGAATGGTTGCGCACCTTCTAAGGCTCAAGCTGACACTGCTGCGCAACAGCGTCCGGCGCAGCCCCTGGCAGCTGGTGGGCCTTGGCATCGGCACGCTCTATGCGCTGGGACTCGTGGCGCTCGGCATCACGGGGCTGCTGCTCCTCCGCGGCGCGGACGCCGGCCTGGCACAGACCGTGGTGGTGCTGGGCGGTGCCGCGGCGCTGCTGGGGTGGGCCGTTATCCCGGTCGCCGCCTCAGCTGCCGACATGACCCTCGACCCGGCACGGTTCACCACCTTCGCCGTGCCGATGCCGCAGTTGCTGGCCGGGCTGGCGCTCGGCGGGCTGATTGGCATCCCGGGCACGGCGACCGCGCTGGTGGCCCTCGGCACGGTCGGGACCTGGTCCCGGAGCCTCCCCGGCGCGGCGGGCGCCCTCATCGGCGCGGTCCTCGGGGTGCTGAGCTGCATCGTGCTCTCCAAAGTGGTCACCACCGCCACGGCAGGTCTGGCGAG
>NZ_AUPJ01000342.1:2279-13326 GCF_000427315.1 Arthrobacter sp. TB 26
CCCGCCGTTTCAAGGATGCCAGCGCGGTGGTCTTCCTGATTCCGCTCGTCCTGATGGGCCCGATCGTGGCCAGTGTCGCACAGGGCATTGCGGGCTCCGGGAACTTCCTGACCGGACTTGCCGGAACGCTGTCGTGGACCCCGGCCGGGGCCACGTGGTCCCTCGGCGGCGAACTGGCCGCGGGGAGCTACGGTGCCGCGGCGCTCAAGTTCCTGATCGCGCTTGCCACGCTCGCCGTCCTCACGCTGTGCTGGAAGCTCCTGCTGCAGCGGGCGCTCGTAACGCCGCCGTACGCCGGCACGTCCAAAAAACGCGCCGGAGGACTCGGCTTCTTCGCGCTGTTCCCGGCAACCCCCACGGGTGCGGTGGCTGCGCGGTCACTGAGCTACTGGCTCCGGGACCCGCGGTACGCCGGCGCCCTCGTCGTCGTCCCGCTGCTGCCGGTACTGATGCTGTTCCAGGGCACCCAGACGGGGTCCTACGGAGCGCTCCTCTTTGTCGGCCCGCTGACCGCGTTCCTGCTCGCCTGGTCCATCTCAACCGACGTCTCCTATGACAACACCGCCTTCGCCCTTCACCTCGCGACGGGGGTGAGGGGGGTCCACGACAGGCTCGGCCGTGCCGTGGCGTGCCTGGTCTTCGCCCTGCCGGTGGTGCTGGGGCTCAGCGTCCTGCCGTTCCTGTTCGGCGCAGACTGGACGCTCCTGCCTGGCGTGCTCGGACTCTCACTCGGTGTCCTGTTCAGCGGGATGGGACTCTCCTCCGTGGTGTCGGCACGCTACACCGTCGCGGTGCCGCTCCCCGGGGACAGCCCGTTCAAGAAACCGCCGGGCAATGTCGCGCAGACCATGGCGGTGCAGTTCGGTGGCATGGGGGTTCTCCTCCTGCTCATCCTCCCGGAAGCGGCTCTTTTGGTGGCCCAATTCCTCACCGGCACGTCCATCTTCGGCTGGATCAACCTGTTCCTGGGCCCCGTCCTGGGGCTGGCACTGTTCGCCGCAGGGGTCCGGCTGGGTGGGAAATGGCTCGATGCCCGGGGTCCGGAACTGTTGGCACAGCTGGCCGTCAACCGTTGACGCGGGCGCCGCGGCCGGGAGTGCGGTAGCCTGCGACTAGGCACAACCGCCAATGGGTGCTTCGAAATCAAGGCACCCGCACAGGCCACGGCAAAGGCAGGCCATGGAAGTCGTCATTCTCTCCGGCAGCAAGCCGATCGCCGCCCTGGCGGCGGACGCGATTCAGGCGCTGCTCCGGCGCAAGCCCAACGCCGTGCTGGGCCTGGCGACCGGTTCCTCACCGCTGCCCGTCTACGACGAACTCGCCCTGCGGCACGAACGGGACGGCCTGGACTTCAGCCGGGTGCACGCCTTCGCCCTTGACGAGTACGTGGGGCTGACGCCCGGCCATCCGGAGTCCTACCTTGAGGTAATCAGGCGTGAATTCACCGAGCGGGTGAACATCGCCCCTTCGAACGTCCACGGACCTGACGGCTCGGCGGCGGACATCCCCGCTGCCTGCCAGGCCTTCGAGGACGCCATGCGCGCGGCCGGGGGAGTGGACCTGCAGCTGCTCGGCGTCGGTACGGACGGCCATATTGCGTTCAACGAGCCAGGTTCATCCCTGGCGTCGCGGACCCGGATCAAAACCCTGGTCGAGCAGACACGCCGGGACAATGCGCGGTTCTTCGGGAGCCTGTCCAAGGTTCCCCACCACGTCGTCACCCAGGGACTCGGCACCATCCTCGAGGCCCGCCATGTGATTCTCATTGCCACCGGCGCGCAGAAGGCCCAGGCGGTCCGCGACCTCGTGGAAGGGCCTGTCGCAGCCATCTGTGCGGCGTCCGTCCTGCAGCTGCATCCGCACGCCACGATCCTGGTCGACGAGGCGGCGGCGTCGTCACTGCGGCTTGCCGACTATTACCGCCACAGCTATGAGAACAAGCCGTCGTGGCAGGGTCTGTAGCGACCCGTTCCCGCCAGGACGTCGCCGTGCCATCGCCATGCCAGCCCCGTCCCGTCCCCGTCCCGTCCCCGTCCCGTCGCAATGACGGCTGATCCAGCGGCTAAGATGGGTCTCATGAACAGCATGACCGATCCTCTCGAAAACGACCCGATGCGCGAGCTCTCCGGAGCCGGGACGTCGACGGCCACGATCGAGCGCGAGGAACTGCGCCAGGAAGTGGAACCGGGTGACCAGGAACGCTTCTCGCACTATGTGCGCAAGGAAAAGATCATGGAATCCGCGCTGTCCGGCGAACCCGTCATCGCGCTGTGCGGCAAGGTCTGGACACCGGGCCGCGATCCGAAGAAGTTCCCCGTCTGCCCCGAATGCAAAGAGGTCTATGAAGGCCTCCGTCCTGGCGGCGACGGCGGCAAGGGTTCCGGCGACAAGTAGCGCGGCTACGCACTGCGGGGGCGCAGCAACTGCGCGCCTCCCGCGCCACGGCGCGCCGCCGTGCGCCGGGGCGCCACGTCCTCCCGGGGAATGATGCCCGGTCCATGCCGGCCGGTGATTGCTTACGGTACATCCGAAAAGATTGGTGTTTTTGTGCTTAATTGGGTTTCTCCGGCAGCGGCAGCAGTGCGCGGAATGGAGGGCACCTAAGTGACAGAGACACTCTTTGGCGGACCCGTGCTGCCCCCCGCGTATCCCGAGCGGGCGGCCTGGGGCACCGCGCCGAAGCTCCGTGCCTGGCAGCAAGAGGCCCTCGACAGCTACTTCGGCACCCATCCCAAGGACTTCCTTGCGGTTGCAACGCCCGGGGCCGGCAAGACCACCTTCGCGCTGCGGGTGGCGTCCATGCTGATCGAGGCCAACATCGTCAACCGCGTCACCATCGTGGCGCCAACGGACCACCTGAAGCGGCAGTGGGCAGATGCCGCCGCCAGGGTGGGCATCGCCATCGACCCGAACTTCAAGAACGCCGACGGCCAGCACGGCCGCGGGTTCATCGGCGTCGCGGTCACCTACGCCCAGGTGGCGAGCAAGCCGATGCTGCACCGGGCCAAGACCGAGGCCGCCCGCACGCTCGTGATCCTCGACGAGATCCACCATGGCGGCGAGGCGCTGTCGTGGGGCGACGGGCTCCGCGAGGCCTTCGAGCCCGCGGCACGCCGGCTCTCCCTCACGGGTACACCGTTCCGTTCGGACACTTCGCCGATCCCCTTCGTGGAATACGCCGAGGACCGCGACGGCATCCGGCGTTCCAAAGCGGACTACACCTACGGCTACGGCAAGGCGCTCCGGGACCATGTGGTCCGGCCCGTGATGTTCATGGCCTATTCCGGCCAGATGCGCTGGCGCACGAGCGGTGGCGAGGAGATGGCGGCCTCCCTCGGCGAATCGGCAGTCACCAAGGACGTCACGTCCCAAGCCTGGCGGACCGCGTTGAACCCCGCGGGGGAGTGGATCCCGGCGGTCCTGGCCGGGGCGGACAAGCGCCTCAGCGAGGTGCGCCGCACCGTGCCCGACGCCGGCGGGCTCGTCATCGCGACCGACCATGAGGACGCGCGCGCCTATGCCGGGCAGCTGAAGAGGATCACGGGCGAGTCGCCCACGGTCATTCTCTCCGACGACACCAAGGCCTCCAGCAAGATCGAGGAGTTCACCGCCAGCGAGAAGCGCTGGATGGTGGCTGTGCGCATGGTCTCCGAAGGTGTGGACGTCCCGCGCCTTTCCGTCGGCGTGTACGCGACCTCGACGGCGACGCCGCTGTTCTTCGCCCAAGCCGTCGGGCGCTTCGTGCGGGCCCGGAAACGCGGCGAGACGGCGTCGGTCTTCCTGCCCTCCGTGCCACAGCTGATGGCGCTGGCGAACTCCATGGAGGCCGAGCGGGACCATGCACTGGACCGCCCGGAGAAGGAGGACGGCGACGGCCTCTTCAACCCCGAAGACTCGCTGATGGATGAGGCGAACCGGGAGGAGAAAGCCTCCGATTCGCTGACGAAGGGCAAGTTTGAGGCCCTCGATTCGCAGGCCTCGTTTGACCGTGTGCTGTTCGACGGCGGCGAGTTCGGCACCGGCGGCGAGGTGGGCTCGGAGGACGAGCTCGACTTCCTTGGGATTCCCGGCCTGCTCGACGCCGATCAGGTCGGCACGCTGCTGCGCCAGCGCCAGCACGAGCAGCTCAACCGCAAGAACGCGCGCGCCCCGCAGGGTGCGGCGCCCGCCGCTGCGGTACCTACGTCTGCCGTACCGGACCACCGCATGTTGATGGACCTGCGCACCGAACTGGCCAAGAATGTCGCGGCCTGGTCCGCGCGCACGGGCACGCCGCACGGCGTCATCCACACCAAGCTCAGGACGGTCTGCGGCGGTCCGGCTGTGGCCCAGGCCAACGAGGAGCAGCTGCAGACCCGGTTGCGGAAACTCCAGGACTGGTTCATCGGCCGCAAGTAGTGCGGGCATAAAAAAGGACCGGGGTCACCCGGTCCTTTTTCCAGCCTTTCCAGCTTTTCGCAGCCGCCGGCTGGCTGCTACTGGCCGCCGCCGGTGCAGAGCTCGCTGAGGGTCTGGCCAGCGGACGTGTACGCGCCCTGCATCTCCTGGAGCTTTGCGGAGTCCGGGGTTTCCTTGGCCGACTCGTCCAGGAATTCGAGGATGGAGTTCAGGGGAGCCTTCATTTCCTCGGACGCTGTGGCCTCGATGGGCCGGAGCCGGTTGGCGAGGCGAATCATCCCGGCCTTGTCCGTGTTGGACGTCGGTCCCGCGCCGACGGTCTGGACCCGCGCGCAGGATTCCTGGGTGGTGTCTTGCGGGGCCGAGCAGCCGGCGGCGCCGAGCAGGGCCCCGGCAGCGATCAGGACGGTAAGGGTCTTCTTCATGATGTACTCCGGGGTTCTTACGGTTCAGACGATAGTGGCAAGGATTTCGAGTCTACTTCGAGGGCGCGGGTTTCCCGTCAGCGTGCCGGCGGAAGACGCAGCCGGCTCAGGCGATGTCGACCCCGCCGAGTTCCATCTCCGCGATGGCGTCGTCAAGATCCTCGGCAACGCCCACGGTCAGATCACGCAGCACCGTCACGGAGTAACCAGCCTGGATCCCGTCCAGGGCGGTCGCCTTCACGCAGTGGTCGGTGGCGATTCCGACCACCACGACATCCTCGACGTCGTGGCTCTGCAGCCAGTCGTCAAGCCCGATCGCGTCCTCGCCCGTGGCGAAGTCACCGCCGTCGAGGGTTTCGGCAGTGCTGTCGGGAGCACCTCCGGACACGGGCATGGCTCCGGGCTTGCGGTCACCGGTGGGCACGGCGTCATCCGGTGCCAACAGCCCCTCAAAGCCCGAGTAGGCGGCGGTGAACTGGCCCTTGCGGAAGTAGGCCTGGATGTATTCCGTGTCGAGGTCAGGATGGAGTTCGGCCCCGCGGGTTCCGGCCACGCAGTGCCTGGGCCAGCTGTCGACGTAGTCCGGGTCGTCCGAGAAATGCGCGCCCGGATCGACATGCCAGTCCTGGGTCGCCACGACGTGGTCAAACTGTCCGTGGTGGGCGTCAACGTACTCGCTGATCGCGCCGGCGAGTTCCGCTCCGCCTTGGACGGCCAGGGAGCCTCCTTCGCAGAAATCATTCTGGACGTCGACGATGATCAGGGCGCGGGACATCAGTTCTCCTCGTAGATGGTGGGGATGGCCGCTTCGCCGCGCTGCAGCCGGTTGACGACGGCGGGAAGCTCCTTCATGGTGTCCGCGTGGCGCTGGCGTGCGCGGAGCACACCCTCCGCGCCGGTCCAGCCGGGCAGGAGTTCGCCGTTTTTGATGAACTGCTGCAGCAGGGGCCGGTCATTGCCGTCGTCATCCGGGCGGTGGCCGACCCCGATGATCTCCTGGGTGGCCGTGCCGCGCTCGTTGAGCTTGCGCAGGGCGTACTTGCGGCCTCCCTTGCTGGTCTTGTTCTTAGCGGCTTTGGCGACAGGGACGAAGTCGCCGGCGTCGTCCGTGCGGCTGACCAGCTTGTAGACCATGCTGGCCGTCGGGGCGCCGGAACCGGTCACGAGGGACGTGCCGACACCGTAGGAATCCACCGGGGCGGACTGCAGGGCGGCGATGGCGAACTCGTCGAGGTCGGAGGTGACGATGATGCGGGTGCGCTCGTTGCCCAGACCGTTCAGGAGCTGACGCACCCATTGCGCCTGCGCCACGAGGTCGCCGGAGTCCAGCCGCACCGCACCGAGTTTGTCGCCGGCCAGTTCGACGGCGGTGCGCACCGCTGACTCGACGTCGTAGGTGTCCACGAGCAACGCGGTCCCGGCGCCCATCGAGGCGATTTGCGCCTCAAAGGCCTCGCGCTCGGTGTCGTGCAAGAGGGTGAAGGAATGCGCGGCCGTGCCCACGGTCTTGAGCCCGTAGCGCAGTCCGGCCTCCAGATTCGAGGTGCTGTCGAAGCCGGCGATGATGGCGGCGCGGGCGGCGGAGACGGCGGATTCCTCCTGGGTGCGGCGCGAGCCCATCTCCACGCAGGGGCGGCTGCCGGCCGCGGTGATCATGCGCGAGGCCGCTGAGGCGATCGCGCTGTCATGGTTGAGGATCGAGAGGATGTAAGTCTCGAGAATGCAGGCTTCGGCGAAGGTGGATTCGACGATGAGGATCGGGGAGTTGGGGAAGTAGGCTTCACCCTCCGCGTAACCCCAGACATCACCGGAGAAGGAGAACCCGGCCAGGT
This sequence comes from Arthrobacter sp. TB 26, assembly GCF_000427315.1. GTDB lineage: Bacteria > Actinomycetota > Actinomycetes > Actinomycetales > Micrococcaceae > Arthrobacter. Next base: position 8,935 of record NZ_AUPJ01000342.1, read on the forward strand.
AGTCCAGGGTCTCCTCGTTCACCACTTTGGTGCGGCGGAGGAAGTCGATCTCGGCGTCGCCGAAGCGGAAGTCCGCGATGCCTTCCAGCAACCGGCCGGTGCCGCCCACAATGCCGTAGCGGCGCCCGTCCGGCAGGCGCCGCGCGAAGGCCTCGAACACTGACTTGCGGTGGGCGGCGCCGGAATGCAGCGCGGCCTGAAGCATGGTCAGCTCGTAATGGTCGGTGTACAGGGACGTGCGGGGACGGTCCCAGCCAGCTGATGAACTCACAAATTCACTCTAGTGCGCATCCCCATAGAATGGACAGATGACCCTCAGCGTTGCGCTCGGCCCTGACACTCAGGAGAGCACCCAGACCGGAACAGTGACGTCAACCGATGTCCTGACCGCCCCGGACATCCCTTGGAACCTCGTGATCTGGAACGATCCCGTGAACCTGATGAGCTATGTGAGCTATGTCTTCCGCAGCTACTTCGGCTATTCGGAGGCCAAAGCGAACAAGCTCATGCTCGAAGTCCACAAGAAGGGCCGCTCCATCGTGGCCCACGGCAGCAAGGAGCAGGTGGAGCAGCACGCGGTTGCGATGCACGGCTACGGTCTCTGGGCCACCGTGGAAAAAGCCACCGGCGGCTCCGGCGGCGCCGGATCAGGCAAGGGCAAAGGAAAACGTGGCTAAGGCATTCAAGTACGGCGTCAAGGGCATCACCGGCTACCTGGAACCGGCCGAACGGGAACTGCTGCGCAGTCTCTTCGACGACGTCGTGTCCATGCTGGAGCCGGAGGAACGCGCCAACCAGGACCCCCTGGCCGCGCTCGTCGGACTCGACGCCGAGGCCCGTGAGCCATCGGACCGTGCCCTGCGGCGGCTGCTCCCGAACGTCTCGAAGACCGACGACGCCGCCTCCCTGGAGTTCCGCCGCTACACCGAGCGGTCGCTGCGCGAGAGCAAGATCGGCGCGTTGAAGGCAGCGTCCCTGGGGCTGGACAAGGACGAGCTGGTCCTGACCCCCGCCGACGCGCGGCACTGGTCCATGGCGCTCAACGATGTCCGGCTGGTGCTGGCCGAACGCCTCGACATCCGGGACGACGAGGACGCCGGGCACGTGCACCTTATGCAGGACTGGTCGCAGGCCGAGGACGTCGAAAGCTATCTGGCCCTTGTCTACAACTTCACCACTTGGCTGCAGGAATCCCTGGTCCAGGCGATGCTGCAGTCCCTGGAGACGCGCGGCTGACCAGCGGCGCCGGGAGCGGGCAGGCGGCAGAGGCGGGTGCGGCGTGTGACAAATTAGACATGAGTCGGACGACACAATGTGATGGCCGCGCCCTTGGCGAAGCCCTATCCTCGAATAATCATGACTTCAGCATCGAGCACGGATCCGGCAGCCCGAGCTGCTGCGGACTCCCCAGCCAGCAGCAGCGTCACCAGCCAGACCGCCAGCCTGATGGGATCGCGGCCCATTGGTGTGTTTGATTCCGGCGTCGGCGGACTCACCGTGGCCCGGTCCATCATCGACCAGCTGCCCAACGAATCCATCCTCTACGTCGGCGACACCGCCAACGGCCCCTACGGTCCGCTCCCCATCGCCGAGGTCCGGGCCAACGCCCTGGGCGTGATGGACGAGCTGGTGGATTCCGGCGTGAAGCTGCTGACCATCGCGTGCAACTCGGCATCCGCCGCCGTGCTCCGCGACGCCCGCGAACGCTACACCGCCCGCTACGGGATCCCCGTCATCGAAGTGATCCAGCCGGCCGTCCGCCGCGCCGTCGCCGCCACCCGCAGCGGCCGCGTCGGTGTGATCGGCACATCGGCCACCATCGGGTCCCGTGCCTACGAGGACACCTTCGCTGCGGCCCCGGACCTGCAGATCACCTCCGCGGCCTGCCCCGCGTTTGTGCCGTACGTCGAAGCCGGAATCACCACGGGCCCGGAGCTGCTCGCCGTCGCCCGCGAATACCTGGAACCGCTCAGGGCCGCCGGAGTGGACACCGTGGTGCTGGGCTGCACGCACTATCCGCTGCTCACCGGCGTCATCTCCTACGTCATGGGGGAGGACGTCACGCTCGTCTCCAGCGCCGAGGAGACGGCCAAGGACGTCTACCGGGCCCTGGCCTCCCGCGGACTGGAACGGACCGACCCCACCGACCCGTCGCACAACTTCATTGCCACAGGGGACGCCGCGCAGTTTGAGCACCTGGCCCGCCGCTTCCTCGGACCCGAGGTGCTCAGCGTCCGCCACGTGGACCACGTCGCGGCCCAGTACCCCACGGGCAGCCTGGCCAGGATCACGCCGGAAATGATCGCCGCCGCGCAGGCCGGCGCGAACCGTCCCCGGATCTCCAACTTCGTGGGCGGACCCGCGGGCGGGGGAACACTGCTGTGAAGCTGACCATCGTGGGCTGTACCGGATCCTTTCCGGGCCCGGGGTCGCCGGCGTCGTGCTATCTGCTGACCGCAAACGACGGCGAACGGAACTGGAAAATCGTCCTGGACCTCGGCAGCGGGGCGCTTGGTGCCATCCAGCGTTACACGGATCTCGAGGACATCGACGGCATCTTCCTCACCCACCTGCACCCGGACCACTGCATGGACCTGTGCGGACTCCACGTCGCGGTGCGGTGGAAGCCGGGCGGCTGGGGACGCGGCAGGATTCCGGTGTGTGGGCCCGCCGCCACCGCCGACCGGATGGCGACGGCCTACGGCCTGGAACTGGACCCCGGGATGCACGAGGAATTCGACTTCAGCAACTGGTCCGAGCGCAAGCCGGTGACCATGGGCCCGTTCACGGTCACCCCGTACGCCGTCAACCACCCGGTCGAGGAGGCCTACGCGCTCCGCGTCGAGGTCACCGAACCGGACAAGGACGGCAACCCTGTCAGCCGGGTGCTGAGCTATTCGGGCGACACCGACTCCTGCAGCGGGCTGGAGGACGCGGCCCGGGACGCCGACCTGTTCCTCTGCGAGGCGGCCTTCGAGGAAGGCCGGGACGACGGCATCAAGGACGTTCACCTGACCGGCAAGCGCGCCGGGGAGGCCGCCGTCGCCGCCGGTGCCCGGCGGCTGCTGCTGACCCATATCCCCGTCTGGACATCCCCGACGACCGTTATGGCGGAAGCCAAGGAGGTCTTCGGACAGCACGTGGCCGTGGCCGTGGCGGGCGTGCACTACACGATTTGAGCGGAAGCTTTGAGTTCGGACGGGCCCGGACAGGTCCGGCCGGGCCGCGTGCGCCCAGCCGGACCGGTGAGGGTCGATAAGCTAAGGGCATGACTTCCGAAGCCCTGACTGCCCCCGTTATCCGCGCCGATGGCCGCACCCCCGACCAGCTCCGCCCGATCAGCATCACCCGCGGCTGGTCCAAGCAGGCCGAGGGATCGGCCCTGATCGAGTTCGGCAACACCCGGGTGCTGTGCACGGCCTCGCTCACCGAGGGCGTTCCGCGCTGGCTCAAGGGCGAGGGCCGCGGCTGGGTCACGGCCGAGTACGCCATGCTGCCGCGCGCCACCAACACCCGCTCGGACCGTGAATCCGTCAAGGGCAAGATCGGCGGCCGCACGCACGAGATCTCCCGGCTGATCGGCCGGTCCCTGCGTTCCATCATCGACACCAAGGCCCTGGGCGAGATCACCATCGTGCTGGACTGCGATGTCCTGCAGGCCGACGGCGGCACCCGCACCGCCGCCATCACGGGCGCCTATGTGGCGCTCGCCGAGGCCATCCGCTTTGCCCGCGAAAACAAAATGATCGCCCGCAACGCCCAGCCCCTCATCGACACGATCGCCGCCGTCTCCGTCGGCATCATTGACGGCATCCCGATGCTGGACCTGCCCTACGTCGAGGACGTCCGGGCCGAGACCGACATGAACGTCGTCGTCACCGGTTCCGGCAAGTTCGTCGAAGTCCAGGGCACCGCCGAGGGCGCACCCTTCGACCGCGATGAGCTCAACAAGCTGCTCGACCTGGCCCTGATGGGCACGGAGCAGCTCGCCGCCATCCAGCGCGACACCCTGGCGGAAGCCCCGTGACAGCGGGCGCGGCGCAGCCGGGCCCGGCAGATCACAGTCCAACAGATCACAGTCCAGGAGACCACAGCCCAGGAGACCACAGCCCAGCAGATCACAGCACCGCGCCGGTGCTGGTGCTTGCCACGCACAACCAGGGCAAGCTCCGGGAACTACGGGAACTGCTGCGCGGGCAGGTGCCCGGCCTCGACGTCGACACCCAGGTGGTGGACGCGGGCGCCGTCGGCGCACCCGACGTCGCCGAGACCGGCGTGACCTTTGCCGAGAACTCGCTGCTCAAGGCACGGGCGGTGGCGCAGGCGACCGGGCTCGTGGCGATCGCCGACGACTCCGGCCTCGCCGTCGACGTGCTCGGCGGGGCTCCCGGG
>NZ_AUPJ01000342.1:13335-14657 GCF_000427315.1 Arthrobacter sp. TB 26
CCGCCACGGCGACGACGCCGCCAACCTGCAGCTGCTGCTTGACCAGCTCGCCGACGTTCCCGATGAGTACCGCGGTGCCGCGTTCGTCTGCGCCGCGGCACTGGCCGTCCCCGGGTCCGGCGCAGGGGAGGGCCGGGAAGTTGTGGAGTACGGGCAGCTCGAGGGGACGCTGCTGCGCGAACCCCGAGGGGCCGGCGGCTTTGGCTACGACCCGGTGCTGCAGCCCAGCGGTCTTGACCGCAGCTGTGCCGAGCTGAGTCCGGCGGAGAAGAATGCCATCAGCCACCGCGGGCACGCGTTCCGGGCGTTGCTTCCGGCCATCGTGGAGGCGCTGTCCGGGAGGTAGCTGACCCTGGAATCACGGGAGTTAACAAAGGATGGCGCCCCACACTGTGGGGGCGCCATCCTTTTGCGCTGACTGTCCGGAACGCCTGTCCCGAACGGGAGTTACGGCGTCTTGCGTTCCTCTTCGGGCTCGTGCTCCTCGATGAACTCCTCGACGACGTCCGTGCCGTACTTCTCGGCCTGGCGCTTGGCGATGAAGCCGCGGGCAACCTCAATGGCGATCGGGACCACCGACACCAGGACGATCGCGATGAAGATGATGTCGAGGTTTTCGCGGACCCACGGGAAGGTATCGCCCAGCAGGTAGCCCAGGAGTGTCACACCGCCGCCCCACAGCACGGCGCCGATCACGTTGAACACGAAGAACTTGCGCTTGCTCATTTGGGCGACGCCCACGATCACCGGGACAAAGGTCCGGATGATCGGCACGAAACGCGCCAGGATCAGGGCCTTGCCGCCGTGCTTCTCGAAGAACGCGTGCGCGCTCTCGACGTTTTCGCGCTTGAACAGCTTCGAATTTGGCTTGTTGAAGATGGCCGGGCCGGCTTTGGAGCCGATCAGGTAGCCCACCTGGTTTCCGATGATCGCTGCGACGATGATCATCACCACGAATGCCCAGATGTTGACCTTGATGGTCCCGGTGGCCACGAGGAGTCCGGCGGTGAACAGCATCGAGTCGCCCGGCAGGAAGAACCCGATCAGCAGGCCCGTCTCGGCGAAGATGATGCCGCAGACCAATAGCACCACCCACGGCGCGAGGGCGGGGTCGGCCAGGAAGACCTGGGGGTTCAGCCAGTCGGGCAGGAACGAGGCGAGCTGCGGCTGCACCGGGCCTGCNGATCGTGGACACGGCGAAGTCACTCAAAGCTAAAAGGTTCACCTGTCAAGGGTACTTGACGGCCGCCGTCGGACGCCGACGCTGCGTGGCGCCGACCGCGGCACTGGGGCGGCACCGGGGGCGGCACGGGCGCGGCCGG
>NZ_AUPJ01000342.1:14667-16112 GCF_000427315.1 Arthrobacter sp. TB 26
CGGGTCCGGCCGGAATCCGGCGCTAAAGTTGGAGCGTGGGTTTGGACTTTACGGCGATCGACTTTGAGACCGCGAATGGCTTCCGGGGTTCACCATGCGCAGTTGGACTGAGCAAGGTGCGCGGCGGCGTTGTGGTCGAGGAAGCCTCGTGGCTGATGCGGCCGCCGGAAAACCATGACCGCTTCGACCACCACAACGTCCGGATCCACGGCATCCGGCCCGAGCAGGTGGCCGGGCTGCCGCGCTTCGGTGAACTGTTCCCGGAGATCGGCGCCTTCATCGGCGGTGACGTCCTGGCCGCCCACAATGCCGCCTTCGACCTCGGCGTGATCCGCTCCGGCCTGGAGGTCTCCGGTCTGCCGGGGCCGGCCTATGACTACGTCTGCACCGTGATGCTCGCGCGCCGCTGCTACTCCCTCGTCTCCAATTCGCTGCCGTACGCGGCCGAGGAAGCCGGTGTCCCGCTGGTCAACCACCACGACGCCGCCGAGGACGCGCGGGCGTGCGCCGGGATCCTGATTGACATTGCCGCGCGCAACGGCGCGGGCAGCATCGCGGAGCTTTACCTGTCCCTGGGCCTGACGGTGTCCCGCCAGGAGGCGTTCGACCCGCTGAGCGATCCGCTCTCCAAGGCCAGCCAGTCAGCCCTCGACGCACTGGCCGGGGGAGCGGCCGCAGCGGCCCCCGTGCGGGCTTACCAGCCCGGTTGGCCGGAGGAAGGCGCCAACCCGCCGCCGAACGCCTTCGCCGAGCCCGGCCACCCGTTGTTTGGCCAGACTGTGGTGTTCACCGGTGAACTCGCCATCCCCCGTCCCGAGGCGAAGGTCCGGTCCGCCGAACTCGGCGCCAGGCCCGAGAGCCGGGTCACGGCCCGCACCACCGTCCTGGTGGTGGGCGACGGGTTCGTGGCCGCCGACCTGCGCTCCGGCCGGCTCACCGGCAAGGCCCGGCGGGTCCTGGACCTGCACGAGCGGGGCCAGCGGATCGAGGTCCTCTCCGAAGGTGAATTCCTGCAGATGGTGGGTGGCCATGTGGCCTCCGCCGCCATTGCCTGAACCGCGCCGGTCCGGGGCTCCGCGGTCATACTGCGCAATAAACATTTCGCCCCGGGCGGGCCTGCTCCTAGCCTTGAGTGATGAGCAAACTGACCTCGGCACCAGCCGCGCCGCCGGCACCCGCAACCGGATTTTCACCTGCAGGTTGGGGCGGGATCGACTGGCGCACGGTCTTCGCGTTTCCCAACCCGGTCAACGAGTACGCCGCCAGGGTCACGGCCGCCCTTGTGGTGCTGCTGTCCGTGGTGACACTGCTGACCGGCTTCGGCTGGGGCCTGGCGATCATTGCCGCGGGGTTCTGGCTGCGTGTCCTGTTCGGCCCGCGGATCTCGCCGCTCGCCCAGCTGTCCGTCAAGGTCCTGACGCCGCGGCTGGGGAAGACCCGGCTGG
>NZ_AUPJ01000342.1:16117-19834 GCF_000427315.1 Arthrobacter sp. TB 26
CCCGCCGAAGCGCTTCGCCCAGGGCATCGGTGCGGCCTTGTCCACCGCCGCGGCCGTCCTGCTGGCAGCGGGGCTGGCGCCGGCGGCGTGGATCCTGCTCGCGGTCCTGATTGTGGCCGCGTCCCTGGAGGCATTCGCCGGGTTCTGCCTGGGCTGCGCCGTCTTCGGCTTCCTGCAGCGCCGAGGCCTGATCCCCGAGGACGTGTGCGAGGCCTGCAACAACATTTCGCTCCGCCGGACCTGAGCGCCGGGCGTGTCCGCCGCGCGGTTGGGCCGGCGCGCGTTCAGGCGCCGGTGACGGCCGCCAGGCGGGACGCCATGCCCCGGATGACCTCCGGGGCCTCAAGCCGTTCGAGCCACTGCGCCGGAAGGCACTCCTGGCCGTAGAACGTGCCCAGGATGTTGCCGGCAATCGATGCCGTGGAGTCGCTGTCCCCGCTGTGATTGACCGCGACGGCGATTGCCGCGCGGAAGTGCTCCTCCGGGTGCCCTCCGGCCGCCGCCGGATCCGGTTCCGTGGCGAGCACCGCGTAGAGCGCGACGGCGAGTGCCTCCTCTGCCACCCATCCTTCGCCGAGTTCCCGGACCAGATCCTCCGGCTCCAGCACCGCGCCGGCGGCACCAAGCCGGAGTGCCGCTTCCAGCCGGGAGATGACGTCCGGATCCACTTTTTCGTCCTTGCGCAGCTGGACGGTGTCCAGATGTCCGAGAGCGAATTCCGCTGCCGGCCGCAGACCGTGGCCGGCGAGCAGGGCGTGGATGACGAGACTGAAGATGCCTGCACTCTGCCTCGCCGCGGGGTGCCCATGGGTCAACGAGGCGGCGTCGGCGCTGAGCTTGTAGACGTCGGCGGGGGCGATGTAGGGGATCAAACCAAAGGGGGCCGAGCGCATCACCGTGCCGCAGCCCTTGGAGCCCGGGTTGACCGGCCGGAAAAACGTCCCCATCTCTCCGGTGGCCAGTCCGCTCAGGCAGGCACTACCCGGGGCCCGGCGATGCTTGAGGACGGCGTGGGAATCGATCCACCGGGGCGGCTGGAACGGGGCCGCCTCAGGAACCGGCACACCTTGGGTGGCAAGCCAGCGCAGGTACGCGAGCCACAGGCACGCGTTGGTGTCCGCGGCCACGCCCGAATTGGCCCACTCCAGCGCCTCCAGCAGCCCGTCCACGGTGTACAGCGTGAGCTGCGTGTCGTCGGAAAAGTGGCTGCCGCCGTCGAGCGCTGCAAACTCCCGCAGCCCGTCCGGACCAAACTTCGCGCGGATGGTGGAGATGTCGTCGAATTCGACGGCGTACCCCAGCGAATCACCAAGGGCGCCGCCCAGCAGGCACCCGTGGATCCGGGAGGCGTGCGACGGGACTGGTGCCGGTCCGGGGGTGATGGCGGGCTCGTTGCTCATGACTTAGAATTTTACCCCGGCCCCACGTCGGAGCTGGTGCCACAAGTCAACACCGGGACAGCAGGCGACCAATGCGCGAACCAGCATGGCGGAAGACCGGATCCACCCCTGACTACCGGTTCTCGCTGGCCAATGAAACGACGTTCCTTGCCTGGATCAGGACATCGCTGGCCCTGATCGTGGGGGCGCTTGGCATCGACCAGCTGTTCCCGGACATCGCTCCCGCACCGCTGCGAATCTCCATGTGCGTTGCGCTGGCGGTCATCGGCGCCGCCCTCGCCGTCCTGGCGTACCGGCGCTGGGGGCGGATGGAAGAGGCCATGCGCAACAACCGCGAGTTGCCGTTTTCCGGTGTGATGCTCGTGATGACCGTCGGGGTTGCGGCCGCGGCGTATATCCTGGCCGTCCTGCTCCTGGCCGCGCGGTGAGCGCCGGGGCCGTTCGGGACCCCGGGCTGCAGCCGGAGCGGACGTCGTTGTCCTGGAGCCGGACCCTGCTGGCCCTCTTCGCGGCCGACCTGCTGATTTGGCGCGGCTGGGCGATCGCGGCGTTGCAGCCGGCCCCCGCCCCCGATACCGCGAGATGGGCAGGGGCCGGGACCACGGACTATCTGGGGGTCTGTGCCCTCGCGGCGATGGTCGCCACAGTGGTGCTGTGCCTCTGCGTTCTGGCCCGGGTGCGGGAACTCCGGCATTCCTCCTACGCGCCGCCGGCCTCCCTCATGCGCTGGGCCGCCGCCGGGGTCACTGTACTGGGCGCCAGTGCCGTCGCCGCGATTGCGCTGGGACGTTAAGCGCGGGTCCAGCGAACGTCCAGACTCCGCTGGCAGACTGCTCGCTGACCCCAAGCAAAGGAATTCCTGAACATGATCACGCCTGCGTCAGCCCTCGAGTCGCCCGATGGGGCGGCTGCCACCACTGTCGATTCGACGCGTCCCGGGCTGCTGGGCCGGCTGTCCGCCGAAGCCGTGGGGACGTTCTTTGTGGTCGTCGCCGGCCTGGGCGTTCCGTTGTTCACCATTCCGCAGTCGAACCCCCTGTCGGCCGCCCTCGCCGCTGGACTGGCCGTTACCGCTGCAATGCTGGCATTCGGGTACCTCTCCGGCGGGCACTTCAACCCTGCGGTGACGGCCGGAAATGCCATTGCGGGCCGCATCCGCCCCCTCGACGCGGCGGCATATGTGGGCGCTCAACTCCTGGGCGCCCTGCTCGGCGGGGTGACGCTCTTTGGCATCCTGCGCACGGTCCCCAATATCGCCGACACCAGGACGGCCTTTGACACGGTCGCCGCCGGTTTCGGTGAAAGGTCCATCATCCAGGTCCCGATGGCCGGAGTGCTGCTCATCGAGGTGCTCGGTGCCGCCCTGCTGGTGGCCGTCTACCTGGGCACCACCTCGGAGCGGAACCCCTCACGGCTTGCGGCACCCTTTGCCGTCGGCCTGGCCACGGCAGTGCTCCTGCAGTTCGGCCAGGCGCCCGGCAACACTCCCTTTAATCCGGCGCGCGCCACCGCCTCGGCGATCTTCAGCAGCCCGGATGCGCTCGGCCAGCTGTGGCTCTTCTGGGTTGCTCCGCTGGTGGGCGCGGCCCTCGCCGGACTCGTGTTCCGCGGCTTCGCGCTCTCGGCGCCGGCAACGGTGCCGGTACCGGTACCTGCCCCGGAGGGCGACGTGGACGACATGGACGAACGTGACGCCCTGGACCAGGACGGGACACCGGAGCCGGCGTCCGGCGCCGCACCGGTTGCCGGCCCGGTTGCCGGCAGCGACGAAGCGCGCGCCTTCTTCGACGGGGAACGCGGCAAGTAGGCCGCCATCCGCTGCGCCGGAGCGGTGGCGCAATCCCGTCGGTGGCAGCCGATACCGTAGGAGCATGCGGTTATTGCACACCTCGGACTGGCATTTGGGCCGGTCGTTCCACGGCGTCGGGATGCTTGATGCCCAGCGCGCCTTCATCGACCAGCTTGTGACCTTCGTAAGGACGGAGGCGGTCGACGTCGTCCTGATCGCCGGCGACGTCTACGACCGCGCCCTGCCGGGGGTCGACGTCGTCCGCCTGCTCGACGACGCCCTGGTGGGCCTGACCGGGGCCGGGGCCCAGGTGGTTTTGACCAGCGGCAACCACGACTCGGCCATCCGGCTCGGGTTCGCGTCCCGGCTGCTGGAACGCGGGGGAGTGCACCTGCGCACCCGGCTCGCCGACCTGGACCAGCCCGTGCTCTTTCCGCTCGACGGCGGACCGGACGCCGACGGCGGCGGGGGACCGGTGCTCGCCATCTACGGCATTCCCTGGCTGGAACCACGGCTCGTGGCCGACCA
>NZ_AUPJ01000342.1:19844-21373 GCF_000427315.1 Arthrobacter sp. TB 26
CCGCCAGCCACTTCGAGGTGACCAGGGCGGCCACGGCCCGCATCCGTGACGATCTTGCGGCCCGGGCCGCAACGCGCACGGTCCATTCCGTGGTCCTGGCGCACACGTTCGCCAGCGGCGGGATCAGCTCCGACAGCGAACGGGACCTCAGCATCGGCGGCGTCGGCGCGGTGCCGCTGGATCTCTTCGACGGCTTTGGCTACACGGCGCTCGGCCACCTGCACGGCCGGCAGGAGCTCTCGCCGACCGTCCGCTACTCCGGCTCTCCGCTCGCCTACTCCTTCTCCGAGGCGAAGCACAAGAAGGGCAGCTGGCTCCTGGACGTCGACGAGGGCGGCATCAGCCTGGTCCGTGAGGTGCTCTGGAAAGCTCCCCGGACCCTGGCCGTGCTGCGCGGGAAGCTGGAGGAACTGCTGGTGGCCGAGGACCACGCGTGGGCCGAATCAGCTTATTGCCAGATCACCCTGACCGATGCCCAGCGCCCGGCCCAGGCCATGGAACGGCTGCGCTCGCGGTTCCCCGACACCCTGGTGCTGGGGTTCGACCCCGAAGGTGCCGGTGCCGCCGCAAAAACCAGCTACAGCAGCAGGCTCGCCGAGGCCGAGGACGACCTCTCCGTCTGCTGCGGCTTCCTGGAGCACGTCCGCGGACGGGCCGCCGACGACGGTGAGGCAGCTGTCTTTGCCGAGGCCCTGGAATCCGTGCGCCTGGAAGGAAGTTCCCTGTGAGGATCCATCGTCTCGAGATCTCCGCCTTCGGGCCCTTCGCCGCCACCGAACACATCGACTTTGACCGGCTGAGCGCGCACGGGCTGTTCCTGCTGAACGGTCCCACGGGAGCCGGCAAGACCAGCGTCCTGGACGCCATCTGTTTCGCGCTCTACGGGTCGGTGCCCGGGGCGCGGCAGGACGGCAAGCGGCTGCGCAGCGACCACGCCGAGGCTGCAGCGGAGCCCCGGGTCACGTGCGAATTCTCCGCCCGCGGCCGGCACTTCGAAGTCTCCCGCTCTCCCGCCTGGGACAAGCCCAGCGCCCGGGGCAAGAACGGCTTCACTGTGCAGCAGGCCAACACGCTGCTCCGCGAACGCGTCGACGGCGAATGGATCGAGAAGTCCGGCCGGAACGACGAGGCCGGCGCCGAGATCGCAGACGTCCTCGGCATGAACCGGGAACAGTTCACCCGTGTGGTGATGCTGCCACAGGGCGAGTTCGCGGCCTTCCTGCGGTCCAAGGCCACCGACCGTCTCGAGCTGCTCCAGAGCCTCTTCGGCACCCAGCGTTTCGAGGCCGTGGAACAGGAACTCGGCCGGAAGGCGCAGGCAGCCCGCACCGAGGTCGCCAGCCTGAACGGCCAGCTGGAGCTCCTGCTCGTCCAGGCGGAGGCCGAAACAGCCACCCTGGAGCTCGACACGGAGGATGCGCCGGACCGGGCTGATCCTGACTCCTTCCTGACCTGGCTGGAGGCGAATGCCGCCACCGCCGCAAAGCAGCGACGCGCGGCTGCCCTGGAGGCGGAGATGCTGCGCGCTG
>NZ_AUPJ01000343.1 GCF_000427315.1 Arthrobacter sp. TB 26
AGGGCCAGGAACGCCAACTGAAAACAGGGCCACCGACCATTATGGAAGGTGATCAATTTGGATGATTGGGCGGAGATACGCCACCTGTTTTCGACGGGCAAGCACTCGAAGCGTGAGATCGGCAGGATCGTGGGGGTTTCCCGCGGAACGGTGGAGCGTGCGCTGGAGTCGGACCGGGTGCCGAAGTACCAGCGGGCAGCGGGAGTATCGAGTTTTGATGCGTTTGCTCCCAGGGTGCGGGAGCTGTTGGTGAAGACTCCGACGATGCCGGCCGCAACGCTGGCGGAGCGGGTTGGTTGGTCCGGTTCCGCGTCGCTGTTCCGGGCGAAGGTCGCCGCGATCCGGCCTGAATACGCTCCGCCTGACCCGGCCGACCGTCTGGTCCACGAGCCGGGATTCCAGGTCCAGTGCGATTTGTGGTTCCCGCATGATCCGCTACCCGTCGGTGAGGGTCAGACTGACACGCCCCCGGTGCTGGTGATGACCTCGGCGTTCTCGGGATTCATCCAGGCACGGATGCTGCCCTCCCGCACGACACCGGATTTGATCGGTGGGATGTGGGCGCTGCTGCAGGATGCGCAGGCGGTTCCGTCCAGGCTGTTGTGGGACAACGAGTCCGGCATCGGTCGGCGCCGGCCCACGGAGCCGGTGGCCGCGTTCGCCGGATCCTTGGGGCTGGAGGTCAAACTGCTGCCGCCGCGGGATCCGGAGTCCAAGGGCATGGTCGAGCGGATGAACAGGTTCTTCCGGCAACGCTTCATGCCGGGCCGGGACTTCCGCTCACCAGCGGATTTCAACGGTCAGCTGGAGGACTGGCTGCCCAAGGCCAACCACCGGTATTCCCGGTCCCGCCACGGCCGTCCTGACGAGCTGATCGTCCTGGACCGGGAGAAGATGCGGGAACTACCGCCGGTGACACCGGACACGGTATTCCGCAACGCGGTGCGGCTGCCGCGGGATTACTACGTGCGGGTGTTCTCCAACGACTATTCCGTGGACCCGTCGTTCATTGGGCGGATCGTGGATGTCACCGCTGATCTGGACACCGTCTGGGTCACGCACGATGGGGTGCTCATCGCCACCCACGTCCGGGCCTGGGCGCGGCATCTGGTGGTGACCGACACGGCCCATGTCGCCCGCGCGGCGGTGATGCGCCGGGACTTCCGGACCCAGCGGGTGCGCCGCCCCGAACCCGAGGAAGCCGTGCAAATCCGGGATCTGGCCGCCTACGACGAGATCTTCGGCATCGACCTCGGACAGGACCCGGCCGTGCTGCTGGAGGCGGCGTCATGAGCGGGACACCCTCGCAGATCGAGTACTACGCCCGTGCGCTGCGCGCACCCCGGATCAGCGATGGGTTCCGCCGCCTCGGGGACCAGGCCCGGGACGCCGGCTGGTCGCACGAGGAGTATCTGGCCGCCGTCCTCTCCCGGGAAGTCTCCGAACGCGAAGCCTCCGGAGCCGCGACACGGATCAAGGCCGCCCGGTTCCCCGCGCACAAGGACCTCGAGGAGTTCAACTTCGACCACCAGCCCTCCGCGGACCGGAACCTCATCGCTCACCTGGGCACCAGCGTATTTCTCTCCGAGGCCAAGAACGTGGTCCTGCTCGGGCCTCCCGGCACCGGCAAAACCCACCTCGCGGTCGGCATCGGCATCAAGGCGGCCAAGGCCGGGCACCGGGTCCTCTTCGACTCCGCGACGGGCTGGGTCGCCCGCCTGCAGGAGGCTCATTCCCGCGGGAAACTCGCCCAGGAACTGGTCAAGCTACGCCGCTACAGTCTCCTGGTGGTCGATGAAGTCGGCTATATCCCGTTTGACCAGGACGCCGCGAACCTGTTCTTTCAGCTGGTCTCCAGCCGCTATGAACACGCCTCGATGATTCTGACGTCCAACCTGCCCTTCGCCCGCTGGGGCGACGTCTTCGGGGACCTGACCATCGCCTCGGCCATGATCGACCGGATCGTCCACCACGCCGACGTCATCAGCCTCAAAGGCAAAAGCTACCGGCTCAGAAAACACCAGCCCACGGCCAGTACGGCACAATAGAACGAACAACAAGTGGCCCTGTTTTCAACTGGCACTAATGGCCCTGTTTTGGGTTGGCGTTAACAGATGTCTCCGACGCGGCCTGGCTGGCTCAGCTCGGCGCGCATGGCCTGCTCCGGGCCTCCTTCGTCCCGCCGGAGGCGATCCGGGAGCTGCGGGACCTGAACCGGGCCCGGTCCATCGCCACCCGTGACCGGACCCGGGAAATCCAGCGCCTGGAGAAGTTCCAGGAGGGCTCCGGGATCAAGCTCTCCTCGGTGGTCACTGACCTGACCGGGGTCTCTTCCCGGGCGATGCTCGAAGCCCTCATCGAGAGGGAACGCAACCCCGAAGTCCACGCCGGCCTTGCCAGGGGAACCCTGCGCTCCAAAATCCCCGAGCTCGTCGAGGCCCTGACCGGCCGGTTCAAGGCCCATCACGCGTTCATGGCCCGGCTGCACCTGGACCAGATTGATGCCCAGTCCCGCATCATCGAAGCGCTCACCGGGCGGATCGAGGAGGCGATGACGCCCTTTCGTGCCGCCAGGGAATTCCTGGCCGCCATCCCGGGAGATCCGCGCACATCCTGCCCGGCAACAAATAACTCAAAGCCGCACTGGGCACCGCAGCGCTGTCCGCTTCCCGAAGCAAGGACACCTACCTGGCCGCAAAATACCGGCGCATCGCTGCCCGGCGCGGACCGATGAAAGCCATCGTCGCCCTCGAACACTCGATCCTCACTGCAGCCTGGCACCTGCTCGCCGACGGCGAATGCTATGCCGACCCCGGCGCCGATCACTTCAGCCGGCTCGACCCCGTCAAAGCCAAAAACAACGCCATCAAAAAAACTCAACAGCCTGGGTTTTGACGTCACTGTCACCCCGGCCACCGCCGCCTGAGGCGCCTTACTTTCGTATTAGGTCCACCGGTGGGACCTGACCTACCCGGAAACGGCGAAAGCCCGCCCCGCCACAATGGCGGAACGGGCTTTCGGCAAGCGCGATTAACGCTTCGAGTACTGCTGAGCCTTACGGGCCTTCTTGAGACCGGCCTTCTTGCGCTCGATGACGCGGGCGTCACGGCGCAGGTAACCGGCCTTCTTCAGGGTGGCGCGGTTGTTCTCGGTGTCGATCTCGTTCAGTGAACGGGCGATGCCGAGGCGCAGGGCACCGGCCTGGCCGGAAATGCCACCACCGTGGATACGGGCAATGACGTCGTAGGCGCCGTCAAGATCGAGGATCTTGAAGGGCTCGTTGACATCCTGCTGGTGCAGCTTGTTCGGGAAGTAGTTCGCCAGCTCGCGGCCGTTGATGGTCCACTTGCCGGTGCCGGGCACGATACGAACGCGCGCGACGGCTTCCTTGCGACGGCCAACTGCTGCGCCGGCAACCGTGAGGGCCGGGCGTTCCTTCTTGGGCGCTTCTGCTTCCGCAGGACCGCTTTCCGAGGTGTAGCTGGTCAGGTTTTCCTCAGCCACAACGGCCTCGGTGGTCAGTTCTTCGTTCTGAGCCACGATTCTCCTTGATTAAAAGTTGGTTGGTGGCCAGGACTACTGGGCGACCTGGGTGATTTCGTAAGTCTTGGGCTGCTGGGCGGCGTGGGGGTGCTCGGCACCCTTGTAAACCTTCAGCTTGCCCAGCTGCTGTGCAGCGAGGGAGTTCTTCGGGAGCATGCCCTTGATGGCCTTCTCCACGGCGCGGACCGGGTTGGATTCCAGCAGCTCCGCGTAGGTGACGGAGGTCAGGCCGCCCGGGTAACCGGAGTGGCGGTATGCGCGCTTCTGCTCCAGCTTGGCGCCGGTGAGGGCAACCTTTTCAGCGTTGATGATGATGACGAAGTCGCCCATGTCCATGTGGGACGCAAAGGTGGCCTTGTGCTTGCCGCGCAGCAGGATTGCGGTCTGGCTGGCAAGACGACCAAGGACAACGTCGGTGGCGTCAATGACGTGCCACTGGCGGTTGATATCGCCGGGCTTCGGGGTGTACGTACGCACGGTGTTTGCCTCGTTCTTGTTCTGGCGTTCTTGTTTTAGGCGTCACACGAAGGTGCACCTACTATCTATGCGTTACCGGAACAGAGGTGAGGGCTCTATGTAACCAGTCATCCTGAAGTCTCGAATGTGCACGTTGGGTAGTCATCCTGCAACCGGATTCCCAAGCGGGCACGCATCATCGAGAAGGACACGCACAACGACTACCAAGAATAGCGGAAGACGTGTCTCTGGGTCAAAATGGGGTGTCCGGATGCATCCAGCCAGCCGCCGGCCCGCCGCATCCCTGGAGGAACAGTGTTCGACACCGCCGCCGCAGGCTCCGCATCGCCGCTGTTTATTGCCGGGATCGGGCTGGCCGGAATGTGCCTGGGGCTGCTGGCGGACGCCCTTGTCCGGCGGGCCCTCCCCCAGCTGGCCGGCGAACCCACCACGCGCCTGAGAATCACGACGGCGGCGGCCACCTTTGCCCTCTCTGCCCTGCTGGCCTGGCGGTTCGGTAGTGCGGCCGAACTTCCCGCTTACGTATTACTCGGCATTTTCGCTGTTCCTTTGGCGCGCATCGATATCGTGCATCAATTGCTGCCAAACCGGCTCGTGGGGTCCCTGTTTGGGGCCGGCCTCGCGCTACTGGGCTTCGCTGCACTGGCCTCGGGAGCTGCCGGAGACCTGCTTCGCGGAGCCGCCGGGGCCGCAATCTTGTTCTTTTTTTACTTAATTTTGGCCCTGACCAGCGGAAACGGCCTCGGAATGGGTGACGTGAAGCTCGCCGCACCACTTGGACTGTACTTGGGCTACCTAGGCTGGGCGCAGCTTTTCTACGGCGGAGCCCTGGCGTTCATTGCCGGCGGTATCGCCTCCATCGTTCTGGTGCTGAAAAACCGCGAAAACAAGCCACAAGAGGTGGCCTACGGGCCCTCGATGCTGGCCGCAGGGATCGCCATCATCGTGCTTATTCCGTAACTCCTGCAACTGCCGTACCTCTGACCTCATTAGTAAGCGGGCGTACCAAACCACGTAGTTGATCCGCGGTCTCCGCCCCGAACTGAGTACACCGGAAAACAGGCACAGGTGGTGCCTCCATTTCCACCCAGAAAATTCGAGTATTCCGATGCATTGCTGTGCCGTTAATCGCCATGCAATTGTTGACCCAACGGAGCTCCAGTGGGTTGGCAAAAGGGGATTTGCTGGAATTTCGTTACACATTCAAAAACTCTGGAAAAGGAATTCACAATGACTGGTCTCATGGTCTCAATGCTCGCTTTTGTAACCGGCGTCAAGAACAAGCTCGAATCAGAAAAGGGAGCCACGGCAACCGAATACTCTCTGCTGGTCGGTCTCATCGCCCTCGTGATCGTCGCCGGCGTGACCCTCTTCGGCACCAACCTCAACACCTTCTTCAGTGGCCTCGCCGGCAAGGTCGGCGCCTGGTAATCGGGAACGCGAAGCGGAAAGGTCTCACCGCCATGTTGAAGTTCATGCTCGCCGTTCAGGCATTCCTGGTACCAGCCACCGATCGAGCCTCATCCGAAAAGGGTGCGACGGCAACGGAGTACTCGTTGCTTGTGGGCCTGATCGCGCTGGTAATCGTCGCCGGTGTCACGCTATTCGGCACCAACCTGAATACCTTCTTCAGTGGCCTTGCCGGCACTGTCGGTGGATGGTAGCTCAGGCCCAACGGGTGTGCCGCGCGGGTTTGCGCGGCACACCCACACTTAATTCAGGCTGCAACTGTCCAGGGGGACCCGTTGAAACGCAGCACAAAAACAGCCAATAGCCGTGAGCGCGGGGCGGTGGCCGTCGAATTCGCGCTAGTCGCTCCCTTACTCGTCGCCCTCATCATTGGCGTTGTCGAGTTCTCCAACGCCTACAACGTCCAGGTTTCGGTGACACAGGCGTCCCGCGAAGCCGCCAGAACCATGGCCATTACGAAGGACACCGTGAAGGCGACCGCCGCCGGTATAGCCGGCGCACCATCGATCAATACTGGGCTGCTGACGTTCGACTATTCGGCGGCGGCCTGCCCGGCCACGACCCCTACTCCGACGTCGGTCGTGACGGTCAAGTACACGGGCACGTCACTCACTGGATTCTTCGGATCCTCGTTGGTCCTCACCGGCAAAGGAGCCATGCAATGCGGCGGCTAATCGGATGCACGGATCCTCAGGACACTGAACGCGGGGCAGCAGGAGTGATCGTCGGTCTCACGATGATGGCCCTGATCGGAGTCGGGGCAGTAGCGGTGGACGTCGGCCAGATCTATGCCGAACGGGCCCAGTTGCAGAACGGGGCGGACGCCGGAGCACTCGCGGTAGCGCGCAGCTGCGCAACCGGACCCTGCACATCTGCACTCGCCGGCCCCCTGGCCAATGCCAATTCCAACGACAACGCAAGCGCTGCCAGCGTGGATCTCAGCGTTGCCGGCCAGGTGACGGTAACGACGTCCACCAAGAACGGCGGATCCAGTTTCCTGTCGAAGATGTTTGCGAACGCACTGAACTCTGGTCCAGTAACGGTCGGAGCGCAGGCCACCGCCACGTGGGGATCGCCCGGCTCTGGCCCGGCTGCCCTTCCGCTTACATTCGCCCCCTGCCAGTTTGACGTCGACGGGTCACTTCACACGATCCTCACGCATGGCAGCGAAACCTGCGCCAGCGACAGTCCCTCGGGGGGTGTGATCCCCGGCGGCTTTGAGTGGCTGCTGACCAATCCAGGCGACTGTGCCACGACCGTCTTCGCCGATGATCCGGCCACGGCCGGCATCACGGACCCGTATGCCATGACGAAAACCGGCCTCAGCATGCCATCCGAATGCAAGCCGCTCATCGAGGGCTACCTCAACACCGTGGTGATGTTTCCGGTCTTTTCCACGGCGTCCGGGACAGGAGCCAACGCCAAGTACTACATCAAGGGTTATGCAGCATTCTTGCTGGTCGGCTACAGCTTTCCAGGCATGACTGGAGGTGACCTGACCGGTCTTAGCGGATCAGACCGCGGCATCCGCGGCCGGTTCGTCTCATGGGTGGCCGACCCCACGAAGTACGGGGGCGGCGGCTACACCGGCGGCGGGGTCGACCTGCCTCCGAAACTCATTAAGTAACGCAGTTCTAAGGGGAAAAAATTGAAAACTCGCCTGCTGGGGGGCATCGCCGCACTCGTTGTGGCCGTCATAGGAACCATCATTCTTTTCAACTACGTCCAGGGCGCCGACAAACGGGCCCTGGCAAACACCGAAACCACGGACGTCCTGGTCGTCAAACAGGATGTGGCCGCAGGAACACCCGCGGACAAGCTCGGTGACTACGTCGTCACCAAGTCAGTCCCGGTCGGCGCCGTTGCCGCGGACCGGGTGGCGGATCTCGCGTCCTTGGGTAACAAAGTCACTTCTGTGGCCCTGGTCCCCGGCGAGCAGCTGCTCAACAGCCGGCTTGTTGAAGCCAACGCCTATCTGGGCCCGGCACGGGTAAAGGTCCCTGCGGGTCTCCAGGAGATCACCTTCCGGCTCGGCATCGACCGCGTTGTCGGCGGGCGGGTGGAGGCCGGGGATACCGTGGGCATCTTCATCTCGGCCACCGGCGACTCGTCAGCAACCACAAGCGGGCAACCCGCTGCGGGCAACGCTACGCAGCTGGTCTTCCACAAGGTTCTGGTCACAGGTGTTCAGTTCAGTTCCGGTGCCGCCGCGCAAACGGAGGCGCAGGCTCAGCAGAACTCCAGCCAGGGAGCCCTCACCGCCGATAACCAGAAACAGAATTCCGGCGATACTTACCTGATCACCTTTGCCCGAAACGCCGCCGATGCCGAGAAGCTGGTTTACGCCGCGGAATTCGGAAAGATCTATCTCTCCCGTGAGCCGGCAGACGCCATAGAAAACTCCACCGGCGTCCTGGATAAGACGAGGTTGTTCCGATGAGCCGCTTCATTCTGATCACTCCGAATGCCGAGTACGAGCGCCGGGTGCGGATAGCGACCGCCCCCATGCGGGGGACACTGCACTATTTCCAGGCAGCCTATCTTCCCTCCGGGCCCGACGAAGTCTTGAGTCAGCTGAGCGGGGAGCCGCCTGAGGTCCTGATCCTGGGCCCGGAACTGCCGATCGTCGATGCGCTCAAGTTCGCCAGCATCGTTGATCTTCAATTTCCCGAGATCAGCATCCTGCTGGTAGCTGAGGAAGATCCCGCCACCACTCTGCAGTCGATGCGTTCCGGCGTCCGGGATCTCGTGTCGCCGGATGCGGACACCGACACTATCCGCGCGGCGGTTGAGCGGGCCGGGTTGGCCGCTGCTGGTCGCAGACGGGGGCTCGGTCCTACGGCCGGGGAAGGCCCGATGGCCGATGGCGGCCGCATCATCGCGGTCATGTCGCCCAAGGGCGGAGTGGGAAAGACCACCCTCGCCACGAACCTGGCAGTCGGTTTGGGCCAGACGGCGCCGATGAGCGTTGTCATTGTTGACCTCGACCTCCAGTTCGGAGACGTAGCCAGCGGGCTCCTCCTACAACCGGAATTCACGATTACGGATGCCGTTGCGGGCGCCGCGACCCAGGACGCGATGGTGCTCAAGACTTATCTCACGATGCACCCGGCGAACATCTATGCGCTGTGTGCCCCGAACAACCCGATCGAAATGGACAGGATAACAGGCGAGCATATTTCGCATCTGCTGACACAGCTTAAGTCTGAATTCCAGTACGTCGTGGTGGACACGGCCCCGGGACTGGGCGAACACGTGCTCGCTGTGCTCGAACAAGCCACTGACGCGGTTTGGGTCTGTGGCATGGATATTCCCAGCATCCGGGGTATCCGCACCGGGTTCCAGATCCTGTCCGAGCTCGAGCTGATGCCCGCCAACCGGCACATCGTCCTGAACATGGCCGACAAGAAGACCGGACTCACTCTCCAGGATATTGAGGCCACCATCGGCGCTCCCGTCGACATCGTCCTGCCTCGTTCCAGGACACTTCCGTTCTCAACCAACAAAGGGATTCCGCTGCTGCAGGACGGCAGCCGGGATGCGGCGCTCAAAGGCCTTCGCCAATTGGTCGACCGGTTCAAACCCAACTGGGAAGCCCGTCCGCATAAGAAGCTTCACCGAAGGGCGGTAGTACAGTGACACTCTCCAATAGGTTCGCAAAACTCCACTCGGAGCCCGACGAGTTGCCCAATGCAGTGGTGCCCACGGCCCCTTTCGCGACGCCGGCAACCCTGGGGTTCATCCATGAAGCCCACGTCGCGGAACAGACCACAGCGGCCGTGATTGAGCATAGTCCGACGGCCGGCATTGCCAGCGAAGCCCTGGCCGGACTCAAGGAGCGGGCGAGCCAAGCCCTGTATGAGCGCCTCGGCTCCCGGCTTACTGATTCCTCCCTCGATGATGCAGAGCTCCACAAATACGTCAAAGACGAGTTGAAAATCGTAGTTGACGAGGAACAGGTGCCTCTTTCTGCGGGCGAGCGCCAGAGGCTCACGAAAGAAATCATCGACGACGTCTTAGGGCACGGTCCACTGGAGCGATTCCTGGAAGACCCCACGGTGACGGAAATCATGGTGAACCGCGCGGACCAGATCTATGTGGAACGTAACGGCCAGCTGTTCCGGACAGACGCAAAATTCAGCGGCGAGGACGCCCTTCGCCGTGTCATCGAGCGCATCGTTTCCAGAGTGGGCCGGCGCATCGACGAGTCCTCGCCCTTGGTGGATGCACGTTTGGCTGATGGCTCGCGTGTCAATGCCATCATTCCGCCCCTGGCGGTCAATGGAGCGTCCCTCACGATCCGGAAGTTCGGAAGGGAGGCCTTGACGGTAGAGAAGCTCATCCAGTTTGGAAGTCTCTCCCCTGACATGGCGGAGCTTCTCGAAGCCTGCGTGCTGGCCCGGATGAACATCATTGTTTCGGGCGGCACCGGTACGGGCAAAACGACCATGTTGAATGTGCTCTCGTCCTTCATTCCGGCCACGGACCGAATCGTCACCATCGAAGATGCGGTGGAACTCCAGCTGCAACAGGACCACGTGGTCAGGTTGGAGAGCCGGCCAGCAAACATCGAAGGCCAGGGTGAAGTTTCGATCCGGGAACTGGTCCGCAATTCCCTGCGCATGAGGCCAGACAGGATCGTCGTCGGTGAGGTGCGAGGCGGCGAGTCACTCGACATGCTGCAAGCCATGAACACCGGGCATGACGGTTCCATCTCAACAGTCCATGCCAACTCCCCCCGGGATGCCGTGGCGCGGCTGGAAACCCTGGTCCTGATGGCCGGGCTGGATCTGCCGCTCCGGGCTATCCGCGAGCAGATCGCCTCGGCGGTGAACCTGATCGTCCACATCTCCCGGCTCCGCGACGGAACCCGCCGTGTCACGCATATCACCGAGGTCCAAGGCATGGAAGGCGACATCGTCACGCTTCAAGATGCTTTCGTCTTCGACTACTCGGCCGGGCTCGACGCTCACGGCCGCTTCCTTGGCAAGCCCGTCCCGACCGGTGTCCGTCCACGGTTCACGGACCGGTTCATCGAACTCGGGATTCAGATCTCGCCGTCCGTCTTCGGCGCGCATCCAGTGAGGGGCAAGTAATGGGCGCCACCGACGCACCAGCGGGTCTCTTCTTCGTTGGTGTCCTGCTGGTCTACGCGGCAGTCATCCTCGTGTTCGGCGTCGTTTTCAAGTCCGGAAGCGTCATCCCGGTTTCACGGCGCCGGCCGGAGGCCGTCAACACGACATCGGGCCTTACCAAACTGACCGACGCTGCAGTCGGCGTGATCAACAAACGGATCGGTAAGCGCAACGGCGCCCTGGTCGATCGCGACGGGCTTGAAAGTGCCGGGCTCAAAATTCAGCCCGCCGACTTCTTGCTCATGATGGGCGCGGGCGCCGTCGTTGGCGCCGTCGTTGGCTTCTTCCTGGGCGGCCCGTTCCCTGCCGTCTTATTGTCAGTGGCGGTCCCTGCCGGAATGCTCGCGTACCTGCACGTGCGGACTTCCCGTCGGCGGGCCAAGTTTGACGAACAGCTGCCGGATACCCTGCAGATGCTCACCGGGAGCATGCGTGCGGGCCACAGCCTTCTTCGGGCGATCGATGCTTCAGCCAAGGAGAGCGACGCGCCGATGTCCGAAGAGTTGAGCCGGATCGTGAATGAGACGCGGATCGGCCGCGAACTCGCTGAATCGATGAACGACGTCGCACAGAGAACTGGCAGCGAGGACTTCGGCTGGATCACCCAGGCCATCGAAATCCACCGTGAAGTGGGCGGAGATCTCGCCGAGGTCCTGGACCACGTGGGCGAGACGATCCGCGACCGCAACCAAATCAAGCGTCAAGTCCAGGCTCTCAGTGCCGAAGGTCGCATGTCCGCCGCTGTATTGATGGGCCTGCCAATCGTGCTCTTCTTTGCCCTGATCCTCATCAATCCGCAATATGCCAAGACGTTTACCAGCACGGTGCCCGGGTACCTGATGTTGGGAGTGTCCGCGTTGATGCTCACCGCCGGCGGTTTCTGGTTGAGCCGGCTTGTCAAGGCAAAGTACTAGGAGGCCGCCATGTCACCCATAGCGCTCGGCGCCATGCTCGCAATCATCATTCCCGCCAGTCTCCTGGTCTGGCTGGCGTTCAGCACCGACCATGCTGGCGCCCGGAATGTCCAGGTAAACCTCGGTCTGACCGCCAAAGCGTCCGAGGGAGTAACCTCGCTGTCCCAGCAGTACACGGGCCTCATCCTGCGCTTGACACCCGGCAGCTACGAAGCGTGGCTGGACAAACAGTTGGCTGCCGCCGGACGGCCCAAGAAATGGCCGCTGGAGCGATTGCTGGTCACGAAGCCCTTGCTTGCCTTGGGTGCAGGGGTGGTCGGCGTCCTCAATTTCCTTGCCGGTCCGTCTCCAGTGAAGCTTGCCGTCCTGGTCGGCGCGCTTGCCTTCGGCTATTTTGCCCCGGATTTGCTCATTAGGAGCCATGGACAGAAGAGGCGGGCAGCCATTCAGCAGGAACTTCCCAATGCTTTGGACCAGATGCTCATCTCGGTTCAGGCCGGTCTGGGTTTCGAAGCAGCGATGGGCCGGACTGGCAAGAACGGCACGGGCCCACTGGCCGATGAGTTCGTCCGAACCTTACAGGACATCCAGGTAGGACGCTCGCGGAAGGAAGCCTACCTGGCGATGGCTGATCGCGTTGATGTTGCGGACCTGCGAAGCTTCATCCGCTCGATTGTCCAGGCGGACGCCTACGGCATCGCCATCGCCAAGGTCCTTAAAAGCCAGGCGCAAGAGATGCGCACCAAGCGGCGGCAACGTGCCGAGGAACACGCCATGAAGATCCCGGTGAAGATTCTTTTCCCCTTGATTTTCTGCATTTTTCCCACGCTCTTCATCATCCTGTTGGGCCCCGCTGTTATGAACATCATCGCCGCATTCTCCTAGGAGTCCGCATGTCACGCATCGCAGCACGAGTCCGACGCCAGCTCGACGACGTCCGGACCAGGTTCATCTCCGAGGAGGCAGGCGCCACAGCCACCGAGTACAGCATCCTTGTCGGCTTCATCGCCATCGTCATCGTGGCCGGGGTGGGCGCCTTCGGCACCGCGCTGAACGTCTACTTCAACGGGCTCAGCGACGGGGTCAGGGCCGCACTGGGCCTCCCCTAGCCGACTCGCCTCCTGAAATGCGGGTTGCAACGCTCCCGCACCGGCGCACTTGCGCCCCACAGACCGGACCCCCTTGGACCCCAGAGCCAAGGGGGTCCTCCTGTGTCTGCGCTGCGGCGCAAGCCCGGCGCAGAATCTGCGCAGGGAACGTGCAGTTTGGCAAGCCTTGGCACAGGATGCGTCAAGGTCGAATCGTGGGCGTGTCGCGGCTTGCTAAGTTCCTCTCAGTGCTGGTGCAGGGCCAGCCGCCCAACTCGCTCAGGAGTCACCCATGCGTTCCTTTTTCTCCAACCTCGCCACCCGCCTTCGCCGTGACCAGCGCGGCGCCACCGCAGTTGAATACGGCATCATGGTCAGCCTCATCGCCGTCGTCATCATCATCGCTGTGACCGCGCTCGGTGACACTTTGGTGAACACCTTCAACGACGTGCAGTGCACGATCAGCGGCAGCAGCACCGGAGTCTGCGCACCACCCGCGGCTCCGTAAGGCGGCTCAGTTCCTAAGGCCATCAACTGTGTGGTGGTGGCTGGGCCTCCACCACACAGCCGTCTCCAAACCCAACTCCCTCCAGGAAGGCGGTCCCCATGTCCAAAACATCGGAACGGGGCGCCGTCGCAGTGGAGTTTGCCCTCCTGGCACCGGTTCTGGTCATGATGCTACTCGGCATCATGGAATTTGGCCGGGCCTACAACACGCAGATCACGCTCTCCAGCGCAGCCCGTGAAGGCGTCCGGGTCATGGCTATCAACAACAATGCCGCCGCCGCCCGAACGGCGGCGAAGAGCTCAGCCCCGGCACTGAAACCGGTGCTAGCCGACACAAACATAACTATCACCCCCGCCACGTGCACCACCGGGGCTCAAGTGACACTCAAGATCACGTATTCGCTCTCCACCATGACTGGAATAGCGGGTCCCTTTGCCATGGAAGGCAAGGGAGTGATGCTGTGCGGCGGTTGAACAGGCATCTGGTGCCTGACGACCGCGAGAGCGGCGCCGTCAGCGTGCTCATCGCGCTCCTTATGGTGGTGCTGCTGGGATTTGCCGCAGTGGCGGTCGACGTCGGAATGCTCTACGCCGAGCGGGCGCAGTTGCGCAACGGATCCGATGCCGCCGCCATCGCCATCGCACAGAGGTGCGCCAAGAATGTCGCCGATGTCGAGTGCGCTGCCTCCTCAACAATGGCCCGCAACCTGGCCAGCAGCAACGCCGGCGACGGGCTCAGCAATGTCGCCTCCTTGGCCTTGAACACGGCGGCCCGCACCGTCACCGTCACCGCGGGCTCCCAGGAAGCCGGCAGGGCCCCCAACCAGGTTTCGCTGTTCTTCGCCCGCGCCCTCGGCATCAACACGGCGGAGGTCACCGCCGCCTCCACTGCCACCTGGGGCAGCCCAAAATCAGGCCCGACGGCGTTCCCCGTCGCCTTCTCCATCTGCCAGGTGAAGAACCATGTCGACGGCACCCTGCAGCGGCTGCAGAACCACGGCAGCAACGCCAACGACGACTGCCTGTATGGTCCGTCGGGCGCCGCCGTTGAAGGCGGATTCGGCTGGCTGACCAGCGATCCAGGAATCTGCGGGGCGCTGATCGATCTTGCTGTAGCCGAAGGCGGCAGCGACCCCGGCAACAGTGCGCCCGGTTCTTGCCAGGCGACTCTCACCAATTGGGCCTCAGAGATCAGTGCCGGACGGGATGTTGTTGTCTTCCTGCCGGTCTTCGACAGGGTGACCGGCACCGGGGCCGGCGCCATCTACGGTCTCGTCTCGTTTGCCGCTTTCAAGGTCAAGGGCTGGAGTTTCAGTGGTGACAACAAGTTGCCGAACTCATTCCAAAACACCACTGCCTACGTCCCGGCTTCGGTGGCCTGCGACGGGAACTGTCGGGGATTCATCGGAAGCTTCATCAAATATGTCTCACTTGCCGACGGTTTCTCCTTGGGGCCGGTTGACTCCAACGGAGCGACCATCGTCCGCCTCACCAAATAACTCGTTTTCACCCAGTAGTTCTCTAACCGGTTCAGGAGCAGTTTTTGAAGTCACGCTTATTGGCAGGCCTGGCGGCCGTTGTACTCGCCATGATCGGAGCCATTCTTGTCGTCAGCTATGCCCAGGGTGCCGACACCAGGGCCGTGCAGGGACTGGACCCGGTCTCCGTCCTCGTCGTCAAGAAGGCCGTGCCCGCCGGCACCTCGGTTGCCGCCCTGGCAGCCTTTGTGGCGAGCGAGGAACTCCCCGGCAAGGCCGTCACCAAGTCAGCGCTGAAGAACCTCGACGGCATGGCTGACAAAGTGACCGCCGTCGAGCTGCTCCCGGGTGAGCAGCTCGTCGCGGAACGGCTGGTCGCGCCGGAAGCCCTCAAGTCGAGCGGCAGCGTGGCAGTGCCGGAGGGGCTGCAGGAGATCTCCTTCCAGGTGGATCCCCAGCGCGTCGTCGGCGGCAAGGTCTCCCCCGGAGACTACGTCGGTGTGTTCATCTCCATGAAGAGCGGGGGCATTGAAGCCAAGCCGGACAAGGAAACCACCCAGCTGTCCATCCACAAGGTTTTGGTGACCGGAGTGCAGCGTGCCCCGGTTGCGGCCCCCACCCCGCAGCCGTCGGCCAGCGGCTCNCTCGGCCGCCGGACCGGTGGAGGACACGTCGCTTCCCACCGGCATGTTGCTTTTGACCGTGGCCGTCAACGATGTCAATGCATCAAAGATTGTTTTCGCCTCTGAATTCGCCACGCTGTGGTTGAGCAAGGAACCGCTCAACGCCAAGGAAAGCGGCCCCGGAATCATGCAGAAGAGCGAGGTCTACAAATGAGCCGCTTTGTCCTGATCACCCCCAACACCGACTTCGACTCCCGTGTCCGCCAGGCCCTGGCCGGTGGGCTCCAAGGCGGGCTGCAGACCTTCGCGTTCGTCAACCCGTCGGACCCCGGCGAGTTGTTCGCGAACCTGAACCAGGAGCGTCCCGAGGTGCTCATCCTGGGGCCGGACATGCCGGTCGAGGACGCCCTGCGCCTCGCCACCGTGTTCGACGTGCAGCTGCCGGAGCTCAGCGTCGTCCTGGTCGGCGAGCCGGACCCCGCCTTTATCCTGCTCGCCATGCGCGCCGGCATCCGGGACATCCTCAGTCCGGACGCCGACCCGGCGCAGATCCGCATGCTGCTGGAGCGGGCCTGCCAGTCCTACACGAGCCGGAGCCGAACCTCAGCCGTCCAACAGGCCGAGGGTCCCAAAGGCCTGGTCATCGGCGTCTTCTCCCCCAAGGGCGGCGTCGGCAAGACCACCATCGCCACCAACATCGCCATCGGGCTGGGCAAGGTCGCGCCGATGGGCGTCGTCATCGTCGATCTGGATCTGCAGTTCGGGGACGTGGCTTCCGGGCTCTATCTGAACCCGGAGCACACGGTCATGGACGCGGTCTCCGCCGCAGCCAGCCACGACTCCCTGGTGCTCAAGGCGTTCCTGACCGTCCACCCCAGCAACATCTACGCCCTCTGCGCGCCACGGAGCCCGGAGGAAGCCGACGACATCACCCCGCAACAGGTCTCCCGGCTCCTAGAGCAACTCGCGGAACAGTTCCAGTACGTCGTGGTGGACACCGCTCCGGGCCTGCCCGAGGTAGGCCTGGCCGCCATGGAGCAGTGCACCGACGTCGTCTGGGTCACGGGCATGGACGTCCCGAGTATCCGGGGGCTCCGCTCCGGCCTCGGAATCCTCCGCCGCCTGGACCTGCTGCCGGAAACCCGCCATGTGGTCCTGAACATGGCCGATTCCAAGTCCGGTCTCAGTGTCCAGGACGTGGAAGCCACCATCGGCGCACCCGTGGATGTCAGCATCCCCCGCTCCAAAGCCGTGGCTTTCTCCACCAACCGCGGCATTCCGGTCCTGCAGGACGGCCGCAAGGACCCTGCCGTCAAGGGGCTCAAGCAACTTGTGGCCAGGTTCGATCCTGCGTGGCGGG
>NZ_AUPJ01000344.1 GCF_000427315.1 Arthrobacter sp. TB 26
GTCCCGGCCCCGGCCCCGGTGTCTGTCCCTGCCTCCGCCCCGGCATCCGCCCCTGTTGGCAGCCTGGACGCCCTCAGCCTCGCCAAGGGCATCGCGGCCGAGCAGCTGTCCAGCCCCGTGAAGGTCCTGGCGCTCATCGCCGTCGTGGCGTGCGTCTCCTACTGGGCGGGCCGGTGTTCCGCGTTCCGGCTGGTCCGGGCGATTGGAAGGCTGAAGACCGACCGTGCGTGATGTCCTGGCAGCCATGATGCCGGGCTGGCAGAGGGGTGACACCGCCGGCCTGGCCACCGTAGTGAGCACGTTCGAGTCGGCCCCGCGGCTCCCGGGCGCGTCCATGCTCGTGACCGCCGAGGGGGAAGCCGTCGGCTCGGTCTCCGGCGGGTGCGTCGAGGGCGCCGTGTACGAGCTCGCCACGCAGGTCAAGGAGGACGGCACGCCTGTCCTGGTGCGCTACGGGATCAGCGACGATGACGCGTTCGCCGTCGGCCTGACTTGCGGCGGGATCATCGACATCTTCGTCGAGCCCGTGTCCCGGCAAACCTTCGCCGAACTCGACGCCGTCCGGCAGGACATCGCCGGCGAGCGGCGCGTCGGGGTCGCCACGGTGATCGAACACCCGGACAGCAACTGGCTGGGCCGGCACCTGATCGTGCGGCCGGCGGGCTTTGAGGGCGACCTGGGATCCGAGCGGGCCAACCTCGCCGTGGGCGACGACACCCAGGGCCTGCTCGCCGCGGGCCGCTCCGGCATCCTGAGCTACGGCCCAGACGGGGAACGCCTGGACGCCGGAATGCGCGTCTTCTTCGCAAGCTACGCCCCGCCTCCGCGGATGCTGGTCTTCGGCGCGATCGACTTCGCCTCGGCGCTGGCCCGGCTGGGCACCTTCCTGGGCTACCGGGTCACGGTGTGCGATGCCCGGGCCGTTTTCGCTACCCCTGCGCGCTTTCCCGATGCAGCCGAGGTGGTCAACGCCTGGCCGCACCGCTACCTCGCCGGGCAGCTGGACAAAGGCCTGGTGGACGAGCGCACGGTGATGTGCGTCCTCACCCACGATCCGAAGTTCGATATTCCGCTGCTAGAGGTGGCGCTGCGCGGGCGGCCGATCGCCTTCATCGGCGCCATGGGTTCGCGTCGTACCCATGCAGACCGGATCGCCCGGCTGCGCGAAGCCGGCCTGGGCGAGGAAGAGCTGACCCGGCTGCACAGCCCGGTGGGCCTTGACCTTGGTGCGCGAACCCCAGAGGAGACCGCAGTGTCCATCGCTGCGGAGTTCATCGCCAAGCAGTGGAGCGGAAGCGGGGAACCGCTGCGGGAGCGCGACGAGCGCATCCACCACGACGAGCAGCACTGACCGGGCGCCCGTGATCGAGAACGGGGTCCTGCACTGGGGGCTGACGGCACTGCTGCTGGCAGCGTCGCTGTACGCTGCGTTTCGCGCCGGCCGCAAGTCGCCGTCGGACACCCGGGTCGGTTTTGGACTCCATGCCGCGATGATGGCCGCCATGGTGCTGATGCTGGCACCCGGACTCCGGTGGCCGGCACTCCCCCAGATCCTGTTCTTCGGCCTGGCCGCGTGGTGGTTCGTCCTCCGCGCCGTCTCCCGGCGACCGGGGCACATCCGCCCTGCAGGACGAGCCACCCGTGCGATCTTGCTCTACCACGCGCTGACTATGGCCGCAATGGCCTACATGCTGGCCACCATGGACGTGCACGGGGGCCAGGGCCCGGAGGCTGCCGACGTCGAGGCTGCCGGCATGGGCCAGACAGCACACCACGGCGGTGCCGCACTGGCAGGGTTGCCGCTGCCGGGCCCGAATCAGGCCTGGAGCAGCCAGGCCGCATTGGTTCTGGCTGTCGCATTCGGCCTGGCAGCTGCCGTGTGGGCCGTATTCCTGCTCCGGTCCCTGAAGGGCCGGGACCGTGGCGACACAGTCCTGGAACTCGTGTCCGCGGCATCGATGTCAGTCATGTTCTCGGCGCTCGCCGCCGCCTGACATGCGGCTCGGNCGGTCGTCAGGCGGCGCGCCGCCGTCGGGCGTAAGCTCGTCCCATGGCGAGATACTTCGATGTTCACCCCGAAAACCCCCAGGCACGCTCCATCAGCCAGGCCGTGGAAATCGTCCGTTCCGGCGGGCTGATCGCCTATCCCACTGACTCCTGCTATGCCCTCGGCGCGCAGATCGGGAACAAGGAGGCACTCGACCGGATCAGGGCCATCCGCCATCTCGATGCCAAGCACCACTTCACACTGGTCTGCAAGGACTTCGCCCAACTGGGTCAGTTTGTGCAGATCGACAACGATGTGTTCCGGAGCATCAAGGCCGTCACTCCCGGAAGCTACACCTTCATCCTGCCTGCCACCAAGGAGGTTCCCCGGCGGCTGCTGCACCCGAAGAAGAAGACAGTGGGCGTGCGCATCCCCGATAACCGGGTGGTCCAGGCACTGCTGGCGGAATTGGGCGAGCCGCTGCTCTCCAGCACCCTGTTGCTGCCGGACGAGGAGGAGCCCCTGACCCAGGGCTGGGAAATCAAGGAACGGCTCGAGCACGTGGTGGATGCCGTGATTGACTCCGGCGACTGCGGGGCGGAGCCCACCACCGTCATCGACTACTCCAGCGGCACGGCAGAAATCGTCCGTCGCGGCATGGGCGACCCGTCCCGCTTCGAATAGCGCGGCCCGGCGGTCCTAGACGGAGGCGGTTGCGGCTGCCCCCGCGGTGCCTGACGCCCGGTTCCGCAGCCAGCGCCGCGACAGGTCCATTGCCGCGACGAGTCCCGCGAGCGGCGTGAGCACAGCAGCGGCGTAGACGAACAGCAGCCAGGTGAGCGTGGTGAGCAGCGTCTGGTGGTCGCTCAGGAGGGACAGCCCGCCGAAGAGCCCGAGGCCCCAGAACAGGGCCACTCCGGCCAGCACGGCCGCGGCGGGAAAGTACTCGCTCGTGACAATACTTTTCACAATACTCAAGGTTTTCATGGACCCTCCTCGTGCCTGGCGGAGGGGAAGAGTCCGCCGGGGTCATTCCAAGTATGGGGCCCGCCGCACCCGGATTTTCGACGAAATCCCGGCACGTGACCAAGCTAACTTTGCCGCCCCGGCACGACGGCGACAACTGCCGGACACTCTGCCGGACCCGGACGGCCGAGTGGTGGCATGATGGGCGCATGAGCCAAGTCACTTGCGATCTGACGATCTCCCTCGACGGATTCGCCGCCGGCCCGAACCAAAGCCTGGCGGAACCCTTGGGCGAGGGCGGGGAGCGCATGCACAGGTGGCAGTTCGAAGAACCCCAAGCCAACGCGGCCTGGCGCGAAGGCATCCTCGCTTCCGTCGCCTACATCATGGGACGGAACATGTTCGCCGGGCCGGGGCCGGGGCCGTGGGATGCGGAATGGCGGGGATGGTGGGGTGAAGAACCGCCCTATCACGCACCCGTGTTCGTGCTCACTCACCATCCACGCGAGCCACTGGAGATGCAGGGCGGCACCACGTTCACCTTCGTCACCGATGGGATCGAATCGGCGTTGGCCCAGGCGCGGAAGGCCGCTAACAGCAAGGACGTGGCGATAGCCGGAGGGGCGCAGACCGTCCGCCAGTACCTTTCGGCGGGGCTGATCGACGAACTGCGGCTCCACATCGCTCCCATCGTCCTGGGAGCGGGCGAGCGGCTGCTGGACGGCGTCACGAACCTCCAGCTTGAGCCGACGGAAGTGAGCGGCACCGGCCTCGTCACCCACGTGCGCTACCGGGTAACCCGCTGAAAAGCTAACGCTCAATCGTGGGAGGTACGTGTCGTCACGAGCCCCCGGCCCTTTGCCTGAGGCATCACATTCCGCAAAGACGATCGGTAACAATGAACCCTATTGACCTCCCGGCCCACCAACTCGCCGCTTTCGCCCGCCCGGTGCTGGAATACCTTCCGGCCGGGTTCGACGCTGAGGACGCAGCGCAAGCCGAGAGCGACGACGTCGGATCCCTCGCCGCTCTTGCCTCACCGGGCGTCGTGGCGGCCAGGATCGGCCGGCTGGGAGCCGAAGAACGGGACCTGACCGGGGCTCTAACGATCTCGTGGCCGGAAGCGGCGGCTGAAGTGTTCACCGGTTACCAGCGCGAACATCAAGCGTGGCGGTCCGGCGCCCCAGAGCTCCGGGACGACCACGGCTTGGCGGGATTGGCGGCTGCCACACGCTCTTTGGCCGACGTGCAGTCTGCATGCTGGACGAGTTCCTGACGGAACGCCTGCGTGGCAAGGGCTTGGCTCCCGCAGTGCAGTCGTCGTTCCTGGCCGGTCAACGATCGGGCGCGGACACCGTATGGGGCCACATCCACGCGAGAAACCTGTCCTCGCTCCGCACGGCGCAGAAGCTGGGCCGCCGCGCGGTCCAGCAGGAGTACTTCGTCAGCCTGCCCGCATTCTGAAGGTGGCTCCCAACGGGCGGGGCCCTTAGGCACCGTCACTCGGGTAGTGGAGCAAAACCACGCCGTGAATCACCGTGGTGTTCCACCCTGCCTGCGTGAGGCCAACCTCCCTGCACTACCAGAGAAGGTCCTGTTCACCGAGGGAACAGAAGCGGGGGAAGTCCGGACACCTGAATCGACCAGTTCACGCAGTTGGCGAGCGGCGGTGCGTGGATCTTTGGAGGCGCCAGGCTGTCCCATGTCAGTCGCAAGTTTGCCCGGGTGAACGGCCCAGCAGCTAACGCGGCCCTGCAGGTCCTGAGCCAAGGCGACGGTCAGCATGTTTTGCGCAGCTTTGGAGATTTTGTAGGCATAACTCGTCGACAGATGTGAGAAGTCACCGTTGGCCTGGGCAGCGAGGGATCCCAGCCGAGACGTCATGCTGATGATGATCGGATCGGGGGCCGCCAACAGGTTGGGCAACAGGAACTGTACAAGGCGAAGCGGGTCGGCCCCTTCTTCATCCGCTCAGGCTAGCCGCATTGCGAGGCACTTCGTTCATTGCCGGGCCCATCTCCCAGGCTGATGCCAGCGACGGAGCAGCTTCAACGACGGCCAACAACCCCCTGAGCCAGTTCCTCATCGGACGAAGCGGGCAAAAGCGGTTCAACCGCCGACCTAGTTTGCCTCGAGGACGAAGAAGATGAAGGACAGGAACGCTGTCTTCTCTCCGCTGAGGATGCGCGGGGGAAGGAGTTCGTGTGGTGTGTCCGGAGATGGTTCAGGTTCGCTCACGGTGGCTACGCGGTATCCCGCCGATGTGAAGGCGTTGATCATCGCGTGAAGTGGCCTGTGCCAAAAGGTCAGGACCGCAGGCTCGCCATTGAACTCGTAATCCTCCGAGTACTGCCGGATGGCGAAGTAATCCTCGGCTGGTTGGGTGACCACGCTGACCGAGGGGTGGTTGACCGACAGGATCAGGCGACCACCCGGCTTCAGCACGCGCCGCAATTCGGCAAGCGGTGCCGACCAGTCCTCCAGATAGTGCAGGACCAGGGACGAGACGACGTCGTCGAAGGAGCCATCGGCGAAAGGGAGCAGCTTGCCGAGGTCGGCCACGTGCAGGTCCGCGGTCGCGCCCAATCGCTGTCTTGCCAACTCCAGCATCGCAGGACTGGAATCGAAGCCGGTCATGATCGCGCCCTTCGCGCTCAGCGCCGCGGACAGGGGCCCGGACCCGCACCCTGCATCCAGGATCCGGTGGCCGTCGACCTCGCCGGCGAGAGCAATCATCGCCGGCCGCTCGTAGTAGGCGTTGAGGAGGCTGGACTCATTTTCAGCCGAGTAGTTCTCGGCGAAATCGTCATAGTGGTTGGCCTTCACTTCTCTTCCCTTTCAGGCGGATTCTCACGGGCGGGACAATAGGGTTGACCCTAGCAAGCAAGAGCCGCCCGTCCCTACGACTTACGGGACACCCCTTAGTGTCTTTTTGCCTTCTCCAAGGGTGGTTGAGATCCCGTCGCTGCCTGCCAAAGGAGACAGAGATGATTCGTAGAACCTCGTTCGCGCTGACTGTGGGACTTCTCAGCTTGCTGCTCTTGTCCGTGTTCGCGCAGGTATGGATTCTCCCCTCCGCAGTGGAGAGTGTGGTTGCCGTCTTCCCGGAGGTCGAGCCGCTCACCGTTCCGGCCATAGTCTGGGGAATCTGCGCGATCGCCTGCTGGCAAGCTATTGCCTTCATTGGACTGCGGCTTGTTATACGCGCCCGCGACCACGGATTCGATTCATCCGCTAACAAATGGCTGCGCGCGATGGTTGGTTGTCTCCTCGCGTTCATCGTGGTCGTTGTGGCAGCCTTCATCGCGCTGAACGTGCTGGCGTACACGACCCCAGGCGTGATGCTGGGACTCATCGCCGGAGGATTCAGCGCTCTGATCGCAGCGACCTCTCTCGTACTTTATCTTGGGACCAGGCCACCAATGCCGCAGTATTCGCATCCCTGACGGATAAGGTCTATCGGTAACTTGCGGAGTAGCTTTTGAACGAATAGCTCTTCAAGTTTGGGCCACGTCCACCCGCCCAGCTCCGGCGCGCATGGAGGTCCACCAACGACCACTTCATGGCTGGGCCCTGGTTCAAGCTCGCGCCGCGGGCGAAGGAGTGAGGGCTCGTGGCGCGTTCCAGCAACTACGAGCTCTACGGGGACATCAGCACCCGGGTAATGGAACTCCTCGGCCGCTACTCGGCCTGGCTGGAGGTCTACAGCATCGACGAGGCTTTTCTGGGCATCAGCGGCAGCCCGGAGGAGCTGCACCGGCTGGGCCACTCGATGAAGACGGCAGTGCGCCGGACGTCGGCGTCCCCGTCTGCGTTGGCACCGCAGGCACTAAAACGTTGGCGAAACTGGCCAACAAGTGGGCCAAACACAATCCGGCGTTCGACGGCGTCTGCCACTGGGATGCCGTCCCCGCCGCCCAGCAGGAAAGGCTCATGGCGGGCCTGTCCGTGATCGAGCTCCGGGGTGTAGCGGCACGGTTGACCAAACGGCTGAACGGACTGGGAATCCATTCGATTTTGGACCTCGCCCGGACGGATCCGATCCGGATCAGGGACCGCTTTTCGGTGGTGCTGATGCGCACGGTCCTCGAACTCCAGGGAACTCCGTGCATCCCGCTGGAAGAGCAGCGAACAGGGCGCGACCAGCTCATCTTCAGCCGCTCCTTCGCCACTCCGATCACCACCGGCGCCGGGCTGCGCCAGGTCCTCGGCGTCTATGCCCAGCAGGCTAGCGCCCGACTGGCACGCCACGGGCTTCAGGCCAAGGTGCTGACAGCATTCGCGGCCACGTCGTTCTACAACCCGCAGTCCAGTTCCCACCCTTCTGTGTGCGTGCCGCTGCCCATGCCCACCGCGGACCCGGTCCTCCTGGCAAGGGCTGCCTATGCCCTGCTCCCCCGGATCGACGGCGGCGTCAAGTATGTCCGCGCGGGCATCATGGTCACCGACCTGCGGCCCGCGGGCAACCAGGCGCCGCTGGCGGTCTTCGAGAGCGCGCATGAGGAACGCGGCATTGGCTCGCTGCTTGAGGAGGCCAGCCGGAGGTACGGCCGGGGCTCGATCGGCCTTGGCCACGCCGGAATCCGGGGCGGGCCGGACTGGAGCATGAAACGGGACATGCTGTCCCCCCGCTACACCACCCACTGGGACGAGCTCCCGGTCGTCAAAGCCGTGTGAAGTGCCCCGCCGGCGGGCCGCGGCGGGACCGGCAGAATTCAGACGGCGACAGCCAGCGCCTGTTGAAGGAAGGAGTCGAGCACCCGGCCGGCGTTCTCCTGCATGCGCCGGGATTCCTCTGCGGCGGGCTGCGTGCATTTGGGCCCGTGCAGCCGTTCGCCCAGATAGAGCAGGGCAGCCAACACTTCAGAGAGTTCGGTGTTTCCCTCGGCGCGTTGCCGCAACAGCCTCAGGTGGGCAGCCTGCAGGGCCGGCCCCGGGGCGCAGCCCAAGTCGCGGTCGAACAGCCGGCGGCAGCGCTCATACGCGGACAGTCCCTCGACTGGCAGTCCCGCCTGCTCGTATCCCGCGACCAGGATGGTCCATGCACGTTCGTTGAGCGGTTCGGACCGGATAGCAGTCTGGGCCAGCGAAATGGCGAGATCGGGCTTGTCCAGAAATGCTGCGGTTTCTGCGGCGAGAATCTGGGCGGCGACTTTCTCGGCTGCATGGCGGGCCCGTGCTTCCTCCGCCCAGTCGGCCACGAGCTCAAAGCCCAGCAGCGGCTCTGCGGCCAGTTCCAAGGCCTGCATCGAGAGCACGTGAGCCTCCGCCGGCGGGGACTGCCGGGCCGCGCGGACCAGCTCGTGAAACTCTGCAAGGTCGAGTTCCACCAGCTGCGGCTCAAGGACGTAGCCGGCGTTCGCGGTGCGAAGCGGACCCGATTTGGTGTTGCCGGGCTGGATCGCCCGG
Source organism: Arthrobacter sp. TB 26 (assembly GCF_000427315.1). Classification (GTDB taxonomy): domain Bacteria; phylum Actinomycetota; class Actinomycetes; order Actinomycetales; family Micrococcaceae; genus Arthrobacter. Next base: position 8,363 of record NZ_AUPJ01000344.1, read on the forward strand.
CGCAGGCTGCTGACATAGCTCTCTAGAGTGGCGACGGCGCCGTCGCTGGCATGGGGTCCCCAAAGAATCTCCACGAGACGCGTCTTCGACACAGGTGTCCCGAGGTTCAGCAGGAGTATTTCCAGAATGTGCCGCGGCTTGCAGCCGCCCAGGTCCGCAGCCCTGAGGACTTCTCCATTTCGCCGGACCTCGAATGTTCCGAATAGCCGAACCGAAATTGCCGGCGTGGGAACGCTCAAATTCTCCACTTTGATCCCCTCCCCAGGTATCACCTAATCGCTCCTCGAAGAGCCGAAAGGAATTACAGGAGAATTACGCTGAGACTCACTTCCATCCGACTTTCTAGGGAAACCGTTTCACGCAGGACAAGGCACAACAAGGAATACAACTACCCGATCCTTTACCGCGCGGAAAGTCGGGTACACCGGGGATCGCCGCCAAGTAACCTCCAGACGTCTTCTGAGTACCCGGGCGATGAGGCAAGTATCGCCACCCGCGCGCGTGGCACGCCGGCGAGTAGGTCCACCCGGACCGAAATGCAGGCGGTAACGGCGGCCCTGCCGGAAGATTTCTCCGGGAGCGCAGGGGCACAGGGGCCGGCCGTGCACCTGTCCCCCTCGACGAAGATCAGGTCTCGAACGAGGCCGGACGCACGGTCGGAAATTTCCACATCACATTTTTCGGCCATTGTCGGTAGCCAATGAAATACGGATTGAGTCACCGTGGTCAACTCAAGAGGAAATTGCCGACCCCAGCAGCATTCCCGAGGCCACCGCTAAACTGCCACTTCTCACTCATCTCCTCGGGGACGGAGAGCACCCGGATTTCAGAACCGTCGCGCAATACGGCCAACTCCAGCGGCAGGCCAATTGCCTCGGCAAACAGCAGCTTTTGGAGGCTTTCGGCATTGGAGACCGCTTTTTCACCGACCCGCGAGCGCCCCGCCGGAACTTCCCGGGTTGAGGGTGGCGTCAGTCTGGATCACGTCCTCGATCATCCGGCGGTTGCGTCCGGACCAGACGGGGACGGAGCGTCGCAGTCCGCTGACCGCCCCGGCGGTCACGGAGCCCGAGAGTCCCAGGGGGTTACTCACCGCGATGACCAGCTGCCCGACCTTGAGCGACGCTGCATCACCCAGGTCCGCGGGCGTCACAGTCGGGGCCCTGGCGGCCGATGCCGGACACTTCCAGCGCCGCCACATGGGGAGTCACCGCGGCTGCGACGCGAATCACCGTTGCGGAGTATGAATCAAGGGGGTCCTCGGACACCTCGGGGTCAGGGACCCGGCTGATGACAGTTGCCACAGCGCACCTCCTGAACTGGTACTCATCTAAGCCAACCACCGGCCCGGGAGCGGTAGTCCGGCGCCCCCAGAGAAATACGCCGGATGTCACGACGGCTGGGCTGCAGTTCATGCAGCGGGCCATGCGCAGCTAGGCTCAGAGGAGACCCGCTTTTCAGCCACAGGAGAACCTACGTGAACCCAGCGTCCGCTTCACCCGATCTGCTGCCCGCGCTGGGCCTGAGCTGGGGCATCAAGCGCAGCTTCATCGAGTACATCAACAGCCTGCCGGACGGGTCCGTCTCCGCGACCGACGGGGCGACCGTGGCCGAACCTTCCCTGTTCCGCTTCAGCCCCGAGTCCTCAGACTACGACGTCGAACGCGGCACAGGAGTGCTGCGCTTCCGCGGCGACGTCCGGCTCGCCGGCCACCACGGCATGCTGCTGGTCCGGCTGCTGGACCCTTGGATCACCTTCACAGCCGGCAGCGGAGTGCTCTCGATCAGCACCGGCGACGGCCAGGACCGCACCGCCGTCGGGTTCCTCACTCCCTCGAAGGCCCGCGCCGCCGACGGGTCTCTCGTCTGGGAACACGTCGACGTCGTCATTTCCCCGGAGGGATCCGATCTCTTCGACGGCCAGTATGCCGCCGGCCAGCCCATGGATCCGCTCTTCATCCGGGTCGCGACCTAAGGCGAACAACGATGGTGGATTTCGCGGACGATCGCCGCCGGCTACACCTGCACAAATGACCGGCCGCACACTGGTTGAGGAGAGAGTGCGGCCGGTAGCATGTGGCGGCCGGCGGATGTGCGCCGGAGCCTTGAGCCTGACGGCTCGTTTCATGGACTTTTCCTTGCTTTAACTGTGCCGCACGGCACCTGAGAGGACCCTGAGAAGGCCCCGCCGCGCCGGGCCCCGGAAAACTCTCCGTCAGCGGTTGTCCGGGGACCGCAGGTGCCGCATTCTTGGAACATGGAACGGCTCACGTCCCCGGCCGGGCGGCCCCGCCGCCGGAGCAGTTGGGGCTTGCGCAAGCGCTCGACGGCGGTCGCCGTCGCCGTCGTTGCCGCTGCGTTGCTCCTCGGCGGCGTCATCTGGCTCGCCCTGCTGCAAAGCACCCTCACTGCCTCGATCGATTCAGCTTCCCTGCGGAAGGCGCAAAACGTGATCGTCCAACTGGCTGACCATGACATCGAAGAGGTCGCTGAATACATCGGGTTGACGGCTTACGCCGGCCAGTACGTCCAACTCCTGGACGCATCCGGGCAGGTGGTGGCAGGATCCGAGCCCAAAGCCGCCCAGATGCCCCTGACCGGCCTGCGCCCCTCCCCTGGAAAAACCCAGACCCAGGACGTCTCCAGTCTTCCCGTCATCGGCAATCAGGACGACTTCCACGTAGTCACCGCCGGAGTGCGGGTCGGTTCCGCCGAGTACACCGTTGTGGTTGCCTCCTCAGTGCAGGTGCAGGCCGACACCGTTGCCACCGTGGCGTGGTTCCTGCTGGCAGCTACCCCGTTGCTGCTCGCTGTCGTTGGCATCTCCGTGTGGCTGCTGGTGGGACGATCGCTGCGCCAGGTCGAAAGGATCCGGGGCCAGGTTGCCCGGATCAACGCCGAACGCCTCGATGGCCGCATCGACGTCCCGCCCACCGACGACGAACTCGAGGCACTGGCCCGGACCATGAACCTGATGTTGGAGCGGCTCCAGGCATCGGACCGTGAACAGCGCCGCTTCGTCTCCGATGCAAGCCACGAATTGCGCAGCCCGCTGGCCACTTTAAGTGCCGGCGTGGAGATCGCCGCGGCGGATCCGTCCGGAGCGATGTGGCTCCAGATGAAGGATGTCCTCGCCGGCGAAACGGAGCGCATGCGCTATCTTGTGGAGGACCTGCTAACCCTGGCCAAGGCGAACGACGGGGGGCTGGCGGTCGAGGATGCAGACGTGGACCTGGACGACGTCGTGGACCAGGAAATCAGGCGGCTGCGATCGGCGAGCCTGCACCAGATCACAGCCGAGCTCACGCCGACCCGAATCCGGGGCGATGCCCGGCGCATCGGCCAGGTGCTCCGCAACGTCCTGGACAACGCTGAGCGGCACGCGCGGTCCTGGCTCCGGGTCACCCTGCGCACCACGGCCGGCGGCGCCGTGATCACCGTCGACAACGACGGCGATCCCGTTCCCGCGGCGGACCGGGCGCGGATCTTTGAGCGCTTTGTCCGGCTCGATGAGAGCCGCTCCCGGGAAAGCGGTGGCAGCGGTCTCGGCCTGGCAATTGCGGCAGGGATCATGTCCGCCCACCACGGCACCATCCGCGCCACCGAAGGACCCGACGGTGAATGCCGTTTCGAAATTGCGTTTCCCGTGCCCGGGGCTCCGGCTACCGATGAGGGCGCGGAGCACGCGCCGGTTCGGAAATCTGCCCGGCGCTGAGCTGGTAACCCATCCCTCGTACTGTGGCCAGGCTGCGGACACCGAACGGGACATCTATCTTGCGCCGCAGGTAACCGATGTAGACCTCCACGACGTTGTCCCCGCCTTCGAATGCCGAATCCCAGACGTTGTCGAGGATCTCCGCCTTCGACACAACCTCGTCGTGCCGCCGCATGAGATAGTGCAGCAGCCCGTATTCGCGGGCGGTCAGGCTGATGTCGGTGCCGTCCCGGCGGACCCGGCGGGTGACGGGGTCGACGGACAGGGTCCCCAGTATCAGCACGACGGGCCGCTCCGGTGCCCCGCGTCGAATCAGGGCACGGATCCGGGCCACGAGTACCAGGAAGCTGAACGGTTTGGTCAGGTAGTCATCGGCACCGAGGTCAAAGGCATCCGTCTGGTCGTACTCCCCGTCCTTGGCGGTGAGCATCAGCACCGGGGTCCAGATCCTGCGTTGGCGCAACTCCTTGAGCACGTCGTAGCCGTTCATCAGCGGCAGCATCAAGTCCAGCAGGATCGCGTCGTAGGAGGATTCGCTTGCGGCCGACAGCCCGCTGACGCCGTCATGGGCAACGTCCACGACGAACCCTTCATTCACGAGGCCCCGGCGAACGGTATCAGCGAGATGCCGCTCATCCTCCACGATCAGAACCCTCATTGCCGGACTCCTCTCCTAGGACCCAGTATGGCGCCTGGAGCGCCATACGGCATGTCTGGTTCCACGAGAGGATCGCGGGCACCGCACGGTGAGCGGGGCGTTCCCTAAACGTCTTCGCGGGCCTGCGGCACGTGGGCAGCGGAACCAAACAGCCAGCCGGAGACATCGCTGCGCAGGACAAAGTGGGGCCCGCCCGTGGCGCTGACACTGCCGGTGGGAACGTAGTACCCGCGCCCAGCGCCGGGACCGCCGGCCGCACGGTCAAGGGCGTCGGTAAGCTGTCTGGGCAGATGGCCCACGGGGCCGAGGGCGCGGAGGCGGTCAACTTCGTCCGGCGTGAGCCTTCCGAACACTGCAGCGATATCTGCCATCACGGTTCCCTTCTGGCGGACGGTACCTGAGAAACAAGCCTAGGACCACAGCGTGAACGGCACATGACATCCGGACGACGATCATCGAACAGATGCCACCCGGGCGGCAACCACGAACCGGTGTTGTGAGTGTCACTGCACACAGTTCCCATACACCCAGCAAATTAACGGGTGCATGCTGTACCGTTCAATCCCGGGAAACTCAGAACAACGGAATCGAGAATCAACCAGGTGGCAACCGACTATGACGAAGTCCGATCCGACGTTGCGGAATCACGCAACGCCTCGCTGGAGGCCCTTCGCTCCGCGAACGCGCCGGACGCCCGCAGCGTAACCCGCGAGCTCGATGAGGCTGACACCTCTGAAGGCGTAGAATTGCCGGGCGCCGACCTGTCCGGCGAGGAACTGACGGTCACCGTCATTCCGCAGAAGGACGACGAGTTCACGTGCTACTCATGTTTCCTCGTCCGGCACCGCTCGCAACTCGCCCGCGAAAAGGCAGGCCACTCGTACTGCGCTGACTGCATGAGCTAACACGTGGCCCGCTTCACATTTCCGCTGTAATGCCGTCGGGCATGCTATGCACGGCGCGTTCCGATACGCTCCTCATTGACGATTCGGCGCGTGCCGGTACCTAGCCGGAGGCGGAATCATGCGGAACTGGACCATCAAGCCTGAGGACCAGCCTCCCCTGGCCGCTGGCGCCACTACCGATGGCCATGGTGTTACCAACAGCTTCGGCGCCGGCAAACCCGGCACCGGAGCTGTTGCCGTCGGGACCGGAGACCGGCGCCCCCCGCGCACCTGGAGCCTCAAGACCGAATGGTCGAGGGCCTTCGCCATGATGCTGGTGGCACTGCTCGTGGGGGCCCTGGCCACAGTTGTCGGCGTCAGGGGTGTCGGGGACCAGGTCCAGGAAGCTGCCGCCCGCCTCCAAGGCGAATCAGAGTTGATCGCGCAATTGCGCTCCGCCCTCGATGCCCATGAACAGGCCGGTCATCAGCTCCTGTCCAACGCACCGGTCGACCGTTCGGCGTTCCTCCAACAGCAGCTGGACATTTCCCGCCGCTTCGACGAGGCCATCGACTACCTGCCGGCGGAGCGGGACATGCGCGCCGCCGCCGGCCTGGCCCGCGCGCAGTGGCAGGACGGCCTCGCGGAACGCGGGCTGTGGGGCGACCAGGTGAAGACCCTCACGGGAAACCACGTGGCCGAGTCACCGGATCTCGACGCGTCCGGCGCCGGGGTCCGTGCCTTGCTGGATGGGATCCAGCGGTCAGCCCTGGAGGCGATGGACTCGGGGCTGGCCTACAGTGCCGAGCTCCAGCAGATCGTGATCGCTGCCCGCAGTGCCTTGTTCGGGCTGGCGGCGGCCGGCGTCATTTACTTCCGCAGCAGAATGGTCAAATTCCTGATCCGGCCCATCGAGGGCCTGCACAGCGGGGTTCTCAAACTGAAGGCCGGCGACTACAGCCACCGCATCGACGTCGTCCGCCGCGACGAACTGGGTGAACTGGCAGAGGCCTTCAACTCCATGGCAGCCGCCGTCCACGACAGCCATCTGGCCCTAACGCACCGCGCCACGCATGATCCCCTGACCGGGCTTGCAAACCGGGCGGCGTTGACTGAACGGCTCGCGGTGTCATTCCAGCCGGGCACAGCCGGAACGTCCCGGCACGAAGGGCTGTTGTTCGTCGATGTCGACGACTTCAAGGACGTAAACGACTCGCTGGGGCACGAAGGCGGCGACGCGCTGCTCATCCAGCTCGCCAACCGCTTGCAGGCTTGCGTGCGGTCCCACGACCTCGCCGCCCG
>NZ_AUPJ01000345.1 GCF_000427315.1 Arthrobacter sp. TB 26
CAGCACCGGTGGAACCGCCGACGACGGCGAGGAGCGGCGCGTCGAGGCTGCGGTAGCGCGGCAGGATGTAGTCCTCGAGCTGGGAGAGGGCGTGGCGGATGTCACCCCGGGCCTCGTCCGCGCCGGGCAGGGCCAGCGGCAGCACGGTTGCAGCCAGGTCGCGGTGGACGGCTTCCAGCAGTTCAACGGCATGGCCGGGAGTTTGGTCGGAGCTCACCGCATCATCATGCCAGTTCGACTATCCGACCTCGGAGTATCCGAGAGGGTTCTTTCGCTGCCAGCGCCATTGATCCTCACACATCTGAGCCAAGGTTTTGTCTGCCGACCAACCGAGCTCATCCTGGGCCGCAGCAGGGTCTGCGTAACTGATGGCCGCATCGCCCGGGCGCCGGTCAGCGAATTCGTACTTGATCTTCTTTCCTGCCGCTTCGCTGAACGCTTCTATGACCTCCAATACCGAAGACCCACGGCCAGTACCGAGGTTCCAGCGGAAGACACCGTTACGGCTGGTCAGAAATTCCAGCGCAGCAATGTGGCCCACGGCAAGATCCACGACGTGGATGTAGTCGCGGATTCCGGTGCCGTCTGGCGTCGGGTAGTCAGCGCCGAAGACTGTGACCTTCTCTCGGCGATCGACAGCGACTTGGGCGACGAACGGCAGAAGGTTGTTCGGCACGCCCCGCGGGTCTTCGCCGATGCGACCGGACGCGTGGGCGCCAGCCGGATTAAAGTAACGGAGTAAGGCAACCCGCCAGCGCGGGTCGGCGGCACCCAGATCGGTGAGGATGTCTTCAATCTGTTCTTTAGTGCGGCCGTACGGATTGGTGGCGTTCAGCGGCTCGTCTTCGTGCAAGGGGACTTGCTCCGAAGCGCCGTAGACGGTGGCCGAAGAGCTGAACACCAGGGTCCGGACGCCGGCGCGGTCCATCCCGTGGAGTAGATTCAGCGTTCCAACGACGTTGTTCTGGTAATACGCCAGGGGATTCTCAACGGACTCGCCCACCGCCTTCAGCCCAGCAAAATGAATGACAGCGTCGAATTGAAATTCTGCGAGCACCGCGTCCAGCGCTTCGACGTCCAGTAGGTCAACCTGCCGGAACTCGACGTTCCTTCCCGAGATCTCCTGGACCCGTCGCAGCGACTCTGCGCTGGAATTGCACAGGTTGTCCAGAACCACGACATCGTGGCCAAGCTCCAGCAGCGAAAGCGTAGTGTGCGACCCAATATAACCGGCTCCGCCGGTAACCAAAACCTTCATTCGGCTTAGTCTAGGGGCATGAAACATGCCGGGGAGAATCGAACACGAATCCGGCGCAGACTCGGGGTGACTCGCTACGCCACCTGAATACGTGAACCCACTGCCCGGCCCACCGGACAACGAAAAACGGCCCCGGGCTGATGCCCGGGACCGTTTCATTTGTGACCCCAGCGGGATTCGAACCCGCGTTACCGCCGTGAGAGGGCAGCGTACTAGGCCGCTATACGATGGGGCCGCGTACTCTCCAGAACAGCATTTCTGCCGTCCGCGCTAAGCGATTATTTCATACACTCAGCAAGTGTTTCAAATCGGCGAACCGGTTCAAAACCCCTGATCAGCCGCGGAAATTCGCGGATTTTTCAGAGCTGGGATACCAGGACTCGAACCTAGAATGACGGTACCAGAAACCGTAGTGTTGCCAATTACACCATATCCCAATGGAACTTTCGGGCCGGATCCTTGGGTCGAAACCCGCGCTCCCGGCGCCTCAGCACGAGTAATTACTTTACCCGAGAGTTTTCCTTCGCACAAATCGGCCACACCGACGCCTGCAGAACGGCGCCGCGACTCCGGGGCGCGCACGTCGCATCCATAGAACCCTTGCCAATCCGACCCCACAAGTTTACGCTCGGTAAGTTACCAACGAGTAACCACCCTCCCCCACATCGCTGAGGGCAGCTACGCGGGCATTTCCGGATGTTAGCTGCATCACAGTTTGGGGGCTGGCAGCAAAGCCGCTGCCGGCAACGCCGTCGAGAGGAACCATCTGTGACACAGAGTCGTGCCGCCATCAACAAGACCCGCACCCGTGCCCAACAGATCGCCATCGCCACCCTTGCCCTGCTGCTGATTGCCCTGCTGGGGTTCTACACCCTCGTCACCGGCCGGATTACGGACGGTTCAGCCCGGCTCAAGGAGGGCGCGGGGCAAGCCTCCGCCGGCGCCTCGCAGCTGAAAGACGGCGCCGGGAAGCTCGCCACGGGTGCCGGCCTCGCAGACACCGGTGCAGGCAAGCTCTCCGCCGGTGCCGAAAAGGTCCGGGACGGGATCAGCCAGAAGCTGGCCCCGGGCGCCGAGAAGCTTCAGGCCGGCGCGGACCTGCTGGCCACGGGGGCCGTGAAGATAGAAACAGATGTCAACAACAAACTCGCCCCCGGCGTCTACAAGGTCGACGACGGCGCCCACAAGCTTGCCGCTGGAGCCGTGCAGCTCTCGGCTGCCCTGACTCCGACCGCCGCCGGCAATGCGGAGAACAACCTGGCCGACGGCGCCACGCAGCTTGAGGCGGGCGCGGCCCGGCTGGCATCGGGGTCCGGTGAACTCGCGGCCGGGACGGTCCAGCTCAAGGGCTACCGTGGCGCCAACAATGACCCCGAAGCCGGGACCGGGACTGCCGCCCTGGCGCAGGCCCTCGAACTCTTGCAGGCGGCCGCCTCGGATCCGGCGCAGGGCCTGGTGCCTCTGGCCGTGGTCAAGGACAAGATCGCCAAAATCGCGGCCGGGGCGAAGAAGCTTGACGCCGGCGCATCCCAGCTGCAGGCCGGAGCGGGCCGCCTGCAGGATGGCGCAGGCCAGCTGCACGCCGGGACGGGGAAGCTGACGGCCGGTTTCGGGACCCTCGCAGGCAAGCTCAACAGCCGGGACCCCAGCAGCCCCGGCGTGGTGCTCGGCACCGAACTGCTGGCCGACGGAACGTCGAAGATCCGGACAGGCATGGACGGCGTACCGGGTGACCCGGAACACCCGGGCCTGATCAAAGCGGCCGCCCGGATGACCGACGGCAGTTCCCGGCTTGCTGACGGGACGGTAGCGCTGAATGCCGGCATCAAGGGCGATCCCGCTGATCCCGCCAACCCTGGCCTGCTCAACGGCTCCCTGGCCCTCGCCTCCGGCGCCTCCGAGCTTTCGGCCGGCAACACCAAACTGGCATCCGGCTCCTCACAGCTTTCCACCGGGGCGGACAAGCTGGCAGACGGAAACGCCCGGATCGCGGAAGGCACGGGGACGCTGTATTCGAGCGCCGCGGCCGTCTCGCCGTCGAACATGGTGGGGCAGTCCGACGCCGGGCTGGCCCTGGGGATCGTCGGTGCCCTGGGCCTGGGCTCGGCCGGCGGGTTCTTGGTGCTGCGCGGCCTCCGGCCACGTAGCGGGGCAGCCTCGGAAGCTCGCGGCGGGGAGGTAGATGGCGTCTAGTAGGCGGTTGCGGTGAGGTCCAGTGCGGTGATCTGGGGCATGGTGAGTTTGAGGATGGTCAAGGCCTTGCCGTCAGGGCCGGTATCCGGTGCCGGGACCGCGGTAAGGGCGGATCCGGCCGGGACTCCGCTGAAAACGATCGTGATCGCCTGCCCGTCACGCCGCAACACCGCCCGGTTCGTCCCGATACTCACACTCGCATCGGTAACCCACTGCCAGGTCAAGTCTTTGGCAGTGGCAGCCCGGATGACGTCCTTGATGACCATGCTCGTACTACCGTGGGTCACGGTCCTCGTCGCGGTACTGGTACCCGGCAGAGCCTGCCGCAAATCCACCGACGCCGCGATTGTCGACACTGCTTTGATCGCCGCAGATGCCGTGACAGGTTGGTTCACCCCCGGGATCGTGAGCGTGGAGTGCGCCGAGGTCCCCGGCTTCCAGTAGGTGTAACGCTGCAGCGCCGAGTAGTACCCCGAGGTACTGCTCGGCATCATGCCCGGATCCACCGCCCACTGAATCCCCCTGCGGAAGAACGACACCGTGCCCAGGTCCAGGTGCGCGTGGGTCAAGACGTTCGACCCGCCCTTCAACGTCGCCGTGCTCCCGGGCACGTGCAATGCCGCAAACCCGGTCTGCGGATACACCGAGGTCAGCTTCGCAGGCAAAGCACCCGGCGCAATCCGCCACCACATCAGATACGCGTCCGGTTTCTGCGCGAACCGTCCAGCCACCCACGCCGCGACCCCCGCATCACCCCGCACCCGCGCGTCCCACGCCGGCATCAGCGCACTCAACTCCTGCGGGAGCGCATCCCCAAACGGGGTGGGCAGCCCGTCCGGGCTGGTGCTGTTCAACGCATACCCCGAAACCTTCGCCAGTGACGGCATCGCCACCGGAACACTTCGATACGCATTGGCCAGCGTCGAATACAACACCGCCACAGCCCTGCTCTGGTAATTCCAGTACCCCGGCCCCTCCTGGGTCCCGCCGTCGGCAGTGATCATCTGCAGCGCAGGCTGGATGGACTTCAACGACACCTGAGCCAACGCCGCCGCCTGCTCCGGCCACCGCTTCAAAAACACCGCCCCCGCCACAAAATTCGCCGCGTTATGAATCGACGCCATATTCGTCGGCGTCGTCACAAACGAATCCCGATCCTCATAAAGACACGTCTGCGGCCCCAGCCACCGCACCAGCACCGTCTCCTCCAACCCCGCCAACTTCACCCAGTCCACCGCAGACGA
>NZ_AUPJ01000346.1 GCF_000427315.1 Arthrobacter sp. TB 26
GGCAGCCGCGCCGGAAAACAATGTTGTGCGTTTCTTCATTTACTACTCCTGGAGCTCACGCTCTGTTGATGGCGTCGTCCCGCGCAGCGCAAAAGGCGCGAGGGCAGGACGGAAAACGCCGTTCTTCATGGCAGGACCGAGGGGTATTCACCGGCGCACCAGACGTTCGGCCGTGTAATGCATCTAGGCAGCGACGTGCCTTCTCATACGCCTTCAGGACAGGCGTCACCCATAGCGGGGCAAAAAGGAACGGCCCCGACGACTGCGCCGGGGCCGATAGATGGAGACCAGAGCTTCCTGCCAGAATCGAACTGGCGACCTTCTCATTACGAGTGAGACGCTCTACCAACTGAGCTAAGGAAGCAACCGCCTGAAATGTCCGGGTGACCCGGGCGCCTCATGCCAGAGACAACTGTAGTAGAGTCTTCCGGCCCGGGTCAAAATGAGTGTCGAACGCCTCAGCAGACGGTGTTGTCCGCCGGCGTCCTGCCGTCAACGAGGTAACCGTCCACGGCGTTGCCGATGCAGTCGTTGGAGCGGCCGTAGGCCGTGTGGCCCTCGCCCTTCCAGGTGAGCAGCGAGGCCGTCCCCAGTTGCTTGCGCAGGGCGCTGGCCCATTCCACCGGGGTGGCCGGGTCGCCCGTGGTGCCGACCACGACGATGTCGGTGGAACCCTTGTACTCCACCGGTGCAGGGGTCCTGACATTCTTGTACGGCCAGTCCTTGCAGTTCGTGCCGCCGTAGGCGAAGTAGTAGCCCAGTGTGGGCGAGAGCTCGCGCAACTGCTGCTCTTCGGCCCGCATGGTCGCTGTGTCCGTGGACATCGGGTAGTCGAGGCAGTTGATGGCGTTGAAGGCGAAGGTCGAGTTCGAGGAGTAGCTGCCGTTCGTCTCCCGGTCCGCGCCGAAGTCCGCGAGCCGGAGCATCGGCGTCACGTCACCTTTCATCGCGCTGTCCAGGGCCTGCGTGAGCACGGGCCAGTTGTCGTCGTTGTAGAACGGCAGGATGAAGCCGCTGACGAACATGGAGGCGTTGACTACCCGGCCGTCCTTCGCTGACCTGGGATCCGCCTCGACCGCCTTGATGATGTCCTGGATCTGGCCCACGGCGTCATCCGGGGTGCCGCTGAGCGGGCAGGCGCTGTCGTCGAGGCAGTGTGTGACGTAGGCCCGGATAGCCTTTTCGAACGCCTTGGCCTGCCCGCTGGTCAGCTCCTCGTAACTGAGCGAGGGATCCATCGCGCCATCGAGGACCATCCGGCCGACATTGTCCGGGAACAGCGAGGCATAAGTGGAGCCGAGGAAGGTCCCGTAGGAGTAGCCGAGGTAGTTCAGTTTGCTGTCATTGAGCACGCCGCGCAGGATGTCGAGGTCTTTGGCGGCGCTGACGGTATCGATATGGCCCAGCACCGGGCCGGTCTTTTCCACACATTTGGCGGCAATGGCCTTGTTGTCGGCGAGGGCTTCGGCCATCCCGGCGTCGGTGTCCAGGTTGTAAATCTTGGCCCGGGAGGCGTCCCGTTCCTGGTCGGTGAGGCAGGTGACCGGGGCGGAACGTTTCACCCCGCGCGGATCGAAGCCGACGACGTCGTAGTTGGCGCGCACCTTTTCCGAGATGTTGGTGGAACCGGCATCCCGCACGAAGTCATAGCCGGAGCCGCCCGGGCCGCCCGGGTTCACCAGCAGGCTGCCCTTCTTGTTGCTGCTCTTCGTAGCCAGCTTCAGGGCTGCGATTTCGATGCTGTCGCCGTCCGGCTTGCTGTAGTCCAGCGGCACCTTGACCTTGGCGCACTGGAAGTCGCCTTCGCAGCGGCTCCAGGTGAGCTGCTGGGAGTAGAAGCTGCGGAGCTCGTCCGGTGCCGCCGCGGCGATCGACTGATCCGCCGTGCCCTGGGCACCCTTCGCGCTGCCGTCCCCTGAGCCGAAAAGACTGCAGGAAGACAGGACAAGGGCCATCACCAGGCCGAGCGCCAGGGCGCCGGCTCCCCGCACCCCGACCGCCACGGGTCGGTTCTTTGCGGGCCGTGATGGTGACGTCATGCGGTTCTCCTTGGGGAAATGCAACGGTGCTGATCGAAGCGGGTCGGGCGGTGCTGTCAGGGTCAGATGAGGCTGGCGGCCATGGACTCGATGGTCAGCAGCGGAGCCACGTTCGACGTCGTGATCCGTTTGCGGGCCTTGTTGATGGCGTCCATGCGGGCCAGGGTTGTTTCGGCGGAGGAATGGCGGGCGAACTCAGCGAGTTCGGTCCTGAGTTCAACGTTGACCAGCTCCACGGCGTTCCCCATCTGGATGATGAGCACATCCCGGTAAAAGGACAACAGGTCGGTGAGGGTGCGGTCGAGGGAGTCGGTCACTGAACGCTTGGCACGGCGCTTCTGGTCGTCCTCGAGCTGCTTGACCTGGCCGCGCATGGCCGGCGGCAGCGTGCCGCTTTCCGGCGCCCCGAGGGTGGCGAGCAGGGCGGCTTTTTCGGCTGCGTCGCGCTCGTCGTTGGAGCTGTTGGCTTCCTCGGTGGCGATCTTGACGAGCTTTTCCGCCATCAGGACTGCGGCTGTGACCCCGCGGAGGCCCAGGGGGAACCGCACTGTTTCGAGCCTCCGCTCACGGGCGTCGGGATCCCGGGCGAGCCGGCGGGCGATTCCGACATGGCTTTGCGCTGCCCGGGCCGCGCGTTCGGCGACGTCCGGGTCGACGCCGTCGCGCTTGACCAGCAGGGCAGCGACGTCGGCCGCGGGCGGAAGCCCCAGGGCCACAGCCCGGCAGCGGGAGCGGATGGTGACCAGGACGTCGGCGGGGGAGGGCGCACACAGCATCCAGATGGTACGGGGGGTGGGTTCCTCGATTGCCTTGAGCAGCACGTTGGTGGTGCGTTCCGCCATCCGGTCCGCGTCCTCCACGACGATGATGCGCCAGCGCGCCGACGACGGCCGGTTCCCGGCCGTGGAGACCAGCTCGCGGGCCTCGTCGATGGTGATGGTGACCTTTTCGGTGCGCACAAAGGCCACATCCGAGTGGGTTTCGCCCAGGATGGTCAGGCACGCCGCGCATTCGCCGCAGCCGCGCAGGCTGACATCGTCCTGGTCGCAGTTCAAGGCGGCGGCGAAGGCCTTCGCCGCGTTCGACCGGCCGGAACCGGGCGGGCCGGTGAAAAGCCACGCATGGGTCAGGCCGTCACCTTCGGCAGCCTGGCGCAGTTGGGCCACGACGGCGGGCTGGCCCTGGAGATCGTCCCAGACGCTCATGCTCCCACGCCCCGCGGGAGGGACAGCAGGGACTCGACCCGGCTGAGGATCCGCACGGCCAATTCATCGACCGGGAGGTGGGCGGGGAGGACGAGGTACTGCTCGGGCCGGGCCGCGGCGAGTTCGAGGAAGGCGGTCCGGATCCTTGCATGGAACTCGTCCGCCTCTGATTCCAGCCGGTCCTCGGCCGCGTCGCCCGCGGTGCGCCGGCGGCGGCCCACCTCGGGGTCAACATCGAGTAGTACGGTGAGGTCCGGCTGCAGGCCCGAGGTGGCCCACTCGTTGACGTTGCGGACGGCTTCGGTGCCAAGGTCCCGGCCGGCGCCCTGGTAGGCGACCGAGGAGTCGATATAACGGTCGGTGAGGACGATCTCGCCGCGTTCGAGGGCGGGGCGGATGACCTGGCTCGCATGGGCGGCACGGGAGGCCGCGAAGATCAGGGCTTCGGTGTGCGCGTCGATGTGGCCGTGGCCGTGGTCCAGGACGAGGGAACGCAGTTTTTCGCCGATCGGGGTGCCGCCCGGCTCCCTGGTCCGCAGCACTGTGAGACCGCGCGATTCAAGGGTCGCTGCCAGCTCAGCTGCCTGCGTGGACTTGCCGGCGCCGTCGCCGCCCTCAAAGGCGATAAACAGTCCGGGGTTCTGGGTAGTCACTGCTCTAGACTACCGACAATCCCTGACACTAATGCGCCTCGGCGTAACGCCTTGGCTGCCCCCGAGCGCGCCGAAGTACCCTGTGACCATGAGTCTTTCGGAAGAACAGGCAGCAGCGCTGTCCGCAGAAACAGTCGTTGTAGCGGCGGGNNGGGCCGCCCGCCGCGTGAACGCGATGAACCGGTCAACCCTCCGATTGTGCTCTCGTCGACCTATTTCGGCACGGGACCGTTGGGTGACGGCGACCGTGGCTACGGGCGCTATTCCAACCCCACCTGGGACCCGTTCGAGGAAGCCCTCGGCCAGCTGGAAGGCGCCCAACTCCCGGGCCTGCTCTACGCCTCCGGCCTCGCCGCCGTCAGTTCAGCCCTGTCCCTGGTTCCTGCCGGGGGAGTGCTGGTCATGCCGTCCCACAGCTACGCCGGATCCCTGGTGATGGCTACGGAACTTGCCGGGAAGGGCCTTCTGGAACTGCGCACGGTTGACATCGCGGACACCGACGCGGTCCTGGCGCAGCTCGCGCCGGCCGACGGACGCCCCGCCAGCATGCTCTGGCTGGAAAGCCCCACCAACCCCATGCTCGGCGTCGCGGACATCCGGGCGCTGACCGCCGCGGCACACGCCGCCGGCGCCGTCGTCGTCACGGACAACACCTTCTCCACCCCGCTGGTGCAGCAGCCCCTGGCGCTGGGCTCCGATGTGGTCCTGCACTCGGTGACGAAGTACCTTTCCGGCCACTCCGACGTCGTGCTTGGCGCCCTGGTGATGTCCGACGCCGGACTCCGCGCCACGCTGCTGCACCACCGCACCATCCACGGCGGGATCGCCGGGCCGTTCGAGGCCTGGCTGGCGCTGCGCGGTCTGCGCACCCTCGCCTTGCGGGTGGAGCGCTCGCAGGCCTCGGCGGCCATCCTCGCCGGGCGGCTGAGTACGCACCCCCGGGTCGGCAGTATCCGTTTCCCGGGCCTCGCCTCGGATCCCGGCCATGAGCGGGCCAAAAGCCAGATGAAGGGCTTCGGCTCGGTGCTGTGCATTGAAATGGCGCCGGTGGACGGCGGCACGGGCAGCATGAGCGGTGCCGAAGCCGCGGACCGGATGATCCGCGCGCTGAAGCTGTGGCTGCCGGCCACCTCCCTGGGCGGCGTGGAGTCGCTGATTGAACGCCGGCGCCGGCACACGGCGGAGCCGGCCAGTGTGCCGGAGAACCTGGTCCGCATGAGCGTGGGAATCGAAAACGTCGAGGACCTTTGGACCGATTTGGAGCAGGCCCTGGCCAGCTTGGGCGGCTAGGCTGGGGGAATGGACGGACGCGCGCTTATTTACTATGTCGAAACTGGGATCTACTTTCTCCTGGCCCTCGTAGCCCTTGCCCTTGAGGTGTGGGCTTTCTTCGACTGCCTGCGTCACAAGGCGAACGCCTTTGAAGCCGTGTCCAAGCGCACCAAGACCTTCTGGCTTGCCGTCACCGGCGGCGCCATGGCCGTTGGACTGCTGTCTGTGGTCGGCGGCGGCGGCGGAGGCCTCCTGGGCCCGCTGGGGCTGTTCGGCCTCGCCGCCGTGACGGCAGCGTCCGTCTACCTGGCCGATGTCCGGCCCGCGGTCAAGGATGCCGGGCGCGGCGGGAACCGCAACATGGGACCTTACGGCCCCTGGTGATCCCCACCGGCTCCCTCAGCTCGCAAGCTCGCTCAGGGAACCCTGCCGGCGTCCCGCTAGGTCCCCGGCGCCACCGCGTCCCAGCCCACGGTCAGTTCGCCCAGCCGCCACCGGGCCGGACCATCCTGGATCGGCCAGCCGCCGTCGCGCAATGAACGGCACATGGCCGTCCAGCGCTGCCGGTTGCCGAATGAGGCCAGAGGCGCGGCCTCCAGCCAGGCCTTGTCCATGGCCTGCAGGAAGGCCTGGACCTTCTCGCCCGGAACGTTCCGGTGGATAAGGGCTTTCGGCAGCCGCTCGGCCACGTCCGAGGGCAGTGCAAAACTCCCGAACCGCATGGACAGGCTCAGGCTCAGCGGCTGCCAGGCATCCAGCGCCACCCACGTGACCCGGCGGCCGATCTCGTCGCATGTGCCGTCTATGAACAGCCCGCCGGGGGCCAGCCGCCCCTGCACCAGCCGCCAGATGGCCGCGACGTCGGCTTCCTCATACTGCCGGAGCACATTGAATGCCCGCACCAGCACGGGCCGGCCAGCCACGGGCAGTTCGAAGCCGCCCAGTTGGAAACTCAGCCCGGGCCGTTCCAGTTCCTTGGCCAGCCGGACCCGCTCGGGCTCGATTTCGACGCCGACCACCCGCACATCGGGACGGATCACGGACAGCCGTTCAAAGAGTTCGACGGCGGTGGCCGGCGATGCGCCGTAGCCCAGATCCACGACGAGGGGATCGGCCGCCGTGCGCAGCCGCCAGGCCTGCGGGCCGGTCAGCCAGCGGTCCAGCCGCCGCATCCGGTTGGGGTTGGTGGTGCCGCGGGTAATGTTGCCCACCGGCCTGCCGGCGCGGGGTCCGCTTTTTGCCATGCCGCGTTTTTCCATGACATGGGTTTGCGGGGACGCCACCCGCTCAGCCTTCTGCACCACACACCAACCCTATCCTCCAGCGCGGGGTCACATCCGGCCCATACGAGGCCGCAGGATGGGCGCGTAGTGACCCCGCGTTGCGGTGCGGGCCCTGTGATGTAACGCTCGGCACTGTCCGGGACCGCTCGGCTAGGATGAAAACCATGACTTATAAGCTGATTCTGCTGCGCCACGGCCACAGCGAATGGAACGCCAAGAACCTGTTCACCGGCTGGGTGGACGTTGACCTCAACGACCAGGGCCGGGCCGAGGCTATTCGTGGCGGCGAGCTTCTCGTGGAGAACAACATCCTCCCGGACGTCCTCTACACCTCCCTGCTGAAGCGGGCCATCAACACTGCCAACATCACCCTCGACAAGGCCGACCGCGGCTGGATCCCTGTCAAGCGGGACTGGCGCCTCAACGAGCGCCACTACGGCGCCCTGCAGGGCAAGGACAAGGCCCAGACCCTCGCCGAATACGGTGAAGAGCAGTTCATGACCTGGCGCCGGTCCTACGACACCCCGCCACCGCCCCTGGCCGACGATTCCGAGTTCTCCCAGGCGCATGATCCGCGCTACGCGGACCTCGGCGATGCCCTGCCCCGCACCGAATGCCTCAAAGAGGTCCTGGTCCGCCTGCTGCCCTACTGGGAGTCGGACATCAAGGAAGACCTCAAAGCCGGTAAAACGGTCCTGGTCACGGCCCACGGCAACTCCCTGCGCGCCCTCGTCAAGCACCTTGACGGCATCAGCGACGAAGCCATCGCCGGTCTGAACATCCCCACCGGCATCCCGCTGGTCTACGAACTGGACGAGAACTTCAAGCCGCTGAACCCGGGCGGTACGTACCTCGATCCCGAGGCCGCTGCCGAGGCCATCAAAGCAGTCGCGAACCAGGGCAAGAAGTAGCGCCCGCGCACGCGACAACGGATACGACGACGGCGG
>NZ_AUPJ01000347.1:0-2971 GCF_000427315.1 Arthrobacter sp. TB 26
CCGCCGTCGTACCCCCAGCCGTCCAGGCGGCAGGGGAATCAGCTGTGTTCGATGCCGTTCGGCTGCCAGGCGCCGGTGACCAGGTAGGTGACCTTCTGTGCCACGGAGACGCCGTGGTCCGCGAAGCGCTCGAAGTAGCGGCTGGCGAGGGCGACGTCGACGGTCGTCGCGGGGGACTCCTGCCAGTCGCTGCGGGCGATCGCCTTGAAGACGCTCAGGTGCAGATCGTTCACGGCGGAGTTGGCTTTCAGGATGTCCCGGGCAACTTCAAGATCGCGGGTTTCCAGGAGGACCGTGAGCTTCCGGGCGATCAGCAGGTCGTGCTCCGCGAAGCTCTTGAACGTCTCGCGCAGCTGGGCGGGAACCACCGTGGCGGGGTAGCGGAGCCGGGCAAGCTGCGCGAGGTGGCGGGCGAGGTCGCCCATCCGCTCGAGGGATGCGCTCATCCGGAGGGAGCCCACGATCATCCGCAGATCGCTGGCCACAGGTCCCTGCAGGGCAAGGATATCGATGGCGCGCTCGTCGAGGCTGTTCTGCAGGAAGTCGATCCGTGCATCGGCCGCGATGACATCCTCGGCCAGATCGATGTCGGCGCCCTCGAAGGCAGTCGTGGCTTTCTCAATGGCCTCGCTGACCAGCTTTGAGATTTCAACGAGCTGTTCCCCCACTTGGGCGAGCTCTTCCTGAAAAACCTTGCGCACGTGTGCGTCCTTTCCTTGGAAATATTGCCGGCCACCGCGGCGGGCCCATTTCGGTTCACCTCTCGGCGCTTCAACTGTCCAGTCTTCCAGCGTCCGGTGAACTGTTACGCCCCAATAGGTGAACGTTAGCTGAACCGGAGCGGGAATGGCGGGAGATTACAGTTTCCGACGCGGGGCAGAGCATAAGCTGGAGCCGTGGACCCAATGCTTATCGGCGTGATCGCCGGCCTGATCGGCCTGTCGCTTGGCGTCTTCGGCGTGCTCGCCTTCCGGGTCAGCGAGCAGCAGCGAAAACTGGTGGACGTTGAGTTCGAGGAGCCCTCACTTCCCGAGGGCGCCGCCGAGGTGCTGGCCGCCGTCGGCAGGGCCTTTGTGGTGGTCGACGCGATTGACGGCGTCGTCCGGGCCAGCCCCGCCGCGTACGCCTACGGCCTGGTGCGTGGCCATACGCTGGTCCACGAACAGCTGCTGGAGATGACCGCGAAAGTGCGCCGCGACGGCGTCATCCTGGAAAGGATCCTCGAACTGCCGCGCGGCCCGCTGGGCCAGGGAACCATGGTGGTCCAGGTGCGGGCGGCCGTGATCGCGGAGGAATACATCCTCCTGCTGGCCGACGACCGGACCGAGGTCACCCGCACCGAGGAAGTGCGGAACGACTTCGTCGCGAACGTCTCCCACGAACTGAAGACGCCGGTCGGCGCCATCTCCCTGCTGGCGGAGGCGCTCGAGTCCTCTGCGGATGACCCGGAAGCCGTACGCCGCTTCGCCAAGCGCACCCACAAGGAATCCGCCCGCCTGGCCGCCCTGGTGCAGGACATTATCGAACTCTCCCGGCTGCAGGGGTCCAACGTCGCAAAGCAGGGCCGGGCGGTGGACATCAACACCGTCGTGGCCGAGGCGGTGGACCGCTCCCAGCTGCCGGCGGAAAGCAAGAACATCGAGCTCGTGGTGGGCGGGCACTCGGACGCCTTGGTCTACGGCGACCAGGACCAGTTGGTGACCGCGCTGCGGAACCTGATCGATAACGCCATCCGGTACTCGCCGGAAAACACCCGGGTCGGCGTCGGCGTCCGGGCCAAGGACGGCCTCGTGTCCGTAGCCGTCACGGACCAGGGCGAAGGGCTCAGCCCCGAGGACCAGGAACGCGTCTTCGAACGCTTCTACCGCGTGGACGCCGCACGCTCACGCCACACGGGCGGCACCGGCCTTGGCCTGAGCATCGTCAAGCACGTTGTCGCCAACCACGGCGGCGAAGTGACCCTCTGGTCCCAGCCCGGGCAGGGTTCCACGTTCACCATCCGACTTCCGGAGCTTGAAGGCCAGGAGGTCGACGGGGTTTCCGAAGCGCGCGAGCCGGCGCCCCGGGCGCCCGACCAGCCTACGGCCCCTGGGCCGTCCCAGCACCCCAGACCAACACGACGGGGCGCCGCCGGCGCCCATGAGCAAGGAGCTACCGCTTGAGCAGGATTCTGATTGTCGAGGACGAAGAGTCGTTCAGCGACCCGCTGTCCTATCTATTGGGCAAGGAAGGGTTCGAGGTGGAGGTGGTGGACAACGGGCTGGACGCCATCACCGAATTCGACCGCAACGGCGCTGACTTGGTGCTGCTGGACCTGCAGCTGCCCGGACAATCGGGCACCGAGGTCTGCCGGCAGCTGAGGCAGCGCTCATCCGTCCCGGTCATCATGCTGACGGCGAAGGACGCGGAGATCGACAAGGTTGTGGGGCTGGAGCTCGGCGCCGACGACTACGTCACCAAGCCCTACTCATCCCGGGAGCTGGTGGCCCGCGTCCGGGCCGTGCTGCGCCGCCAGGGCGAACCCGAGGAACTGGTCGCCAGCACGGTGCAAGCGGGACCCGTCCGCATGGATATTGAACGGCATGTGGTCACGGTCAGCAGCGAACAGGTGTCCCTGCCACTGAAGGAATTTGAGTTGCTGGAAATGCTGCTGCGGAACTCGGGCCGGGTCCTGACCCGCGGGCAGCTGATTGACCGGGTCTGGGGATCGGACTACGTGGGGGACACCAAAACCCTGGATGTCCACGTCAAACGGCTCCGCAGCAAGATCGAGCCGGATCCCTCGGCCCCGCGGCATCTGATCACGGTCCGCGGCCTCGGCTATAAGTTCGAGCCCTAAGCCCGCAGGGGTGGCCCGCACGGGCGGCACAGACAGAAGGAGGGGCACCCGGCCGGGTGCCCCTCCTTCTGACTAAGAAGCTAGTGGTTCGCGCTGCTCGTCGGCGACGGGGTCGACGTCGGCGTGGCCGAG
>NZ_AUPJ01000347.1:2977-18449 GCF_000427315.1 Arthrobacter sp. TB 26
GCTCGCTGCCTGCCGGCAGGTACTGCTTGTAGTCGGGGATCGTTGCGTCCAGCACCGGGACCTTGAACTTGGTGCTCTGGTTGGTGCCGTCCTCGCGGATGCTGACCTCCACGAGGGAGCCCGGGACGCCGCCGGTGGTGCTCAGGATGGCCTCGTCCGTGGACTCGTTGAGCAGCGTGTAGGAGTTCTGCTTGACCGGGACCTGGGTCTGGGAACCGCCGGCACCAAGGATGGTCAGCTTAACGTCCTCGGAGGACGAGTTGTAGACGGCGCCGATCACGCGGCCGGGCTTGTCCTCACCGGCGGAAATGATCATCATGTTCCGCAGCTGCAACGGGCCAACGTTGGCCTGGGTTCCATCCGACGCAGCGTAATGCGCGTTGGTCGACTGCGGGTTGATGTAGCCACAGCCAGTTACGGACAGCAGGCCGATGCCCAGAGCAGCCGTTGCCATTGCCAGCTTGCCGCGCTGGCCCCGGTTCATCGCAGAGAAACCCACGTCACGCACTCCTTGAGAGTCTTGGAACATTATTCAGCCACAGCCTATCGGCAATCCGTCCCAAACATTGATTCGGGCGCTACACAATGCCGCCGACTCGGTGCCGGGCAGTCTGCTCGCGGGGGAAGACGCGGACCCTTGGCAAAGGCGGGGCCATGCACTAATATCCGCTTTCGTCAAGGGGTCTACGGGGGCCGTTTAAGGCCATTTTCCCCGTATTCATGCGGTTCTTGGGTACGATCCATGGCAGTTGTATGCCTTAAACGTGATAAACTGGTCTGCGGGAAAGGGGAATGTCCACATGGTTTTTGAGGTCGGCGAGACAGTAGTTTACCCTCACCACGGTGCAGCCAAAATTGAAGAAATCAAGATGCGCACTGTCAAGGGCGAAGAGAAGATGTATCTCAAGCTCAAGGTGGCTCAGGGTGATCTGACCATTGAAGTTCCAGCAGAAAACGTAGACCTAGTTGGGGTCCGGGATGTAGTGGGCAAAGAAGGTCTGGAGCACGTGTTTGAAGTGCTGCGGGCCGAGTTCACTGAAGAACCCACCAACTGGTCACGTCGATACAAGGCAAACCTGGAGAAGCTTGCTTCCGGTGACGTCATCAAGGTGGCAGAGGTTGTCCGTGACCTGTGGCGCCGCGATCACGATCGGGGTCTCTCCGCAGGGGAGAAGCGCATGCTGGCCAAGGCACGCCAGATTCTGATTTCAGAACTGGCGCTAGCCGAAAAGACCGACGAAGAGAAGGCTGCAAGCGTTCTCGACGAGGTCCTGGCTTCCTAAGCAAGTCGAACAGACAAGAATCGAACCCCGGTAGCGTAACGGCTGCCGGGTTTCTTTTTGCCCTTTTTCAGCCGCGCCCGGGGGGCGGCTCCCGCGACGGGGCTCTGCCACTCGGCACGGTCCGTCGAGGTGACATTTAACGCCCATGTTTGTCGAGAATATGGGCGTTAAGTGTCACCTCGACGGACGGTGCGGGACGTAGTCTTGTGCGCATGGACTCTGCACCAAGAACCCCTGTCACCGCGGTCATCGTCGTGGCTGCCGGCTCGGGCCAGCGCCTGGGCTACGGCATGCCGAAAGCCAAGGTCCCGCTGGGCGGGGACAGCATCCTCACCCACGCCCTGCGGGGCGTCGCCGCCGCGGGCATCGCGCGGCAGATCTGCGTCGCCATCCCGCCCGGCGATCCGGAACTCCACGCCCTCTGTGAGGCCTTCACCCAGGACCTCAAAGCGGAGCGGCGGCGCGCCGGCCACGCGGGTGACGGCGCGCAGCTCCCGGTCGTGACGATCGTCGACGGCGGCGCCACGCGCGCCGAGTCTGTCCGCGCCGCGCTGGCAGCGCTGCTGCCGGCCACAGAAGCCGTCCTGGTCCACGACGCCGCACGCGCCCTGACGCCGGAATCGGTCTTCCACCGGGTGTCCCAGGCACTCGCGGCCGGCGCACTGGCCGTCATCCCGGTCATGCCCGTGGTGGACACGGTCAAGACGGTGGAGCCGACCACCGGCGGTGGCGCCGCGATCGCCCCGGAGCTCGTCACCGGAACCGCGGCCCGGGAAACCCTCCGGGCTGTGCAGACCCCCCAGGGCTTCGAGCTCGCCACCCTCCGGCGCGCCCACGACGCGGCGGCTGCCTTCGACGCCGGCCAGGCAGCGGCCGTCACCGACGACGCCATGCTGGTGGAACTCCTCGGCGTCCCGGTCTACGCGGTGCGCGGCGCCAGCCAATCGTTGAAAATCACCACGCCACTGGACCTGATCATCGCCGAAGGTCTCCTCGAAGGCCCGCTGGGCGCCCGCTGGGTGGAAGGCTGACCATGTCCGGAAGCCAGAACGCTCCGCTGCCCGTCATCCCGCGGACAGGAATCGGCATCGACGTCCACGCCTACGCCCCCGAGGACGCACCCCAGCCGCTCTGGCTCGGTGGACTTTTCTGGGACGGGGAACGCGGACTGTCCGGCCACTCCGACGGCGACCCTGTCGCCCATGCTGCCGCCGACGCCCTGTTCTCCGCCTGCGGCATCGGGGACCTCGGCACCCACTTCGGCACCGACCGCCCGGAGTACGCCGGGGCCTCCGGCGTGACCCTGCTGGCAGAGGCTGCCCGGATCGTCCGCGCCGCCGGCTTCGAAATCGGGAACATCGCCGTGCAGTTCGTTGCCAACAGGCCCAAGTTCGGCCCCCGGCGGGAGGAATCCCAGCGGGTCCTTAGCGACGCCGCAGGCGCCCCGGTCAGCGTCTCGGCGACCACAAGCGACGGACTCGGCTTCACCGGCCGCGGCGAAGGGATTTCAGCCACGGCGACTGCCCTCGTCTACCCCTCCCGCTCGGCACCTCCGGCACCTGTCGCCTAGGCTTAACGGACGATCCCTTCCCGCAACACCAGGAGACCTCCCGTGAAAAAGCTGCTGCCCGCCGTCGTTCTTCTGGCCGGACTGCTGCTGACCGGCTGCGCCGCGACGCCGAAGATGAGCATCCCGGAGAGCTGCGCGTTCCTCAACAAGGACACCTTTGTCCCCACCGGCAACCAGCAGCAAAAGGCTGAGCAGATCTCCAAGCACTACCAGGAGGTGGCGGACAAGGTGGCGCCCGAGGTGGCCGATCCGATCCGGAAGATGGCGGACATCATGAAGCAGGTGGCGGGCACCTCACTCGGGGCCACAAGCGCCGAGCAGACCAAGCAGCTCACGGAACAGAACAACAGGATCGGCGAATACTGCAAGTAGGCCGCCGGGGTGGTCCGCACGCCGGGGCCAGGGTCCCCATCGGCTAATCTGGAGCGGTGACCCTGCGCTTCTATGACACTGCATCCGCCGAAGTCCGTGACTTCGTCCCCCTGGTTCCGGGCAAAGTGAGCCTCTATTACTGCGGCGCCACGGTGCAGGGCATGCCGCACGTCGGGCACATCCGCTCCGCCATCGCCTTTGACCAGCTCACCCGGTGGCTGCAGTACCGCGGATTCCGCGTCACCGCGGTCCGCAACGTCACCGACATCGACGACAAGATCCTCGCGAAGTCGGCTGATTCGTTCGCCCCTGACTTCGAGGACGAGCCGGGCACTGTCCGCGAGGAGGAATGGTGGGCGCTGGCCTACCGCTACGAGCAGGAATTCCTCAAGGCCTATGACACCCTGGGCGTCTCCCGCCCGACCTATGAGCCCCGCGCCACCGGCCACATCCCGGAAATGCACGCCCTGATCCAGCAGCTCATCGACCGCGGCCACGCGTACCCCGCCCTGGATGATTCCGGCGATGTGTACTTCGACGTGCGCTCCTGGGCAAAGTACGGCTCACTGACCCGGCAGAAGCTCGATGACATGCAGGGCGCCCCGGACGCGGACCCGCGCGGGAAAAAGGACCCCCGGGACTTCGCGCTCTGGAAAGGCCACAAAGAGGGCGAGCCGACGACGGCGGGCTGGGCTTCGCCGTGGGGCACCGGCCGGCCGGGCTGGCACCTGGAATGCTCCGCGATGGTCACCAAGTACCTCGGCTCCGAGTTCGACATCCACGGCGGCGGGCTGGACCTGAGGTTCCCGCACCACGAAAACGAGATGGCCCAGTCCCAGGCTGCCGGGCATGGCTTCGCCAATTTCTGGATGCACAACGGCATGGTCACCTACGCCGGCGAGAAGATGTCCAAGTCCATCGGCAACACTGTCAGTCCCGCCGAAATGCTGGAGCTCGCGTCGCCGCGCGTGGTCCGGTACTACCTCGGCCAGGCGCAGTACCGCTCGGTACTCGACTACCAGCCGACGTCCCTGCAGGAAGCTGCAGCAGCCATGGAACGCATCGACGGCTTCATCAGCCGCGCCGTCCGGACCCTTGGCGGCGCCGACGGCGGCACCCCGGCAAGCTATGGCCTTGCCAGCTACGGCATCGTCCCCGACGCCTTCGCGGCCGCGATGGACGATGACCTCAACGTCCCGCAGGCCCTCGCCGTCCTGCACGACACCGTCCGTGCCGGCAACACTGCCCTCACCGCCGGGGAGCTCGACGCCGCCCGGCAGGCACTCGCCAGCGTGACCGACATGCTGCGTGTCCTTGGTCTCAACGACGCCGCGGCGCCGGCGGTGGACGAACAGGGCAATACCGCTCTCGGCGTCCTCGTTGAAGCGCAGCTCGCGGCCAGGGCACAGGCCCGCGCCAGCAAGGACTGGGCCGCGTCAGACGCCATCCGCGATACGCTCGCCGCCGCCGGCGTCGTCGTCGAGGACGGCCCGGACGGCGCAAGCTGGAGCCTCAAGCGCGGCTGAGTCGACACCGGTCCTGGCGCTGAGCCGGGACCCCGCCAAGCCCTGCGGTCGAGGATTTAACTCGAGTCAGTAGACTGGAGTTCAGACTTATTAACGAATCGCGTATTTAAAAGGGTGAAACTTATGGCCAACAACGGTCGCCGGTCGGTCAAAATGAAGAAGGGCCCCACTGTCGGAACTGGCGGCCACGGCCGCAAGGCTCTCGAGGGCAAGGGCCCCACTCCCAAGGCGGAGGACCGTCCCTACCACAAGGCCCACAAGAACAAGCAGCTCGCGGAACGCTCCGCAGCCAAACGCCCGGGAGCCCCGCGCAACGCCGGCGCCCGTTCCGGCCCCAAGGGCCGCGCCACCGAGGAAGTCGTCACCGGACGCAACTCGGTCGTGGAGGCGCTGCGCGCGGGCATCCCCGCCAAGGCCCTGCACGTGGCCATCCGCATCGAAATGGATGACCGGGTCAAGGAGTCCCTCAAGCTGGCTGCCGAGCGCGGCATCCCGCTGCTCGAAACCGGCAAGCCTGAGCTGGACCGGATGACCGACGACGCCATCCACCAGGGCCTCGTGCTGCAGATCCCGCCCTACGAATACCAGGACGCCTACGAGCTTGCCGAGGAAACCCTTGAAAGCTGGAAGCGCGGCCACGTCTCCAACGCACCCCTCTTCGTCGCGCTCGACGGCATCACCGACCCGCGCAACCTCGGTGCGATCATCCGCTCGGTCTCGGCGTTCAGCGGCCACGGCGTCATCGTTCCCGAGCGGCGTTCCGTCGGCGTCACCGCCTCGGCCTGGAAGACCAGCGCCGGTGCGGCCGTCCGCGTCCCCGTGGCACGCGCGGCCAACCTGAACAACACGCTGAAGGCGTTCAAGAACATGGGCATCTATGTTCTGGGGCTCGACGGCGACGGCGACGTCTCGCTGCCCGACCTCGCCCTGGCCACCGAGCCGGTCTGCATTGTCGTGGGTTCCGAGGGCAAGGGCCTCAGCCGCCTGGTCGGCGAAAACTGCGACCAGATCGTCTCCATCCCGATCGACTCAGCGATGGAGTCGCTCAACGCCTCCATGGCGGTCGGCATCTCCCTCTACGAGATTTCCCGCCAGCGGGCAGTCAAGTAACTTTCGCGGGTTTCTGCGGTTGGGTCCGCCGTGACCGGAGTTGTGGTTGGGTTCCGCCGGAACGGGAGCTTTGCCGTCGCTTAGCGGTCAGCCCCTTCCCAAACTTCGCAAGCTCAGTTCGGGGCCCTCGGGGCTTCCCTTCCTCCCGACGCTCCGCTCGGCCGCGGGCGGCCTCACTCCGCTCTGGTCGGCGATGCGCTCCTTGCAAAACTCCGGTCCCGGCTCCGACGCTCCCTCACCTTTGGCGGGAGACGGCAAAGACGCTCTCCCACCTACGGTGAAAATTACGGAAACGCTCCCTCACATCTCGTGAGGGAGCGTTTCCCGTTAAACGGCGAAAGGTGAGGAAGCGTTTTTTTCTCAGAAGTACCTCGACGCGAGGTGAGCTGAGATCGAGCGGGTGCCGGGGTCTTGCAAGGAGCGCATCGCCGACCAGAGCTTCCGCAGGCCGCCCGCGGCCGGAGGAAGCGTCGGGAGGTGTCTAAGCGACGGCAAGGCGCCGGTGTCCGCGGAGGGGACCACGGAAGGTGACCACGGCGAAGGTGATCAAGAACGAAGCGGCGGCCAGCCTAGAACTTGTGGCGGTTGGCGAGGACCGGAAGTTTGGCCCGGGCTTCCTTGACGACGGCGGGGTCCAGGTCGGCGAAGAGCAGGCCGGGGGAGGCGTCGAGCTCTTCGAGGACTTCTCCGAGGGGGGAGACAACGACCGAGTGCCCGACGCCGGTGGGCGCCGCGCCTTTGGGCTCGATTCCCTGGCTGGCCGGGTCGCCCTGGCCGCAGGCGAGGATGAAGGTGGTGGAATCGAGGGCCCGGGCCCGGGCCAGGAGCTTCCATTGCTCGGCTTTGCCAGGACCGGATCCCCAGGAAGCGCAGACAATGTTGATGTCGGCTCCGCGGTCCGCGTTCTCGGTGAACAGATCCGGGAAACGGATGTCGTAGCAGGTGGCCAGACCGAACGTCACGCCGTCGAACTCAAAGGTGACGGGCTCGGCGCCGGCGTCGACGGTATCCGATTCCGCGAAACCGAAGGCGTCGAAGAGATGGATCTTGTCGTAGCTGGCTTCGATGCCGCCGCCGGTGACCAGGAGGGTGTTGCGCACCTTGCTGCCGTCGTCCGCTGTCCCCGGGGTGAACATCCCGGCGACGATCACGATGTCCTGTTCCGCCGCGATGGCGCGCACCCGCGATGCCCACGGGCCGTCGAGCGGCTCGGCGATGTCCAGCAGCGAATTGCCGAAGGCGCGCATCGTGGCCTCGGGGAACACCACGAGCTCTGCGCCGCCGGCCTTGGCCCGGGCGGCATAGTCCGCCACGAGGGCAAGATTTCCGGCAACGTCGCGTCCGGTAATGACTTGAGCGAGTGCAATCCGCACTATTACCTCCAATTTCGGCCCTTGTTCCAGTATGCAACGCCGCTATTCCGTACACTGCACTTCGTCAGGAAACCAGGAACCGGGGTTATTTGTACGGCCCCGCTAAACTTTAAGCAATGGTTATGCCCTCTGTAGACACAGCTTCCACCGTAGACGCCTCGCGTGCGTTTCCGCTGGGAATCAGCGTTCCGTGCACCGGATCGCCGGCAACGGACGATCCTCGGGGTGCCTTCGCGAATGTGGCTGTCTACGCGCCCGGCGTGGCAACCCTGGAGATCGCTTACCAGGCGCCCGGCGGCGCCTGGCAGTTGAAAACCCTGCCGAACGTGACCGACGGCGTCCACCACGGCATCGTCGAAGGCATGCCGGCCGGTTCGCGGTACGGATTCCACGCCACCCCGGACCACGAGGCGCTCCCGCTGTCCATGCCCGCTACGGATTTCGACGCCGGCGGCGAGCAGCCGCTGCTGCTGGACCCCTACGGCCGGGCCGTGGATGAGCGCGAGGATTTCATCACAAGTGTCCGGGTGGAGAGCGGCTTCGATTGGGGCACAGACCGCGGCCCCAGGATTCCCTGGCGCAACACCATCATCTACGAGGCGCACGTCCGGGGCCAGACCAAACTGCACCCCGACATTCCCGAAGACCTTCAGGGCACCTACGCGGGCCTGGCGCACCCGGCCATGATCGAGCACCTGATCGCGCTGGGGATCACCGCCGTCCAGCTCCTCCCGGTGCACTTCCACGTGGACGAACCGCACCTGCAGAATCTCGGCATGACGAACTACTGGGGCTACAACACGGCCGCGTTCTTCGCCCCGCACGCCGGCTACGCCACCGAAGCGGCGCAGGCCGCCGGCCCGAAGGCCGTCCAGGACGAGTTCAAGGGCATGGTCAAGCTGCTGCATGCGGCCGGACTGGAGGTCATCCTCGACGTCGTCTACAACCACACTGCGGAGGGCGGCCGGGACGGCCGGACCCTCAGTTTCCGTGGCCTGGGCGAGATGACGTACTACCGCAATGACGGCCACGGCAAGTACGTGGACACCACCGGCTGCGGCAACAGCCTGAACTTCGGCGAGCCCCGCGTGGTCCAGCTGGTGCTGGATTCCCTGCGCTACTGGGTGACCGAGTTCCACATCGACGGCTTCCGTTTCGACCTCGCGGTGACGCTGGCGCGCAACGCCGCCAACGAGTTCGATCCCCGGCACCCGTTCCTGGTTGCGATCGGCGCGGACCCCGTGCTGTCCGCCACAAAGCTCATCGCCGAGCCCTGGGACATCGGCTATGGAGGCTGGCAGACCGGCCGCTTCCCGGCCGGCTGGGTCGACTGGAACGATCACTTCCGTGACGCCGTCCGCAGCTTCTGGCTCGCCGACCGCGCCGCGATCGACGCCGGCGGGCAGGGCGGCTCCGTGGCCCGCCTCGCGGACGCCCTCTCCGGCTCCGCGAACCTGTTTGAGCCGTCCGGCCGGTCCCGCCTCGCCTCCGTTAACCTCGTCACCGCCCACGACGGCTTCACCCTGGCCGACCTCGTGTCCTACGACCGCAAGCACAACGAGGCCAACGGCGAACAGAACCGTGACGGACACGGCGACAACCGCAGCTACAACCACGGCTTCGAGGGCCCCACCGAGGACGAGGACATCCTCGCCCGGCGGGCGCAGGCAAGCCGCAACCTGATGGCTTCGCTGATGATCTCCCAGGGCGTACCCATGATCACCGCCGGCGACGAGATCGGCCGCACCCAGCAGGGCAACAACAACGCTTACTGCCAGGACAATCCCATCACCTGGATCGACTGGACCAGCACTCCCGAGGCACACTCGATGCTGCGCACCACCAAGCGCGTGATCCGGCTCCGCAAGGAATTCCTCGCCGGGCAGCCGCACGACTACCCAACGCGCGAAAAGCAGTCCTACTTCCACTGGTTCGACGAACGCGGCGAGCCCATGGCCGGGGAGCGCTGGCAGGATCCGGGGCACCGGGTGGTGCAGCTCCTGCTCGGTTCCGACGACGGCCACGTCGACGGACTGGTGGTGGTCAACGGCGGCTCCAGGGACGTCAAGGTCACGCTGCCGCTGCTCAGCAATGAGGACGGAACCGGCAACCGGCTCTTCGAACTGCGCCTGACCACCTCCGAGCTCCACGACCGGCGCCAGGGCGTCCGGGTCGCTTCGGGCGAGCGGGACGTCGTGCAGGCCAATTCCATCAACATCTACCGCACGTAGCCCGGCCCCGATTCAGGCATAAGGAACGAAAAATGAAGGTCCAGCGGCTGACGGCCCTGCTTGCCCTGCTGGTCGGACTGGCGGTACTGGCGTTCATCCTGGCAGGGATCCCGCAGACCGGCGCTGTCCCGTCCGGCCCCATCCAGTCCAGCCCCATCCAGTCAGGCCCAGCGCAGTCCCTTGCTCCCGCCCCGGCGGCTCCGCCGGCGATCGCCAACCTGTCGGGGCTGCCGGAAGTGAAGGCCTCCGAACTTCCCCCCGAAGCCCGCCAGACCCTGGCGCTCATTGCCAGGGGCGGCCCCTATCCGTATGCCCGGGATGACGTCACGTTCGGCAATTTCGAACGTATTCTTCCCCGGAAAGCCTCCGGCTACTACAAGGAATATACGGTCAGGACCCCTGGGGAATCCGACCGCGGTGCCCGCCGGATCGTGGCCGGAGAAGCAGGCGAAAAGTACTACACGCCGGACCATTACAACTCGTTCACATTCATTATTGAAAGCAAGTAAGGGACCCATGAAGATTTACTCCGCAGACACCTGGACCGTCGAGGAACTGCAGGCGCTGGTGGCCGACGCCGGACGGCGCGCGGTGTTGATTCCCGCCGCCGATACCAAACGGACCGTGCTTGAGACGTTCGCGGAGACGCTGGACTTCCCGGCAGACTACGGAGTGAACCTCGACGCGCTCAACGACTCCCTGCACGACTTCGCCGATGCCGTTTCCGACGACGGCCAGAGCCCGATCACCTTCATCTGGGAGGTCCCGGCCGTCTTCCGCTCGGACCGTTCCTTCGGCATCATCTGCGAAATCCTGCAGGACGCCGAACGCTACGCCGGCAAGAACCTGGCAGTCATCGCCGTCTGCCTGTAGGCCCGCAATAGACGACAGCGCCGCAACCCGGTATTCGGGGTGCGGCGCTGTTCGTCGTTCGAGCAGCGGGCAGGTGTCAGGTGTCAGGCGTTGACGATCAGGCCAAGTTCGGCCTTGGACGCCAGCGCCGCGTGCTTCGGGAGCACCCGGACGGTGTAGCCGAAGGAACCGGACCGGTCGATGACCAGGGTGCCGCTGAAAAGGTGCCGGCCCTTGCCGAGGTCTTCAACGGCCTTCAGCTCCGCCACCGTCACGTCGGCCAGTTCGTCGCTGTCCTCGGCCTTGCCGTAGGCGACCTCCACCGAAACATCATCCGGGGTGAGGTCGTGCAGGGAGACGTAGGCGTTGACCTGGAGGATGTCGCCGATCTGCGGGTCCTCCGAGACGCCCACCGAGTCCACGTGCTCCACCTGGATCTGCGGCCAGGCGGCCCGGACCCGGGAAACCCAGGCCGCGAGGGACTTGGCCTCGGCATAGTTGTCCGCGCCGGCCCGGCGGCCGGCGACGGCGGCAGGACGGTACAGGACGTTGACGTAGTCCTTGAGCATCCGGTCCGCGGAGACGGCCGGGCCCAGATGCGACATGGTGTGCTTGATCATCGAGACCCAGTGCGTGGGGACAGCCTGCGGACCGGACGTCGAAGGCCCCGCCGCGCCGGCGCCGTCGGACACTGTCAGCCCGTAGAAACGGGGGGCCACCTGCGTCTCCAGCAACTCGTACAACGCCGCCGCCTCGATGTCGTCGCGTTCCTCGGGGGACGCATCGTTGTTGGCGGTCGGAATCGCCCAGCCGTTTTCGCCGTCGTACATCTCGTCCCACCAGCCGTCCAGGACCGAGAGGTTGAGCGAGCCGTTCAGTGCGGCCTTCATGCCGGAGGTGCCGCACGCCTCGAGCGGACGCAGCGGGTTGTTCAGCCAGACGTCGCACCCCGGAAACAGGGTCCGGGCCATGGCGATGTCGTAGTTCGGCAGGAACACGATCCGGTGCCGCACCGCGGGGTCATCGGTGAACCGGACGAGGTCCTGGATCATCTTCTTGCCCGCGTCGTCGGCCGGGTGCGACTTGCCTGCGATGACCAGCTGGATCGGGTGCGTCTTGTGCAGCAACAGGGCCTTGAGCCGCTCGGGCTCGCGCAGCATCAGGGTGAGCCGCTTGTAGGTCGGCACGCGGCGGGCGAAACCGATTGTCAGGATGTCCGGGTCCAGGACGGAGTCCGTCCAGGCGAGCTCGGCGTCGGCCGCCCCGCGCTTCTTCCAGGCTGCCCGGAGGCGGCGCCGCACGTCCTCCACGAGGGACACCCGCATCTCGCGGCGGAGGGCCCAGACGTCCTCGTCACTGACGTTGTAGGCGAGGTCCCAGCGGCCCTGCGTTTCCGCGTCGGAGCCGAACTGCTCGCGCGCCAGTGCGGACACCCGCGGGTCCACCCAGGTGGGCACGTGCACGCCGTTGGTGACCGAGGTGATGGGCACCTCGGAGTGGTCGAATCCCGGCCACAACGCGGAGAACATGCCGCGGGAGACCACGCCGTGCAGCTTGGCCACGCCGTTGGCGCGCTGGGCCAGCCGCAGGCCCATCACGGCCATGTTGAAGACGAACGGATTGCCGTCGGTGTAGTCCTCGCGGCCGAGGTTCAGGATTTTGCCCACCGGCACGTCGGGAGCCAGCCCGGCGTCGAAGAAGTGCTGGATCTGCGAGATCTCGAAGCGGTCAATGCCGGCCGGCACCGGGGTATGGGTCGTGAACACGGTTGAAGCGCGGCCGGCAGCCAGCGCCTCGTCCCAGCTCAGCGGATCCGCAGCGGACATCATTTCCTGGATCCGCTCCACTCCCAGGAACCCGGCATGGCCCTCGTTGGTGTGGAACACTTCCGGCGCGGGGCTGCCGGAGAGCTTCTGGTAGGCGCGCAGGGCCTTGACCCCGCCCATGCCCAGCAGGAGCTCCTGCTGGAGGCGGTGGTCACCTCCGCCGCCGTAGAGGCGGTCCGTGATGCCGCGGGCGGCCTCGTCATTGCCCGGGACGTTGGAGTCCAGCAGCAGGAGCGGAACACGCCCGACGTCGGCGCGCCAGACGTGCGCCAGCAGCCGGCGGCCGTTGGGGAGCGGCAACGAGATCTGGATGGGCTTGCCGGTGCCGTCAGGGGAGGCCTCGCGCAGCAGTGTCAAGGGCAGGCCGTCCGGGTCCAGGACAGGATAGGTTTCCTGCTGCCAGGCGTCCCGGGAGAGGGACTGCTTGAAATAGCCGGCCTGGTACAGCAGTCCGACGCCGATCAGCGGCACCCCGAGGTCCGAGGCCGCCTTCAGGTGGTCGCCGGCGAGGATGCCGAGGCCGCCGGAGTACTGCGGCAGCACTTCGGTGATACCGAATTCCGGGGAGAAGTAGGCGATGCACGCCGGTGCGCCGTCGCCGAGGCTCTGGTACCAGCGGGGCTCCTCGAGGTACCGGTCGAGGTCCGCGGCGGCCGCGTGGACACGCTGCACCACGTCCTGGTCGGCGGCGAGACGCTGCAGTTCCTCCCTGCTGACGAGGCCGAGGAAGGTCACGGGATCGTGGCCGCTCTCGGCCCAGATCTTCGGGTTCAGGCCCTCAAAAAGCGCGCGCGTGGGGCGGTGCCAGGACCACCGAAGGTTGGTGGCCAGCCGGGCCAGCGGCCGGATCGGCTCAGGAAGAACGGTTCGGACGGTAAATCTGCGGATTGCCTTCACCTGCGAAACACTAACTGACAAGTCGGAGGCTCGGAACCGGTTTAAGTTTCTTTTGCATAAATGACGGTCAGGGTTCCCGAAAATGCCCCGAAAAAAGTGAGCAGCCTTAGCAATCTGGCCGATTTGTCGATAACGTCGAGGCTGTGACGACTAACTCGCGAACCAGTGCCGTGTCCAAGCAAAAGCCGAAGGCCCTGATCACGGAGGGCCTTCGCTTTGGCCGTTTTCCAATCACCGCCGTACAGCCTGTGGTGGAAGGCGGGAAATTCCCTGCCAAGGCCGTTGTGGGAGAAACCCTGGTGGTGGGTGCCACCGCCTTCCGCGAAGGTCACGACCAGCTCGGCGTCAGCGCCGTCCTGCTCGACCCCCGCGGGAAGGAACGCCAGCGCGTCCGTCTCGCCCGGCCCCGCGGCCCGCGCGGCCAGGGAACCGACCGCTGGGAGGGCCTCCTGACCCCGCCCGCCACCGGCACCTGGTCCTTCGTGATCGAGGCCTGGCATGACCGCTACGGCACGTGGCACCACAACGCCGAGGTCAAGGTGGAAGCCGGAATCGACGTCGAGCTGATGCTGGCCGAGGGCGCCGCGCTGCTCGCCGAAGCGTCCGAGGACTCTTCCCGACCGTCCGCTGACCGCCGGACTTTCCGGATGGCCGTCGTCGGGCTCAATGACACGTCCAAGACCGCGGAGGAACGGCTCGCCGCCGGTTTCAGCCCGGAGGTCGCCGCCGTCATCGAACGCCAGCCGATACGCGAACAGGTCACCGTCTCCGAGCAGTACCCGCTGCTGGTGGAGCGCGAGCTCGCCGGCCGGGGCGCCTGGTACGAGTTCTTCCCCCGGTCCGAGGGCGCCGTCCGGAACCACGAAACCGGCGGGTGGACCTCCGGCACCTTCCGCACCGCCGCGAAGCGCCTCGACGCCGTCGCGGCCATGGGCTTCGACATCATCTACATGCCGCCGATCCACCCGATCGGCATCCAGCACCGCAAGGGCCCGAACAACACCCTGCTGGCCGGACCGCACGATCCCGGCTCCCCCTGGGCCATCGGGGCCAAGGAAGGAGGCCACGACGCCATCCACCCGGACCTGGGAACCTTTGAGGACTTTGATGCCTTCGTGGCGCGGGCCGGGGAACTGGGTCTGGAAGTGGCACTGGACCTTGCGCTGCAGGCCGCCCCGGACCACCCCTGGGTCGAAAGCCACCCGGAGTGGTTCACCACTCGCGTCGACGGCAGCATCGCCTACGCCGAGAACCCGCCGAAGAAGTACCAGGACATCTTCCCGCTGAACTTCGACAACGATCCGGCGGGCCTGTCCAACGAGATCCTGCGCATTGTGTTCCTTTGGGTGAGCCACGGCGTCAAGATCTTCCGCGTCGACAACCCGCACACCAAGCCGGTGTGGTTCTGGGAGTGGCTGATCGCCAAGGTCAACAAGAAACACCCCGACGTCGTTTTCCTCGCCGAGGCCTTCACCCGCCCGGCCATGATGCACGCGCTGGGCCGGGCCGGCTTCCAGCAGTCCTACACCTACTTCACCTGGCGGAACACCAAGGAGGAGCTGGAAGAGTACTTCCAGGAAGTGAGCCACGAATCCCCGGCCTACTTCCGGCCGAACTTCTTCGTCAACACCCCGGACATCCTGACCGAATTCCTGCAGTACGGCGGCCCGCCCGCGTTCAAGATCCGGGCCGCGCTGGCTGCCACCGCGAGTCCCATCTGGGGTGTCTATGCCGGCTTCGAACTCTACGAGCACGTGGCCCGGCCCGGCGCCGAGGAGTACATCGACAATGAGAAGTTCGAGTACAAGGCCCGTGACTGGGACACGGCGGCCGGCTCCGGCAGGACGCTGGCCCCGTACCTGAGCCGGCTCAACGAGATCCGGCGTGCCCACCCGGCCCTCGGGGACCTGCAGAACCTGACGGTGCACCAGAGCACGGACAACGCCACTGTCGTCTACTCGAAGCACAAGACCCTCCCCGACGGCTCGAAGGACACCCTGATCGTCGTCGTCAACGTGGATCCTCACGGCATCCGTGAGAGCACGGTCACGCTGGATCTGGCGGCGCTGGAGCTGCACCCCGACGACCTCACGCACAACGGCCGGTTCATGGTGGATGATCTGTTGACCGGCGAAAGCTGGGAATGGGGGGAGTACAACTATGTTCGGTTGGACGCCCATGTCGAACCCGCGCACATTCTTAGCATCCGGAGGCAGCACGCGTGAGTTTCAGCCCGACCAACCCCAACCAGCACTTCAGCCCTAAGGGCTCCTTTGAACTGAACGCGCCCGGCCTCCAACATGATCCGCACTGGTACCGCAAGGCGGTCTTCTACGAAGTGCTGGTCCGCGGGTTCGCCGACGGGAACGGTGACGGCTCCGGCGACTTCCACGGCCTGATCGAGAAGCTGGACTACCTGCAGTGGCTCGGTG
>NZ_AUPJ01000348.1 GCF_000427315.1 Arthrobacter sp. TB 26
CCCGCCGTTCTTCCAGTCCCCGCTCCGCGACGGCGGTTACGACATCTCGGACTACAACTCCGTGCTGGACGAATTCGGCACCATCAGCGATTTCAAGCGACTCGTTGCGGAGGCCCATGCCCGCGGCGTGCGCGTGATTATTGACCTTCCGCTGAACCACACCTCCGACCAGCACCCGTGGTTCCAGGAATCCCGCAAGGATCCGGACGGGCCGTTCGGCGACTTCTACGTATGGAGCGACACGGACGAGAAGTACGAAGACGCCCGCATCATCTTCGTGGACACCGAGGAGTCCAACTGGACCTTCGACCCGATCCGGCGGCAGTTCTTCTGGCACCGTTTCTTCAGCCACCAGCCTGACCTGAACTTCGAGAACCCCAAGGTCATCGACGCCCTCTTCGACGTCGTCCGGTTCTGGCTGGACCAGGGCATTGACGGCTTCCGGGCGGACGCCATCCCGTACCTCTTCGAAGAAGAGGGCACCAACTGCGAGAACCTGCCGCAGACCCATGAGTTCCTGCGCAAGCTGCGCAAGATGGTCGACGAAAGCTACCCGGGCCGCGTCATCATCGCCGAGGCCAACCAGCCGCCGGCCGAGGTGGTTGAGTACTTCGGCACCGAAGCGGAACCGGAATGCCACATGGCGTTCCACTTCCCGATCATGCCCCGGCTGTATTACGCCCTGCGCGACCAGAAGGCCGCCCCCATCATCGAGACGATGAAGGACACCCCGAACATTCCCGAAGGCGCCCAGTGGGGCACCTTCCTGCGCAACCACGACGAGCTGACACTGGAAATGGTCACCGCCGACGAGCGTGCCGCGATGCTCGGCTGGTACGCGCCGGACCCGCGCATGCGCGCCAACATCGGGATCCGGCGCCGGCTTGCGCCGCTGCTGGACAATTCCCGTTCCGAAATCGAGCTCATCAATGCGCTGCTGCTGTCCCTGCCCGGCAGCCCGTTCCTGTACTACGGGGACGAGATCGGCATGGGGGACAACATCTGGCTCGAGGACCGCGACGCCGTCCGTACCCCGATGCAATGGAACCCGGACCGCAACGCCGGGTTCTCCAATGCGGACCCCGGGAAGCTGTACCTTCCGGTGATCCAGTCGCTGGTCTACAACTACAGCATGGCCAACGTCGAGGCCGAAGCGGCCCACTCCGGTTCGCTGCTGCGCTGGACGCGCCAGATCCTCAGCGTCCGGAAGAACCACCCCGCCTTCGGTCTGGGGGCCTTTGAGCACGTCGAAGCAGACCACGACGTCGTGCTCGCCTACCTGCGCGAGCTGCCGGAAGGCAACCCGGCCGGCGAGGACGGCGAAACCATCCTGTGCGCCTTCAACCTGTCCCAGCATCCCGTGGCCACCACCCTGCGGGTCCCGAGGTTCGCCGGCCGCGGCCTCCGGGACGTGTTCGGCGGCCAGGCGTTCCCGGCGATCTCCGAGGACGGCACCCTGACGCTGACCCTGGGCAGCCACGACTTCTTCTGGCTGCGGATCCGCTCGGCTGCCTCCAACCCGTCATCGCCCTACACCCAGGCCATGCCGATCCTGTCCATCGAAGGCTGACATGACCCGACCCACCCTCACTCCGGCCCTGAGCGGACTGCTCGGCGACTGGCTTCCGCGGCAGCGCTGGTTCCCCGTCAAGAGCCCCGCGTTCAGCTTCGAGCCCGCCGGGGACTGCGCCTTGCCGGCGGTCCTGGCGTTGAGGCCGGCATGGCCGGGCTCGAGGTGCTGCTGCTGGCCGTGAGCTACCCGACGCCGGACGGCTCCCGCACCGACGTCGTCCAGGTCCCGCTCAGCATCCGCAGCTCGCCCCTGGCCGGGGCTGATTCAGCGCTGATCGGGCAGATATCCGGACCGGGGCCCGCCGGCGAGGCCGCCCAGGCCCCCGGCGCCCTCTGGATTTACGACGGCGTCCACGACCCGGCGTTCATCTCGGCGTGGCTGGAACTCATGCGCGACGGCGGCACCACCCCCACCGGGAACGCCACCGGACACCTCGTTGAGTCCGGCTACCGCCTGCCCCGGGCCACCGGCGTCGTGAAAGTCCTCGCCGGGGAGCAGTCCAACAGTTCCGTGATCGTCGACGACGGCACATCCGCCGCGATCCTGAAATTCTTCCGGGTGCTCTCCGCAGGCCAGAACCCGGAAGTGGAAATCGGTGCCGCCCTGACCGCAGGACACACCGTCGAAGTCCCGGCCACCCTTGGCTGGGTCACCGGCGAGTGGGAATCACCGTCCGGGCAGGGCACCGGCCTCGCGCTCGGCGAACTGGCCGCGGCGCACGAGTTCCTCGCCGGCGGCCTGGACGCCTGGCGGCTGGCGGTCAACGCGGCCAGTGCTGGCCGGGATTTCACCGCCGAGGCACACGCGCTCGGCGCCGCCACCGCCACCGTGCACCGCCGGCTGGCCGAGGCACTCGGCGTCGCCGCCGAATCCGTTCCCGGACGCGACATCGCGCCTGGCGTGGCCGAGCGTGTGCGGCAGTCCTGGGCGCAGGCCGGGGCCGCCGTCGGACCCTACGGTGAAGCGCTGGACAGGCTTCTGGTGCGCCTCGAAGGCAGCAGCGCCGGGACCCTGCAAAGGATCCACGGCGATCTCCACCTGGGCCAGATCCTCCAGGTTCCCGGGGGTGCCGGCATGGCGCCGCGCTGGGCCATCCTCGACTTCGAGGGGGAGCCGCTCCGGCCGATCTCCGAACGCAATTTCCCGGACGTCCCGCTGCGCGACGTCGTCGGAATGCTCAGGTCCTTTGACTACGCCGCCGGCGCGGCCGAGCGCGAGCACCCCGACGCGGACGTCCCGGAAACCTGGGTGGACGACTGCGCCGAGGCCTTCCTGGCCGGCTACGCGGAAGTCATCCCCGGCAGCATCGACCGCGATGCGCCCCTCTTCGTGGCGCTGTGGCTCGACAAAGCCCTGTATGAAGTCATTTACGAACTACGGAACAGGCCGGACTGGCTCTCCATTCCGGTTCAGGCATCACGTCGTCTCCTCGGCAGTACAGGCTCCGGCGTCCCCGCCGAAGCCGCAGCGGAAGGTATCAAAATGACAGGTTCAGCACGTATCGATCGTCCCGGAAGCCCATTGCCGGTGGACGCGGACACCCTGGCGAGGGTCGCCGCCGGCGAACACCACGCGCCGCACTCGGTCCTCGGCGCCCACCTCGATGACCACGGCCACGTCACCATCCGCACGGTCAAGCACCTCGCCGAGGCCGTCTCCGTGGTGACTGCTGCCGGCACCTTCCCGATGACGCACGAGTCCGGCGGGGTATGGGTTGCCGTGCTGGAGCCGCTGGAGTCGGGCCATGTGCCCGACTACCGGCTGGAAGTGACCTACGAGGGCCAGGCACCGCAGCCGGCCGACGACCCCTACCGCTACCTGCCCACCATCGGCGAACTCGACCTGCACCTGATCGGCGAGGGCCGCCACGAGCGCCTCTGGGATGTGCTCGGCGCGCACGTCCAGCACTACAAGTCCGGCCTCGGCGACGTCGACGGCGTGTCCTTCGCCGTGTGGGCGCCCAACGCCCAGGCAGTCCGCGTCAAGGGCGACTTCAACGGCTGGGACGGCCGGCAGCACTCGATGCGGTCCCTCGGCTCCTCCGGCGTCTGGGAAGTCTTTATCCCCGGCGTTGTAGCAGGGGCGTGCTACAAGTTTGAGATCCGGACCAAGCACGGTTACTGGGTGGAGAAAGCGGATCCGCTGGCCTTTGGCACGGAGGTTCCGCCGCTGACGGCGTCGCGCGTCGTGGAGCCCGCCTACGCCTTCAAGGACGCGGAGTGGATGGAAACCCGTGCCGGACGGGATCCGCACAACTCTCCGATGAGTGTCTATGAAGTGCACCTCGGCTCCTGGCGGGTCGGGCTCAGCTACCGCGAGCTGGCCAAGGAACTGGTCGAATACGTCAAGTGGCTTGGCTTCACCCATGTGGAGTTCATGCCGGTGGCCGAGCACCCGTTCGGCGGATCCTGGGGCTACCAGGTCACGTCCTACTTCGCCCCGACATCGCGCTTCGGCCATCCCGACGAATTCCGGTACCTGGTGGATGAACTCCACCAGGCCGGCATCGGTGTGCTCCTGGACTGGGTGCCGGCGCACTTCCCCAAGGATGAGTGGGCGCTGGCCCGGTTCGACGGCGAAGCCCTGTACGAGCACGCCGACCCGAACCTGGGCGAACACCCCGACTGGGGAACGCTCATCTTCGACTTCGGCCGCAGCGAAGTCCGCAACTTCCTCGTCGCGAATGCGCTCTACTGGCTCGACGAATTCCACATCGACGGCCTGCGCGTGGACGCCGTCGCCTCGATGCTCTATCTCGATTACTCCCGCGAGGAGGGTCAGTGGCAGCCGAACCGGTTCGGCGGCCGGGAGAACCTGGAGGCCATTTCCTTCCTGCAGGAGGTCAACGCCACGGTCTACAAGACCCACCCCGGCGCGGTCATGATCGCCGAGGAATCCACCGCGTTCCCGGGCGTCACGGCGCCCACGAGCCAGGGCGGCCTGGGCTTCGGCATCAAGTGGAACATGGGCTGGATGCACGACTCGCTCAAGTACATGGCCGAGGATCCATTCAACCGGCGGTGGCACCACGGCACCATCACCTTCTCCATGGTCTACGCCTACACGGAGAACTTCCTCCTGCCGATCAGTCACGACGAAGTTGTGCACGGCAAGGGGTCGATGCTGCGCAAGATGCCGGGGGACCGCTGGCAGCAGCTGGCCAACCTGCGTGCCTTCCTCGGCTACCAGTGGGCGCACCCGGGCAAGCAGCTGATCTTTATGGGAACCGAATTCGGCCAGGAAGCGGAATGGTCCGAACAGCACGGCTTGGACTGGTGGCTGGCGGAAATTCCGGCGCACCGCGGGATTCAGCTCCTGACCAAGGACCTCAACGAGCTGTACAGCTCCACCGCGGCCCTTTACGAACAGGACAACGACCCCGCCGGCTTCCAGTGGATCAACGGCGGGGACTCAAACCGCAACGTCCTGACCTTCATCCGCCGGGACGCCGCGGGCAACCCCCTGGTCTGCGCCTTCAACTTCTCCGGTGCCCCGCACACGGACTTCCGGCTCGGCGTTCCTTCGCCGGGGGAGTGGCGCGAAGTGCTGAACACCGACGCCGGCACGTACGGCGGTTCCGGTGTCCTGAACGACGGCACCCTGGCGGCGGCCGGCGTTGACATCGACGGACAGCCGGCCACCCTCACGGTCACGTTGCCTCCGCTGGGCGCCGCATTCTTCAAGCCGGTGAACTGACGCCGGGACTGCCACCCCGGAAACGGGCCGGCTGAGTCGCGTCGAAGAGCCCGGAATCCCCGTGATTCCGGGCTTTTTGTCATCCCGCGGGAGGCTGCGCCGGGGCTCGCTTTGTCACCAGGGCAAACTGGTGGTAGAGTTTATTTCCGCGCTGCTCCCCGGAGTTGATCGGCCACCAAGACCCAGACGCCTCACGGCGAGACTGAATCGGGATGGCGATTTGACAAGGGTGAAGCGGCCCGGTAAGTTTGATAAGTTGCTCCGGAGCGATCCGCGACCTGATGGTTGTGGTGGTGCCGGGTGTGTCTGTTGTTTGAGAACTCAATAGTGTGCCAAGTTTGTTGATACCAATTTATTGTATTGAATTGGTTGAATTGACTGGATCCGCCACCCCGTGGTGTGGTCTGGTTTTTACAGCTGGTTTCAAATTTTGTGCAGCCGGCACGTCCCGTTTTCCCGGGGGTGTTGGTTGTGTCTGTTTTACTTCAACGGAGAGTTTGATCCTGGCTCAGGATGAACGCTGGCGGCGTGCTTAACACATGCAAGTCGAACGATGAACCTCACTTGTGGGGGGATTAGTGGCGAACGGGTGAGTAACACGTGAGTAACCTGCCCTTAACTCTGGGATAAGCCTGGGAAACTGGGTCTAATACCGGATATGACTCCTCATCGCATGGTGGGGGGTGGAAAGCTTTATTGTGGTTTTGGATGGACTCGCGGCCTATCAGCTTGTTGGTGAGGTAATGGCTCACCAAGGCGACGACGGGTAGCCGGCCTGAGAGGGTGACCGGCCACACTGGGACTGAGACACGGCCCAGACTCCTACGGGAGGCAGCAGTGGGGAATATTGCACAATGGGCGAAAGCCTGATGCAGCGACGCCGCGTGAGGGATGACGGCCTTCGGGTTGTAAACCTCTTTCAGTAGGGAAGAAGCGAAAGTGACGGTACCTGCAGAAGAAGCGCCGGCTAACTACGTGCCAGCAGCCGCGGTAATACGTAGGGCGCAAGCGTTATCCGGAATTATTGGGCGTAAAGAGCTCGTAGGCGGTTTGTCGCGTCTGCCGTGAAAGTCCGGGGCTCAACTCCGGATCTGCGGTGGGTACGGGCAGACTAGAGTGATGTAGGGGAGACTGGAATTCCTGGTGTAGCGGTGAAATGC
Organism: Arthrobacter sp. TB 26; assembly: GCF_000427315.1. GTDB lineage: Bacteria > Actinomycetota > Actinomycetes > Actinomycetales > Micrococcaceae > Arthrobacter. The sequence continues at coordinate 6,430 of NZ_AUPJ01000348.1, forward strand.
GCAGATATCAGGAGGAACACCGATGGCGAAGGCAGGTCTCTGGGCATTAACTGACGCTGAGGAGCGAAAGCATGGGGAGCGAACAGGATTAGATACCCTGGTAGTCCATGCCGTAAACGTTGGGCACTAGGTGTGGGGGACATTCCACGTTTTCCGCGCCGTAGCTAACGCATTAAGTGCCCCGCCTGGGGAGTACGGCCGCAAGGCTAAAACTCAAAGGAATTGACGGGGGCCCGCACAAGCGGCGGAGCATGCGGATTAATTCGATGCAACGCGAAGAACCTTACCAAGGCTTGACATGAACCGGAAATACCTGGAAACAGGTGCCCCGCTTGCGGTCGGTTTACAGGTGGTGCATGGTTGTCGTCAGCTCGTGTCGTGAGATGTTGGGTTAAGTCCCGCAACGAGCGCAACCCTCGTTCTATGTTGCCAGCGCGTTATGGCGGGGACTCATAGGAGACTGCCGGGGTCAACTCGGAGGAAGGTGGGGACGACGTCAAATCATCATGCCCCTTATGTCTTGGGCTTCACGCATGCTACAATGGCCGGTACAAAGGGTTGCGATACTGTGAGGTGGAGCTAATCCCAAAAAGCCGGTCTCAGTTCGGATTGGGGTCTGCAACTCGACCCCATGAAGTCGGAGTCGCTAGTAATCGCAGATCAGCAACGCTGCGGTGAATACGTTCCCGGGCCTTGTACACACCGCCCGTCAAGTCACGAAAGTTGGTAACACCCGAAGCCGGTGGCCTAACCCCTTGTGGGAGGGAGCTGTCGAAGGTGGGACTGGCGATTGGGACTAAGTCGTAACAAGGTAGCCGTACCGGAAGGTGCGGCTGGATCACCTCCTTTCTAAGGAGCGCCTACAATCACCGTGCCTCATGTATGTGGGTGTGGCGGGGTTGTCAGGAGTACGCCCGTTGCGCAGACGCTAGTTCTGCGGCGGGTGCTCACGGGTGGAATATCAACAAATAGGTGCCTGGCGGCATGTGCCGGCAGCAAGTACGGATCTTCCTTCGGGCGGGTCCTGGAACGCGGCTGGAATGTTTCGCTGGGTAGTGTTTGGCACACTGTTGGGTCCTGAGGCAACAGGACCATGGCTCATGGCCGGGTTCCCTTACGGGGGAGTCTCCGGTGGTGGGGTGTGGGACTTGTGTTTCTGGTTTCCTGGCTGCACCGATCATGCACTGTTGTGTGTGTGGGGTGTGTGGTATGGGGTTGTTGTTTGAGAACTACATAGTGGACGCGAGCATCTTTTATAAGAAGCAATTTCCAAGAATATGAACCTGGATCTGACCTGGGCGCCTTTTGGGTGTGTGGGTTGGTTTTCGTGGTTCTCTCGAAAATTAGTTTTTTTGATCTTTTGTGGTCAAGTTTTTAAGAGCACACGGTGGATGCCTTGGCATTAGGAGCCGAAGAAGGACGTAGGAATCTGCGATAAGCCTGGGGGAGTCGATAACCGGACTGTGATCCCAGGGTGTCCGAATGGGGAAACCCCGCCAGGGGCGCGAGCTGCCTGGTGACCCGCATCTGAACACATAGGGTGCGTGGAGGGAACGCGGGGAAGTGAAACATCTCAGTACCCGCAGGAAGAGAAAACAATAGTGATTCCGTCAGTAGTGGCGAGCGAACGCGGATCAGGCTAAACCGTTCCATGTGTGATAGCCGGCGGGCGTTGCATGGTCGGGGTTGTGGGACTTCCCATTCTGTCTCTGCCGGGACAGTGGGGTGTGTAGTGCAGGCATAGGTGAACGGTCTTGAAAGGCCGGCCAGAGAGGGTGTGAGCCCCGTAACCGAAATGTTGTGTACCGCCCGGGGAGTATCCCAAGTAGCACGGGGCCCGAGAAATCCCGTGCGAATCTGTCAGGACCACCTGATAAGCCTAAATACTCCCTAATGACCGATAGCGGACCAGTACCGTGAGGGAAAGGTGAAAAGTACCCCGGGAGGGGAGTGAAACAGTACCTGAAACCGTGTGCTTACAATCCGTCGGAGCCAGTCTGATTCTGGTGACGGCGTGCCTTTTGAAGAATGAGCCTGCGAGTTAGTGTTACGTCGCGAGGTTAACCCGTGTGGGGAAGCCGTAGCGAAAGCGAGTCTGAATAGGGCGTTGCAGTGGCGTGATCTAGACCCGAAGCGAAGTGATCTACCCATGGCCAGGTTGAAGCGACGGTAAGACGTCGTGGAGGACCGAACCCACTTCAGTTGAAAATGGAGGGGATGAGCTGTGGGTAGGGGTGAAAGGCCAATCAAACTTCGTGATAGCTGGTTCTCCCCGAAATGCATTTAGGTGCAGCGTTGCGTGTTTCTTACCGGAGGTAGAGCTACTGGATGGCTAATGGGCCCTACAAGGTTACTGACGTCAGCCAAACTCCGAATGCCGGTAAGTGAGAGCGCAGCAGTGAGACTGTGGGGGATAAGCTTCATAGTCGAGAGGGAAACAGCCCAGACCACCAACTAAGGCCCCTAAGCGTGTGCTAAGTGGGAAAGGATGTGGAGTTGCGAAGACAACCAGGAGGTTGGCTTAGAAGCAGCCATCCTTAAAAGAGTGCGTAATAGCTCACTGGTCAAGTGATTCCGCGCCGACAATGTAGCGGGGCTCAAGTACACCGCCGAAGTTGTGGATTTCAGATATTAGCTAAGCCGCCCCTTGTGGGTTGGTTCAGGCGTCTGGAGTGGTAGGGGAGCGTCGTGTGGGCAGTGAAGTCGCGGTGTAAACCAGCGGTGGAGCCTACACGAGTGAGAATGCAGGCATGAGTAGCGAAAGACGGGTGAGAAACCCGTCCGCCGAATGATCAAGGGTTCCAGGGTCAAGCTAATCTGCCCTGGGTAAGTCGGGACCTAAGGCGAGGCCGACAGGCGTAGTCGATGGACAACGGGTTGATATTCCCGTACCGGCGAAAAACCGCCCATGCTGAACAGGGGATACTAACCGCCCAATACCTGCCTGACACCCCTTGTGGGTGAAGGGTTTTGGTGGAGCGCGGGACCTGATCCTGGGAGGCAAGCGTATTAACAGGTGTGACGCAGGAAGGTAGCCGAGCCGGGCGATGGTTGTCCCGGTCTAAGGATGTAGGGCGAACGGTAGGCAAATCCGCCGTTCATGATGCCTGAGACCCGATGGGACTCCCGTAAGGGGGGATTCGGTGATCCTATGCTGCCTAGAAAAGCATCGACGCGAGGTTTTAGCCGCCCGTACCCCAAACCGACACAGGTGATCAGGTAGAGAATACTAAGGCGATCGAGAGAATTATGGTTAAGGAACTCGGCAAAATGCCCCCGTAACTTCGGGAGAAGGGGGGCCCCCATCGTGATGGACACTTGCTGTCCGGAGCGTGCAGGGGCCGCAGAGACCAGGGGGAAGCGACTGTTTACTAAAAACACAGGTCCGTGCGAAGTCGCAAGACGATGTATACGGACTGACTCCTGCCCGGTGCTGGAAGGTTAAGAGGACCGGTTAGCCGCAAGGCGAAGCTGAGAATTCAAGCCCCAGTAAACGGCGGTGGTAACTATAACCATCCTAAGGTAGCGAAATTCCTTGTCGGGTAAGTTCCGACCTGCACGAATGGAGTAACGACTTCCCCGCTGTCTCAACCATAAACTCGGCGAAATTGCAGTACGAGTAAAGATGCTCGTTACGCGCAGCAGGACGGAAAGACCCCGAGACCTTTACTATAGTTTGGTATTGGTGTTCGGAGTGGCTTGTGTAGGATAGGTGGGAGACGTTGAAGCCCGGACGCCAGTTCGGGTGGAGTCATCGTTGAAATACCACTCTGGTCACTTTGGACATCTAACTTCGGCCCGTAATCCGGGTCAGGGACAGTGCCTGATGGGTAGTTTAACTGGGGCGGTTGCCTCCTAAAAAGTAACGGAGGCGCCCAAAGGTTCCCTCAGCCTGGTTGGCAATCAGGTGTCGAGTGTAAGTGCACAAGGGAGCTTGACTGTGAGAGAGACATCTCGAGCAGGGACGAAAGTCGGGACTAGTGATCCGGCGGTACATTGTGGAATGGCCGTCGCTCAACGGATAAAAGGTACCTCGGGGATAACAGGCTGATCTTGCCCAAGAGTCCATATCGACGGCATGGTTTGGCACCTCGATGTCGGCTCGTCGCATCCTGGGGCTGGAGTAGGTCCCAAGGGTTGGGCTGTTCGCCCATTAAAGCGGTACGCGAGCTGGGTTTAGAACGTCGTGAGACAGTTCGGTCCCTATCCGCTGCGCGCGCAGGAAATTTGAGAAGGGCTGTCCTTAGTACGAGAGGACCGGGACGGACGAACCTCTGGTGTGTCAGTTGTACTGCCAAGTGCACCGCTGATTAGCTACGTTCGGATGGGATAACCGCTGAAAGCATCTAAGCGGGAAGCTCGCTTCGAGATGAGATTTCCATACACCTTGTGTGTGAGAGGCCCCCAGCCAGACCACTGGGTTGATAGGCCGGATGTGGAAGCGAGGACTAACGACTCGTGAAGCTGACCGGTACTAATAGGCCGATAACTTACACCACACACCACCCCGCGAACCCATTCAAAAGGGGTTCGCACCCAGGGGTGGTACGAAGAAACAAGACTGCTTGCGTCCACTATGTGGTTCCCAAACAACAAACCCGTTGTTCGAGGAACCAAACCAACTGAATAACACCACAGTTGTAACACCAGATTTCCCACCCCC
>NZ_AUPJ01000349.1 GCF_000427315.1 Arthrobacter sp. TB 26
AGCGTGCCCATCCGGGCAATGTTGCGGTTCTCCTCGCCCGCGCCGTTGGCGTTGCCGAACACCACCTCATCAATCCGCTCAACATCCAGGCCCGGGGCGCGCTTCACGGCTTCACCGATCACATGCGCGGCCAGGTCATCCGGGCGGACACCGGCGAGCCCGCCGCCGAACTTCCCGAACGGGGTCCGGACGGCATCGTAAACAAAAGCGTGATTCATTACTTCCTCTAAAGTCTGTCGGGCCCAACCAAGCAGCAGCTGGGGCCGTTTTGAGGACTTAAAACGGCCCTTGCTGCCAGCTATGTGGGCGCGCTGGTGGCTTCTGCCAGCGGCAGCGATTCGGGCGGGTCTAGGCTGACGGGATCCGGATGAGCTTCTTGTTGGCGAATTCGTTGATTCCGTATTGCGCCAGTTCACGTCCAACGCCGGACCGCTTCACCCCGCCGAACGGAAGGTCAGGGGCGCTTCGACTGATGCTGTTGATCCAGACCGCGCCGGTTTCGAGCTGTTCGGCAAGCTCCTGTGCGGCCTTGACGTCGGCGGTGTAGATGGAGCTTGAGAGGCCGAAGGGTGAGTCGTTGGCCAGGTCAATGGCAGCTTGGGGAGAGTCCACCCGATAAACCACCGCAGCGGGGCCGAAGATCTCTTCCGAGTATGCCCGCATTTCGGGCGTCACACCGGTCAGGACCGTTGCGGGGTAATAAGCGCCTGATTCGTTAGGTGCGTCCCCACCCGTGACAGCTGTCGCGCCCTTGGAGACGGCGTCCTGGATCAGTTCCGCGATGTCGTCCACGGAGGCCTTGGAAGACAGCGGACCGAAGGTCGTCTTCTCATCGGTCGGATCGCCCGGTGCGATCTTGGCCATGGCCTCGGTGTAGCGGCGCAGGAATTCGTCGTAGATGTCGCCGACGATGATGAAGCGCTTGGACGCTGTGCAGGCCTGGCCTCCGTTGTACATCCGGCCCGCCACGGCGCCGGCGACGGCCTTGTCCAGGTCGGCATCCGGCAGCACGATGAACGGGTCGGAGCCGCCCAGTTCCAGCACGTACTTCTTCATATGGCGTCCGGCGACTTCCGCCACGGCGGATCCGGCCTTTTCGGAGCCGGTCAGGGAGACGCCCTGTACCCGCGGGTCTGCGATCATGGTCGCGATCTGGCCGCTGGTGACGAACGCATTGATGTACACGTCCGCGGGCAGCCCGGCATCGCGGAACACCGCTTCGATGGCCAGCGCCGACTGCGGGCAGTTGCGTGAGTGCTTGAGGATCACGGTGTTGCCCAGCGCGATGTTGGGGGCGGCGAAACGGGCGACCTGGTAGTAGGGGAAGTTCCACGGCATGATGCCGACGAGCGGCCCGATGGGTTCGGTGCGGACGACGGCTGAACCTGGGCCGCTGATGTCCAGGGGTTCATCCTTGAGGAAGCGCTCGGCGTTATCCGCGTAGTAGGCGTAGATCGAGGCCACGAGGGCAACTTCGCCACGGGCCTCGGCGATGGGCTTGCCCACCTCCAGAGTCAGCAGAGCTGCGAGTTCCTCGGAGCGTTCGCGGTGAAGTTCGGCGACGCGGGTCAGGACCGCCGCGCGTTCGGCCAGCGGAGTGGAGCGCCAGGAACGGTATTCAGTGAAGGAGCGCTTGAGCACATCCTGGACTTCCTCGTTAGTGAGGGTCGGGAACTCGGCAACGCGTTCTCCGGTTGCCGGGTTGATGGTTGCGTAGTTGCTCATGGCCGAATCTCTTTCTGGTGGTGCGTCCTTGGTCTTAGCAATCACGATCCCAGCTTCCGCCTATGCAGTCCAATACTTATTCTCAGCTTGATCAATGTTGGTTCTGAATCAATGGCAGATCGCCGGGCCATAGTCCCAGTTATTATGATTCTGCAATAATTCGTCATCCATTAGGTATTGGACGCTGGGTAATTGGCGATGCGAAGGTGGGCTGGTGAAGACCATCAAGATCCACGACGCGGGCGCGACCGTCCATGTCGAGCTCAATAGACCTGAAGTCCGCAACGCCATCGACCAGCAGATGGTCGATGAGTTGCATTCCGTATGCGCCGATTTGGAGCGGAAGCCCAGAATCCTCATCCTCTCCGGGACGCAGCTTCCCTCCGGCGGCATCTTTGCCTCCGGGGCTGACATCGCCCAGCTCCGCGAACGGCGCCGTGACGACGCCCTGGCCGGCATCAATTCCGGCCTCTTCCAGAGAATCTCCAAGTTGCCGATGCCTGTGATCGCCGCGGTTGACGGGTTTGCGCTCGGCGGCGGCGCTGAACTGGCCTACGCAGCGGACTTCCGGATTGCCACGCCACGGGCAAAAATCGGCAATCCCGAAACAGGCCTCGGTATTCTCGCTGCCGCCGGCGCAGGCTGGCGCCTCGTGGAACTCGTGGGCGAGCCCCTGGCGAAGGAAATACTGCTCAGCGGAAAAGTGCTCGACGGCGCAGCGGCGCTGGCTGTTCGGCTCGTCACCGAATTACATGACCCAGACCAACTCATCCCCGCAGCCTTTGCCCTCGCAGCGCGGATCCAAACCCAGGATCCGCTCGCGGTCCGTCTCACCAAGAGTGTCCTGCAGGCACCACGATCCGCACACCCGGCCATCGACGAACTCGCCCAGGGCATCCTCTTTGAATCGGAAGCAAAGTTTGAGCGGATGCAGGCGTTTCTGGACCGGAAAAACCACAAAGGAACCAACAAATGACCATCCCCACCTCCCTGACCGAAGCCCCCGGCATCCCGACGAGGGTAGGTGTTCTCGGCGGCGGCCGGATGGGCGCCGGCATCGCCCACGCCTTCCTTGTTTCCGGAGCGGAGGTGACCGTCGTCGAACGTGACGCGGCAGCTGCCGCCGCCGCCCTCGACCGCGTCACCCGGACGCTGGCCAAGGCCATTGAGAGAGCTTCAGTAACGGAGGATCTGGACTCGCTTCTCGGGCGGTTCGCAGTCTCGACGGACGCCGTCGACTTCGGCAGCGCCGGTCTGGTCGTCGAAGCCGTCCCTGAGGACTTCAATCTGAAGCAGTCCGCATTGCTCAACGTTGAGCGCCACCTTGGCGCGGAGGCCTGGATCGCCACCAACACCTCCTCACTGTCGGTCACCAAGCTGGCTGCCACCCTCGGCAGGCCGGAGCGGCTCTGCGGGCTGCACTTCTTCAATCCGGTCCCGGCGTCAACGCTGGTGGAAGTCGTCCTTGGCCCCCAGTCCGCCCCCGAACTAGCCAACGCCGCCACCGGCTGGGTCCGCGGGCTCGGCAAGACGCCCATCGTGGTGAACGACGCTCCTGGCTTCGCGAGTTCGCGGCTGGGCGTTGCACTGGCATTGGAGGCCATGCGTATGCTCGAAGAGGGCGTGGCCAGTGCGCAGGACATCGACGCCGCCATGGAACTCGGCTACCGGCACGCCTCTGGACCGCTGCGCACCACGGACATCGTCGGACTGGACGTCCGACTTGGAATCGCCGAATACCTGCACGAAACGCTCGGCGAACGCTTCGCCCCGCCCCAGATCCTCCGCGACATGGTGGCTCGCGGGGAACTGGGACGCAAGTCCGGCAAAGGCTTCTACGACTACTCCTAATTAAGCGGCCCGAGTGTGGGAGGCAAGCGTTCGATGGCTTGCCTCCCTTTCTTGGTGCAACGGGACGCCGCAAGGGCGCCCCAGTACGGATTGCCGCCAACACGGAACGGCGG
>NZ_AUPJ01000350.1 GCF_000427315.1 Arthrobacter sp. TB 26
GACCATCCGGCTTGCCCCGGCGCCCGGGCTCGGGATCACCGGGCTCAGCTGAGAGCCGTCACCCTCACACCTTCAGCCCGTGCAGTTCCCAGGCCAGCCGCGAGATCGACCGGATGGCCGGCAGGGCGTCCTGTTCGGCGTACGCGCGGGTGCAGACCGCCAGCACATAACCGGCGCTGGGCGGGCCGCCGCGCGGGGCGACAAACGCGACGTCGTGCTGGATCCCGGTGACCCAGCCCGATTTGCTGCCCCAGACGACGTCGGCCCCTGCGGCGTCCAGTTCCGCGCCGAGATCGCCGAACTCCTGCGCGACGAGCCACTCCGTCATGAGCGCGGTCAGCTCCGGCCCGGCGGCGGCCCCGGTCACGATAGCCCGGACGACGGCGGTCAGGTCCCGGGCCGTGACCTGGTGGCTCAGCCCGGCCCGCAGCGCCGGAATGTCGCCGATCAGCCGCTCCATCCGTGACGAGCCGGCGCCGCAGGCGGACAGGGCCGCGTTGACCGCCGGCAGCCCCACGAGCTGCACGGCCAGATTGGTGGCTTCGTTCGAGGAAACCGTGACCATGCGCCGCAGCACGGCCCGCAGGGGCATGGGTGTTCCGGGGGAGGGCATGCCGGCGTCGCGCTCCCCGGGCTCAAAGCTGAAGGTCTCACCGCCGCCGGTGCCCGAGGGGAAGGTGTGCGCCGCGGCGACCGGCTGCGCCAGGTCCAGGGCGCCGCGTTCCACCGCCTGGATGACCGCCACCAGCACACCGAGCTTGATGGTGCTCGCGGAATAGAAGGGCAGGTCCGCGTCGCGCTGGGCCAGGACGGTGCCGTCCATCGCGGTGAGGCAGTAGGCGATCGCAGGGACACCGTCGCTGTAGTCGGAAAGAACGGGCACGGGGTGCTCCTAGCTGAGGGCGGCGTAGACCGCGCGGGACACGGCCAGGCGGACGGGCTGGACGTCGGAGAGCTCGCGGCGGGGGTGGACCCGGTTGCTCAGCAGGACGACGCTGATTCCGGCGTCGCGGTCGACCAGCAGCGAGGTGCCGGTGAAACCGTTGTGGCCGCGGGCGCCGGGGGAACCCATCCACGCCGCCTGCCCGATCCGCAGCCCCAGGCCGTGACCGAATTCGGCGCCGGACGTCGGCAGGGACGCGCCCAGCACCGCCGGGAGCTGGTCCGTCCACATGGCCTCCGCCGTGGCGCGGGAGAGAATGCCGGGCAGGCCCGCCCGCAGTGCCTCGCCGAAGTCCAGCAGGGCCGGGGCGGTGCCGAACATTCCGGCGTTGCCGCTGGCCCCGCCGAGGGACCAGGCCGCCTCGTCGTGCACGGTGCCGCGGACCATGCCCCGGCCGTGTTCGGGCTGGTATTCGGTCGCGGCGCTGCGGCCGGGGTCCGGGACGAAGGTCAGTGCGGTGTCCGGGGCCAGCCTGGCGAGGACATGCTCCGTGACCAGCTCCGGCCAGGACCGTCCCGTGGTGTGCTCGGCGACGGCCATGATGGTGTTGAACCCGGCGCAGGAATACTCAAAGCGTGTCCCCGGCAGGTGCACGGGCTCCAGGGCAAGCAGGTCCGCGATCAGCTCCTGCCGGTCGAAATGCGCCCCGGTGGCCAGCGGTCCGCGCCAGCCTTCCCAGATCCCGGGCAGCCCGGAGGTGTGGGTGAGGAGCTGGCGGAGCGTCACGCCGGATCCGCCCACCGGGACCGGCACCGTTTCGTCGAGGTGTAGGACGCCGCCATCGACCAACGCCAGGGTGGTGACCGCCGTGAAGACCTTGGTGACGGAGGCGAGGTCGTAGAACGTCCCGGCGTCGGCCGCGGTGCGCTGGTCCTCCGGGAGTTCGACGCCGTCAGCGCCGAAGCGCACGGCGTCACCGGCCGTGATGACCGGCAGCCGTTGACCGTCGACCGCGACGGCGCAGACCGCCGACGGCGTGATGCCATCCTTCACTGCGGAGTCGAGCAGGCGCTGGAGCTCGGCGTGCAGCCGGCCGTGCCGGGCCATCAGCCGAGCACCAGGCTGGGCCGGCCGGACGCTGGCGCGTGCAGGGTGGCCGGGACCCCGAGCGGAATGCTGTGTGCGGCCGGGCCGTGGCCGAAGCCGAGTTCCCAGACGAGCGGGATGCCCAGCGGGGCGAGCAGCTCGACGCAGAGGTCCTTGACCTCGGCCGGGTCGCCGCAGTCCTGCCAGGAGCCCAGGGCGAGCCCGGCCAGCCCGTCGAACCAGCCGGCCCGCAGCAGCGAGTGCAGCATCCCGTCAATTTTGTAGGGCGCCTCCGTGACATCTTCGAGCAGGCCGATCCGGCCGGCGTTGTTCAGCGGCGGCCTGCCCCGGGCGCCGAGGGTCATCGCGAGCAGGCTCAGGTTCCCGCCGGTCAGGCTTCCGCGGGCGGTCCCCGGGACGAGGGTCTCGGCCGCATCCGCCGTGTACCGGCGGCCGGCGAACGGCTCGAACACGGCCTGCTTCAGGCTCGCGGCCGCGGCGGCGTCATCGAGCAGCGCGCCGGTGGCGAGCATCGGCGTGAACCAGGAGGGCATGTCCAGCCGTTCGGCCCAGAACTCGTGGATCCCGGTGACGTCCGAGGACCCGAACAGCGGCTTGGGGGCAGCGGCGCGGAGCTTGTCGACGTCGAGCAGGTCCAGCAGCCGCACGGCGCCGTAGCCGCCGCGGATGACGAAAACGGCGGACAGCGTC
>NZ_AUPJ01000351.1 GCF_000427315.1 Arthrobacter sp. TB 26
CGGGGGTGCGTGGCCCGGAGGTTTTTCCCGGGCACCGGCACGAGCCCCCACGATTCGAGCAGCGCCACGGACCGCTCCAGCATGGCCGGCACGGGCGGCCCCGAGCTCGCCACGAGCCCCACCCGGTCCCTGGGCCGCAGCGGTGCCAGAGCCGGGACGGCTGCAGGGACGGCGCCCGGGGCGGGGGACATGCCCACCGGTGCCGTCATGACCCGGCGCCGATCGCGACGCTGGCGTCGTCCTCCACCACGTTGTTGGTGGGCACCACGCTGAGCAGCTTCCGGGTGTACTCGTGCTGCGGGTTCAGCAGCACGTCTTCGACCCGGCCTTCCTCGACGATCCGGCCGTCGAACATCACCACGACCCGGTCGGCGATGTTCCAGGCCAGGCCGAGGTCGTGCGTGATGACCAGGGCGCCGAGGCCCAGCTCGCAGCGAAGACGCAGGAGCAGGGCAAGGATTTCGGCGCGCACGGAGGCGTCCAGGCTGGCCACGGGCTCGTCGGCGACCAGGAATTCCGGGTCCAGGGCGAGGGCACCGGCAATGACGACGCGCTGGCGCTGCCCGCCGGAGAGCTCCTGGGGGATGGCCGCGAGGAAGCGTTCCGGCGGGTTCAGTTCCGCTTTCCGCAGGGCAGCGGTGACGATCTCCCGCTCGTTGCCGGGCAGCTTGTGCAGCCGGGGACCCTCGGCGACGGCCTCGTAGACCGAGTGCTTCGGGTTCAGTGCCGCGGAGGGGTCCTGCAGCACGAACTGGACGCTGCGCCGGTAGTCCTTCAGGGCCTTCCGGTTGTGGGAGAGGGCCTTGCCCTCGAAGAGCACCTCGCCCGACGTCGGCCGCTGCAGGGCCAGCATGGTGCGGGCCAGGGTGGTCTTGCCGGAGCCGGACTGCCCCACGAGCGCCACGATTTCGCCGCGGCCGCACGTGAGGTTCACCGAGTCCACGGCCTTGACGTTGCCGCCGCGGCCGGCGAAAGTCACCGACAGGTTCCGGGCCTCGAGCACAACGTCCGCCGGGTCCGGGGCCGTAAACGTGCCGGCCTTTTCCTGGGCTGTCGCGCCGGGCGCGTCCGGTGCGGTGTAGCCGGGCAGCCGGAGCCGGGATGCCGGGTCGCCGATCAGCGGGAACGCGGCGGCGAGGGCCTGGGTGTGCGGGTGCTGCGGGGTGCGCATGACGTCCGCCGAGGGTCCGTCCTCCACGATTTTGCCCTGCTGCATCACGACGATCCGCTCGCACGTGGCGGCGAGGACGGAGAGGTCATGGCTGATCATGATGAGGGACAGCCCGCGGGAGGCCACCAGGGCGGTGAGGACGTTGAGCACCTGGGCCTGCACGATGACGTCCAGGGCGGTGGTGGGTTCGTCGGCGATGATGAGTTCGGGGTCGCAGGCCAGGGCCATGGCGATCATGACGCGCTGTTTCTGTCCGCCGGAGAGTTCGTGCGGGTAGGAGGCGCCCTTGGCCGGGGAGAGGTCCACGAGTTCCAGCAGCTCGGCAACGCGGGCGTCCCGCGCGGCGTCGTCCTTGTAGGGGAGCGCTTTGGCGTGGATGCGGAGGGCTTCGGCGATCTGCTCCCGGACCTTGCGGACCGGATTGAGGGAGTGCATTGCACCCTGGAACACGATGGAGGCCTCGGTCCAGCGGACGGTGCGGAGCCGGCCCCAGCTCAGGTCCGGGACGTTCTCCCCGCCGAGCAGGATGCTGCCTTCAACCTTGGCGTTGGCGGGCAGCAGCCGGAGCACGGACATGGCCAGGGTGGATTTGCCGCAGCCGGATTCCCCGGCCAGGCCCAGGGTTGAGCCGGGCTCGACGACGAGGTTGACGCCGTCGACTGCTGTCAGTGTGCGGGGGCCGTCCTCGCCCTGGGTGGCGTAGGTGACGCGGAGGTCCTTGAATTCAAGACGCGGCATTAGCGGCCTCTCAGGGTGGGGTTGATAACTGACTCGAAGGCGCGGCCCACCAGGGTGAAGCACAGCACGACGAGGACGATGGCGATGCCCGGGGTCAGCACGAACCACCAGTAGCCGCCGGTCGCGGCGCCGGTGTCCAGGGCGGCCTTCAGCATGGAGCCCCAGGAGATCTGCCCGGGGTCTCCCATGCCGAGGAAGGACAGGGTGGATTCGGCGATGATGGCCGAGCCGACGGTGAGGGTGGTGTTGGCCAGGACCAGCGGCATCACGGCGGGCAGCACGTGCTTGCCGATGACGTGCGCGTCCGAGGCGCCGAGCGCCCAGCTGCGTTCGATGTAGGCGCGGGACTCCACACTGAGCGTCTGGGAGCGGACCAGGCGGGCGGTGCCGGCCCAGGAGGTGATGCCGATGGCGATCACGATCGTGGCGACGCCGGGACCGATCACCGAGGACAGCACAATCGCCAGGACCAGGCTGGGGACCACCAGGAAGAAGTCGATGACGCGCATCAGCACGCCCTGGGTGACGCCGGTGAAGTGCCCGGCCGCCATGCCCACCACGGTGCCGATCAGCATGGACACTGCGGTGGCGGCGAAGCCCACCAGCAGCGAGATCCGGGCACCCCAGACCAGCATCGCCAGGATGGACCGGCCGGCGGGGTCGGTGCCCAGCGGGTTCGCCCAGGTGGGCGGCTCGTTCTGGGCCGAGGTGATCCGGGTGACGTTGAGTGTTTCCTCCGGCGCCAGCACGGGGGCGAGGAAGGCCAGCAGGATGACGGCGCCGAGCAGGACCAGCCCGATCAGCCCGGCGCGGTTGGCGGCGAACTCCGCCCACACCTCGCGGAGGCGCTGGACCCGGCGGGCGGTGGCCACACTGCGCCGGCTGGTCGTGAGAGTACTCATGAGGCACGCAGCCGGGGGTCGAGGAGGCGGTAGACGATGTCGGCGAAGAAATTCATGATGATCACAATCGAGGAGAAGACAACAAAGGTTCCCTGCAGCAGCGGGAAGTCCGGGGCGGACAGGGCCTGGAACGTCAGGTAGCCCAGGCCCGGCCAGGAGAAGACCGTCTCCACCGTCACGGCCCCGCCGACCAGTCCGCCGAGGGTCAGGAAGATCAGCGTCACGGTGGGCAGCAGGGCGTTGGGGACGGCGTGCTTGCGCCGCACCTCGTCCTCCCGCAGGCCCTTGGCCCGCGCGGTGACGAGGTAGTCGGCGCTCATTTCCTCCAGCAGGGAGGCCCGCATCACCATGAGGTACTGGGCGTAGACGACGGCGACCATGGTCAGGACCGGCAGGACCATGTGGCGGGCCACGTCCCACGCGTACTCGAAGCCGGTGGCCTGGACGCCCGCGGTGACCATGCCGCCGGTCGGGAACCAGTGCAGCCCGCCGGCGAAGACCAGCAGCATCAGCAGGCCCAGCCAGAACGTGGGGACGGACCAGAAGACCAGGGCCAGGCCGGTCTGGGTCTTGTCGAAGCGGCTGCCGCGCCGCCACGCGGCCCGCTGCCCGAGCCAGAGGCCCAGGACGACGGACAGCGCGGCGGCGGTGCCGGTGAGCAGCAGGGTGGGGCCGATCCGGTCCAGGATCAGTTCCATCACCGGCCGGTTGTAGGTGTAGGAATCGCCCAGTTTGCCCTGGAACAGGTCCGTCAGGTAGCGCCAGAACTGCGCCGGGAGCGGCTGGTCCAGGCCGTACTGCCGGCGCAGGATGTCCATCTGCTCCGGCGTGACCTGCCGGCCGTCCGCCAGTGAGCGGACCGGGTCGCCCGGCAGGATACGGAAGGCGAAGAAGCCGAGGAGGACCACCATGACAAGGGACACCGCCGCGCCGCCGGCTTTCGCGCCGATGTAGCGCAGCCAGGAGCCCCCGCGGCGGGGTTCGTCGGTATCCTTTGCCGGGGCCCCGCCGGGAGGGGCAGCCGGGGCGGGCACTGCCCCTCCGATGACGGGTTCACTGAGCGTTGATTCCATTGTTACTCGCGGTCTCCTGCAGTCGCGCTGCGGCGGCGGTAGAGCACAAATCCGCCGGCCGCCAGGGCCAGGACCACGACGGCGGGCACGATCACCGTGGCCGGGTTGAAGCCGGCGGAGGCCTGGTCGGTGCCGGTGCCGGTGTTCATGCCGACGGGCGTGGCGCTGTAGTAGCCCCACGGACCGTTCTGGCCCGTGATGACGCCACCCTTCTCCGGCTGCGTGACGAACGGCTGGAACTTGTCCGACCGGTACGCCTCCAGCGTGTTGGCGTAGTACATGACGTTGTTGACGGCGGCGTTGTAGATCATTTCCTGGCCCTGCTTGACGAGGGCGCTGCGCTTGGCCTGGTCGAGTTCCTCGTGCTGGCTCTTGAAGAGCGCGTCGAACTCGGGGGAGCAGTAGTTGTTCTCCGACGTGGCGCCGGTGCCGTCAGCGTTCGGGCGGGACGCGCAGGTGTTGATGGAGAGCTGGAAGTCCGGGTCCGGTCCCATGCCCCAGCCGGTGAAGTAGAGGTCGTAGTTGCCGACCGTGGAGTCATCGTTGACCTGGGCGGAGGACTTCATCACGGTGGTGACGTCGATGCCGATTTCCTTCAGCCACGGCTTGACGTAGTCGGCCATCTGCTGGTGCGTGGGATCGGTGTTGCGGCCCATCAGGCGGAGCTTGAGCGGGTTCCCGGACTTGTCCAGGCGGATCCCGTCGGCGCCCTTGGTGTAGCCGGCCTTGTCCAGCAGCTCGTTGGCGCCCTGCGGGTTGTACTTCAGCGGCAGGTCCTTGGTGTCCCAGTTGTACTGCGGGTAGGCGAGCGGAACCTCGCCGGTGGCCTCCTGGCCGAGGCCCTGGAGGACTTTGTCGAGGAGGGTCTTGTTGTCGACCGCCATCACGATCGCGCGGCGCAGTTCGACGTCGTGCAGCGCGGGGCTGCCGTCGCCGATGGGGGTGTTGTCGGGGGTCTGCGTGCCGGGGTTGATGCCGATGGCCTGGTAGCGGCGGCCGGTGCCGGCGTTGGTGGTGATGCCGGGCTGGTTCTGCAGGGCCTTGTACTGGGCCGGGGTCAGGCCGCTGATGAGGTCCACCTCGCCGGTCTTGAGGGCCTGCACGGCGGCGTCGCTGTTCTTGTACGGCGCGTAGGTGATGCCGTCGATCTTGGCCTTGCCCTGCCAGTAGTAGGGGTTGGACTTCATCGTGACGCCGGCCGCCTTGTCGTAGCTGGCGACTGTGAACGGGCCGGAGCCCACCGCATCCTTGTCGTTGGTGAAGGTGGCCGGGTTCTCGACCTTGGACCAGACGTGCTCGGGCATGATCGGAAGCTGGGTTCCGGGGTTGGGGGCCTGCGGGGCCTTGAGCGTGATGACCAGGGTCTCGTCGTCCTTGGCTTCCACCGCGGCGACGGAGGACAGGAGCGAGCCGTTGGCCTGCTTGAGCTGGTCGTTCGTCTGGATGGCCTTGAAGGTCCAGGCGCCGTCCTTGGCCGTTATCGGCTGGCCGTCGGACCACTTGCGGTCCTTGGGCAGGTGGAAGGTCCAGACCTTGCCGTCGGTGGAGGTCTCCCACTTGTCCGCCATGCTGGGGATGTCCTCGTTGTTCTTCGGCCCGTAAGCCACCAGGGACTGGTACTGCAAGGCGAGGATGCCGGTGCTGCTGGCGAGGATCGCCTTGAAGGGGTTGAGCGAGTCGATGTCGCCGGTCAGGGCGAGCTTGAGGGTGGTGCCGCTTGCGGTAGCGTTGGACGCCGTCGCCGCCGGCGCCG
>NZ_AUPJ01000352.1 GCF_000427315.1 Arthrobacter sp. TB 26
CGGCAGCCAGGACCGCCGGAAGGCGCATCCTTGACAGTGATGTGCCTCCCGGTTTCTTGCTTCCCGGCGGTGGTGTCGGTGCTGTCGCGGTCCGTGTCGGTGTCATCGCGTTCCCCTAGTGGTTCAGTGATCAGCGTGGTGCTGTGATCAGTGCGTCTGATGGCGGCTGGCGCCGTATCCCCTGGCAGGGCCGGGGGACGGCTTCAAGGTATCCGGGAGTTGTGTCGCGGATGTAACCAGCGTGTAAATGAATTACCGGATTGAATAACGTGATGCAATTCACTTACGCTCACCCTATAGCCGAGGTGTTCAGAAAACCATCCAGGGAGACCCAACCGTGACCATAAATGCGCCGAGCACTGCGACGACCACCCATGGACCGGCGGCAGCTGCTCCCATCGACGCGGCCGCGCTGTGCGCCCGGTTGATCCGCTTCGACACGACCAACCATGGGGAGGGCAGGAGCGCCGGGGAACGGGAGTGCGCGGAATACATTGCCTCGCTGCTGGAGGCCGCCGGCTACACCCCCCTCCTGCTGGGACCCTCGCCGGAACGTGCCTCGGTGGTGGTGCGGATCGAGGGCACGGACCGGTCGCTGCCGGGCCTGCTGGTCCACGCGCACCTCGACGTTGTGCCGGCCGAACCGGAGCAGTGGAACCGCGATCCGTTCTCCGGCGAGATCGACGGCGGCTATATCTACGGCAGGGGTGCCTCCGACATGAAGGACATGGTGGCCATGACCCTCGCGACCCTGCTCAAGTGGTCGGCAGCCGGAACCCGGCCCCAACGGGACATCGTGGTGGCCTTCGTGGCAGACGAGGAGGACAAAGGCGACCACGGCGCGCTCTGGCTGGTGGCCGAGCACCCCGAGCTGTTCGACGGCGTCGAGGCCGCCATCGGCGAGTCCGGCGGCCACGCCACGCTCCTCACCGCCGTCGACGGCGCCCCGGTCCGGCTGTACCCGGTGGCAGTGGCGGAGCGCGGCACCCTGCACATCCGGGTCCGGGCCGAAGGGACCTCCGGCCACGGCTCCCGCCCGGTGCCGGCCAACGCCGTCAAAACCCTGATCTCCGGACTCGAGCGGGTGGGAAACCACCGCTGGCCGCTGACCCTCACGCCGGCGGTGCGCGCCTACATTGAGCAGACCTCTGCGGCGCTGGGGCACACCGCGGACCTGGACACCGAGGCAGGAGTCGGGCTGGCCATTGACGCCATGGGTGCGGCGGGTACCGTGGCGGGGGTGACCATCCGCTGCTCTTCCACCCCCACAGTGCTGCGCGCCGGCTACAAGGTCAACGTCATCCCGGGCGTTGCCGAAGCCGATATCGACATCCGCTGCCTGCCGGGGACCCAGGAATCCGCCATGGAGACCATCGACGCGCTGCTGGGGCCGGGGATCACGCGGGAATTCCTCTCACACCAGCCGCCGACCCAATCGGATGCGGACTCGCACTGGTTTGAATCGATGCGCCGTGCGCTGCTGCGGCACGACCCGGCCGCCGTCGTGGTGCCGTACTGCATGGGCGGCGGGACGGATGCCAAGGCCTTCGCCCCGCTGGGGATTTCCTGCTTCGGCTTCGCGCCCCTGGGCGCCGACCTGGGTGGCCGGACCGTGGACGGCGTGCACGGTGTGGACGAGCGTGTCCCGGTGGCGAGCGTCCGCAGCGGGCAGCTCATCCTGCAGGACTTCCTGGAGAACGTATGAGTGCCCGGCCGGCTACCGGCGTGGACGGGCAGCCCGGCGGGGG
>NZ_AUPJ01000353.1 GCF_000427315.1 Arthrobacter sp. TB 26
AACGGCCCCGGCGCTCGCCGTCGGCGTCTTCACCGGAGGGAAGCTGCGGGCCGCCGTCCTGCGCGGCAGCATCGATGAGGCCGGCCGCCCGCCGCGGGCCGATACCGCCTTCCGGATCGCGTCCTGCACAAAATCGTTCACCGCTGCCGCCGTCCTGATCCTGCGGGACCGCGGGCTCCTGGACCTCGACAGCGAGGTCTCGACACACCTGCCTTACCTCCGGCTGATCGGTCCGGGGGAGGACATGCCCAACGCTCCGCTGACCCTGCGGATGCTCCTGACCATGTCCGGCGGCCTGCCCACCGACGATCCCTGGGCCGACCGGCAGGAAGCGATGTCCGGCACGGACTTCGAGGCGCTGCTCGGAGCCGGGGTGCGCCTGGTCCGCACGCCCGGCACGGCCTACGAATACTCGAACCTCGGCTACGCCATGCTCGGAGCCGTCATCACAGCGGTAGCCGGACGCGACTACACCGAGGTTGTCCGGCAGGAGCTGCTGGAGCCGCTGGGGCTGGTGAGCACCGGCTTCGACGTGCGCGTCCGGGCAGCCGGGGGAGTGGCCCAGGGGTATTGCCGGCGCGGGGAGGCATGGGAACCGCAACCGTTCAGCGGACCCGGTGCCTTCTCGGCCATCGGCGGGC
>NZ_AUPJ01000354.1:0-1991 GCF_000427315.1 Arthrobacter sp. TB 26
GGCGGACTACAGCGACGCCCCGGGGGAGCGGGGGAGCCTGTACCTCTCCGTGGCGGAGGCCGCGGCTCATGTCGCCGCGTGCTCGCTGCTGGGCATCCAGGCAGGCTTCCATGTGATCGGTGACGCCGGCCTCGACGCCGCGCTGGACGCCCTGGACCAGGCGGCGGCGGAAGTCGGCGAGCAGAAGGTCCGGGCCGCCGGCCACCGCCTCGAACACGTCGAGCTCGCCGACGCCGAATCCATCCGCAGGCTGGCCGCGTACTCCGTCACCGTCAGCGCCCAGCCCGGCTTCGACGCTGCCTGGGGCGGCGAAGGCAGTCTCTACCAACAGCGCCTGGGCACCCGGCGCACCGGTATGAATCCCTTTGCGTCCTTCTACTCCGCCGGCGTCCCGATCTCCTTTGGCAGCGACAGCCCGGTCACGCCCTTGCGGCCCTGGGCCAGCGTCCGGGCCTGCCTGCAGCACAACAACCCCGCGGAACAGATCTCTGCCCGCGCAGCGTTCCTCGGCCATACGCGGGCCGGCTGGCGCGCTGCCCGGTACCGGAACCCGATGGCCGGCCAGCTGGTACCCGGCGCCCCCGCCAGCTTCGCCGTGTGGGAAGTCGAGGAGCTCATGGTCCAGGTCGCTGACGGCCGGGTCCAGTCCTGGAGCACGGACCCCCGCGCCCGGACGCCGCTGTTACCCGCACTGGACACCGGCTCCGAACCGGCCTGCCTGCAGACCGTCAGGGACGGCCGCGAACTGTTCTCCAGCGGCTCCCTCCGGGGCTGACCGCCGGCGGGCCCGGCAGGTGCCACAGCGAAACTTCGTCCCCCAACAGATGGCCCTGACCTGCGACGATGGATGAACCGGCAGGTCACAGAGCGGTTGACAGATCGGGGCGTGCCCGTAGCATTGAGGGTCAACGGAGGGTTGCGTACGGCGCAGGCTCCGGACGTCCCCCCGGTCAGTTCCAGGTTGCCGCAAGCGCGGCAGCTCCTCTGGCCGTGGCCATGGGTACCCCCAGGGGGCGGGTCCACTTCGCAGCAGAAAACGGTTCCGGCGGCGCTTTCCGCGGGCTGCCGGAACTGGCCCGAAGCGGGTGGACCTGCCCGGGGGGCCGGCACCGGCCCCGGAGGGTCCGGCGACTCCCTATAATGGAGAGTTGCGCCTGGTGTCAGCTCCTGAGTGACCGCCCGGCGTTTGACCGCTCCCTTCAAGGAAAGGCCTCGCTGTGCGTGTCCTCACGATCATCCCGACCTACAACGAGCTGGAATCGTTGCCCAAGACCCTCGGGCGCCTGCGCACGGCGGTGCCAGGCTCCGACGTCCTGGTTGTCGACGACAACAGCCCCGACGGCACCGGGCAGCTGGCGGACCGCTTCGCCGCTGAGGACAGCCAGGTCCACGTCCTGCACCGCGCGGGCAAGGCCGGACTCGGAGCGGCGTACATCGCCGGTTTCAAGTGGGGCCTCGACGCCGGTTACGACGTCCTCGTCGAGATGGACGCCGACGGCTCGCACCAGCCGGAGCAGCTTCCCCAGCTGCTTGAGGCCGTGGAACAGGGCGCCGACCTCGCCATGGGCTCCCGCTGGGTACCCGGCGGCAGCGTCGTCAACTGGCCGCTGTACCGGCAGGCGATTTCCCGGGTGGGCAGCACCTACGCCCGGATCCTGCTGGGCCTAAAGATCAAGGACGTCACCGGGGGCTTCCGTGCGTTCCGCCGGAGCACCCTGGAGAAGTTGAACCTGGACGCCGTCGACTCAGTGGGGTACGGCTTCCAGGTGGATCTGGCCTGGCGCGTGGCCAAGCTTGGTCTGACGAT
Organism: Arthrobacter sp. TB 26; assembly: GCF_000427315.1. Taxonomy (GTDB): domain Bacteria; phylum Actinomycetota; class Actinomycetes; order Actinomycetales; family Micrococcaceae; genus Arthrobacter. The sequence continues at coordinate 1,808 of NZ_AUPJ01000354.1, forward strand.
TGTCGAACGCCCCATCACTTTCGTCGAGCGCGAGCTGGGCGCCTCGAAGATGAGTGGAAACATCGTGGTCGAAGCCATGGTCAATGTGACGAAGTGGGGCCTGGCCGCCCGCTGGAACACACTTTCCGGGAAACTCACCGGCAAGGCTGCCGCGAAGTAGTCCCCTTAACGAATCAACGCGGGG
>NZ_AUPJ01000354.1:2001-2641 GCF_000427315.1 Arthrobacter sp. TB 26
CGTTGTTTTAAACGGCAGGTGCGCGGGCTGTTTAGGCCGAGCGCCGTTCGCCGCGGCGTTCGCGCAGGATCGTCAGGCGGTCTTCGAGGATCTGCTCGAGTTCGGGCAGCGACCGGCGTTCCAGGAGCATGTCCCAGTGCGTGCGGACTGCCTTTTCGTTGAGGTTCACAGGGCGTTCGCCGTCCACGAGCAAGGCTTCCTTGCCGGTCTTGGATACCCATACCGGGGGGATCTCCGCTTCGGAGGAGAAGGTCACGAATACCTGTTCGCCGTCCGCGCAACGGTACTCAACCCGCTGGCGCGGAGCCGGTTCGACACCGGATTCGGTCTCCATGCTCTGTGCGCCAAGGCGCATACCCCGCAGGCTGCGATCGCTCATCTTTTCTCCCTCTATTCGGTTCGCAGGGTCATGCCCTGCGTTAGCCGGGGGCTGTGAGGCCGCGCCGGACTACTGTTTGCATCGCGCCGTCTCACGGGACCCAAGCCGGATAAATCGTCACTGGATTAAACGCTTTGCGAAGCTTAATTGTTCCGCCGGACTGAACCAGCCGGACAAATACTCAAGTATACGGGCACAGACCTCCCCGGGTAAAGCCTGCGGGGACCTGGCGGCGGTTCCGGACAGGGGAAAAGGGAGCAC
>NZ_AUPJ01000355.1:0-56101 GCF_000427315.1 Arthrobacter sp. TB 26
GGTCGAGCCTGTGGAGGCGCACGACATCTGGATCAGCCCGGAGGCCGTCGCCCACGCGGAGCGCTCGGCCCCGGCTGATGCAATCGATCAGCGGCCCACCCTCGGCGGCGCCATCACCGGCCTGGTCAGCAGGGTCCTGGCCAAGCCTCCCGTGCGCAAAATCGCCCGCGACCTCGGCATCGATCTGTCCGACGTCGTCCCCACCGGCGCCCGCGGCGAAGTGACCCGCGAGGACCTGGTGAGCTACCAGGCGCAGCGCGACGCCGAGGTGGACAAGGCAGACACCTTCTGGGGCAAGACCGGCCGCCCGCAGGAACAGCGGATCGAGCGGATCCCGGTCAAGGGCGTCCGCAAGGCCACCGCGCGGGCCATGGTCGAGTCCGCCTTCGCCGCCCCGCACGTCAGCATCTTCGTCGACGTCGACGCCAGCCGGACCATGGAGTTCGTCAAGCGGCTCAAGGCCTCCCGTGATTTCGAAGGCATCAAGGTCTCCCCGCTCCTGATCCTGGCGAAGGCGGTCATCTGGGCCGCGGCGCGGAACCCCAGCGTCAACGCGACCTGGGTGGACAACCCGGACGGCAGCGACTCTGCCGAGATCCACGTCAAGCACTTCATGAACCTCGGAATCGCCGCCGCCACGCCGCGCGGCCTGATGGTCCCGAACATCAAGAACGCGCAGGATCTCTCGCTCAAGGAGCTGGCCCTGGCCCTGAACGACCTCGCCACCACCGCCCGGGCCGGGAAGACCCAGCCCGCCCAGATGCAGGGCGGCACACTGACCGTCACCAACATCGGGGCCCTCGGAATCGATACCGGCACGCCGATCATCAATCCCGGCGAGGTGGCGATCGTGGCCTTCGGCACGATCAAGCAGAAGCCCTGGGTCCTTGACGGTGAAGTGATTCCGCGCTGGATCACCACCCTCGGTGGCTCCTTCGACCACCGGGTGGTCGACGGCGACCTCTCGGCACGTTTTATGGCCGACGTCGCCGCGATCCTGGAAGAGCCCGCCCTGCTGCTGGACTGACGTGACGTTCCACACCGCCCCGCGACGGCCTTGGGACCGGGAAGGATTGATATGCAGAACGTCCTAATAGCTGCGAAATAGGTATTTCCCCTTACTCATTCCTGCTCCTAAGCTGGACTGAGCATGGCATTTCGCCTGCTCTGAGCTGCCGGGAGCTTCAATGGAGACGCGTCACCTCAAGTACTTCATTGCCGTCGCCGAGGAGCGCCACTTCGGCCGTGCAGCCAAACGATTGCACATGGCCCAGCCGCCGCTGTCCCAGCAGATCCGGCAGCTTGAGGAACAGCTCGGCACGCCCCTGCTGCTGCGCACGACACGCAGGGTTGACCTCACGCCTGCCGGGCAGGTCCTGCTGGACAGGGGGAGGCTGCTGCTCCAGGAACTGGAGGTTCTCGAGGAGGACGTCAAACAGGTCGGCGCTGGCGCCACCGGCGTCATCCGTGTCGGCTTCACCGGAACTGCCACCTACCGGCTGATGCCCAGCATCGTCCAGGCTGCCCGCCGCACCCTTCCCGGCCTCCGCATCACCGTCCAGGGCGAGATGCTGACACCGCAAATGGAGTCCGCGCTGGAGGAGGGCAGGATCGACGCCGCCGTCCTCCGACCGCCGGTCCGCTCCGGAACGGTGGCGCTCAAGCTGCTCGAACAGGATCAGCTGGTCGCCGCACTCCCGGCCGATTCACCGCTGGCGGACAAGGGGATCCTCGAGCTGGCGGATCTCGCCGGCCAGGACTTCATCGGCTATCCCAGTTACTCCGCCGTCAGCAGCATCGTGGTAGACGCCTGCCGCAAAGCGGGGTTCCAGCCACGGCTCCTGCAGGAGGCGAGGGAAACCTCGACTCTGCTCTCGCTCGTTGCAGCCGGCATGGGGATCGCCCTGGTGCCGATGACGTCCCGGATGTTCTCCTTCCAGGGCGTGGTGTTCCGCCCGCTGCGCAATCCGCCGCCGGTTGACCTCGCCGTCGCGTGGAACCGAGACGCGGAAACGCCCCTGCTGCGCAGCTTCCTGGAACTTTTCGACTCCCTGCCCGCGTCGGGCGCGGGCAAGCAACAGCACCCGCCAGCAGAGCAGCCAGCACAGTCCCTGTCAGAGGCACAGCCCACAGCCGCCGCAAAGGAACCCCGCCGTGAAAATTGAACGCATTGAGGCCATCCCGTATTCGATCCCCTACGCGCGGCCGCTGAAGTTCGCCAGTGGCGAGGTAACGTCCGCGGAGCACGTGCTGGTCCGGATCTACACGGACACCGGGATCTGCGGTATCGCGGACACCCCGCCGAGGCCCTACACCTATGGCGAAACGCAGGATTCGATCGTCTCGGTGGTGACTAAGGTCTTTGCGCCTCAGCTCATCGGGCTGGACCCCCTGGACCGCTCGAAGGTCCAGCAACTGCTCCGCCGCACGGTCAACAACCCGACGGCGAAGGGGGCACTGGACATTGCGCTCTGGGACGTTATCGGTATCTCACTGGGCACTCCGGTCCACAAACTGCTGGGCGGCTTCACCGACAGCATGCGCGTCTCGCACATGCTGGGCTTCAAGCCTGCCGCAGAGCTCCTCGAGGAAGCGCTGCGGTTCCGTGAAACGTACGGCATCAACACCTTTAAGCTCAAGACCGGACGGCGGCCCCTGTCCCTCGACGTCGAGGCTTGCCATGTGCTTCGGGAGGGCCTTGGGGCGGACACCGAGATCTACCTCGACGCCAACCGCGGCTGGACGGCGAACGAGGCCATGGAAGTCCTCCGCCGGACCGAAGGCCTGGGCCTGTCCAGACTGGAGGAGCCGTGCGACGCCGGTGAAGTCCTGGGCCGCAGGCGGCTCGTGCAGAGCTCGAGCATCCCGATCGTGGGCGACGAAAGCGTTCCCACCCTGGGCGACGTCTCCCGGGAACTGCTCTCCGGCGGCAGCAACGCGATCTGCATCAAGACCGCGCGCAGTGGTTTCACCGAAGCCCAGCACATCCTCGGGCTGTGTGAGGGGCTCGGCGTGGACGTCACCATGGGCAACCAGATCGACACCCAGATCGGCAGCCTGGCCACGGTGACATTCGGCGCCGCGTTCGAGGCCACCTCCCGGCGGGCCGGCGAGCTCTCCAACTATCTGGACATGACGGACGACCTGCTGGCCGAGCCGCTCAAAATCAGCGACGGCGCCATCCGGGTCCGCGAGGTCCCCGGCGTCGGCGCTGCCCTCGACGCGGACAAACTGCAAAAGTACCGGCAGGACTAGACCCGTCCTGCTCGCCATCCCAACCGCAAGGAGAACCACATGCTGTACTTGGTCCGCATGGACGTCAACATTCCGCTGGACATGCCCAAGGAACGCGCCGACGCCATCAAGGCGGAGGAGCGGGACTATTCCCAGCAGCTTCAGCGCGACGGACGCTGGGCGCATTTGTGGCGGGTCGTGGGTGAGTACTCCAACTACTCGGTGTTCGACGTAGCGGACAACGACGAGTTGCACAGCCTGCTCTCCGGACTGCCGCTCTTCCCGTTCATGGACATCAAGGTGACACCTCTCGCCAAGCACCCGTCCGCCGTCGAATAGTCCTCACCGCATTCATATCCAAAAGCTTTCAATCAGGCGGAAATAGGTATTTCCCCCCGATCAATTAGGGGCCTACCGTTGAAACAACACCCGATGTGATGCGCAGCACGACGCGCAGCCCTGCGCCCATCGACAAACGTTTTTACCATCGTTCTTTGACAAAGGAGTCACCATGACAACGGAAACTGAAGCCACAGCAGCCTCCTCGGGCGCGGGGGCCACCGCCCGCTTCCGGGAGAACAAGCACATTGCCGCCCACACAAGCCAGGAGCGGGTCAGCACGCTTGCCGGCCGCGTCATCAAGGCCGTCAACGACATCGTCCTCGACGAAAAAGTCACCTACGACGAGTACAACGCCTTCAAGGCCTGGCTCATCCAGGTCGGCGAGGACGGCGAATGGCCGCTGTTCCTGGACGTGTGGGTGGAGCACTCCGTCGAGGAGGTCGCCAACTCCAACCGCCACGGCTCCAAGGGCAGCATCGAGGGACCGTACTACATCCCGGACGCCCCCACACTCAACACCCCGGCCACCCTGCCGATGCGCGACGACGAACCCGGCACCCCGCTGCTGTTCCAGGGCCAGGTCACGAACGTCGACGGGCAGCCGCTCGCCGGAGCACTGATCGAACTCTGGCACGCCGACGACCTCGGCTTCTACTCCCAGTTCGCCCCCGGACTGCCTGAATGGAACCTCCGCGGCTCGATCATCGCCGACGCCCAGGGCAACTTCCAGATCAACACCATGCAGCCCGCGCCGTACCAGATCCCCACCGACGGCGCCTGCGGTGCCCTCATCGCCGCGGCCGGCTGGCACGCATGGCGGCCCGCCCACCTCCACCTGAAGGTGTCGGCCCCGGAGCACCAGCTCATCACCACCCAGCTTTACTTCGAAGGCGACGAGCACGTGGCCGACGACATCGCCTCGGCCGTGAAGCCCGAACTCGTCCTGGCCCCCGCCGAGCGCACCGACGGCAAGGGCCGCGAAGTCACCTACAACTTCGTTCTCGACCCCCAAGACTAGGCCCCTTCCCTGGCCCGGGGCCGGAATCATTCCGCCCCGGGTCCACCCAAGAACCATCCCCACCCCCGCCGTGATGCCGCCTGCCCAAAACAAAGTTGCCGCAGCCGCACGGATCCCGGATCAGCCGGGCCAGAACACCACACGAAAGTGAGTTACCGGTGACTAAACTCGCCTATAACGTCCAGGACGTTATCGACAACACGCCCATGGGATTCAAACGATGGTCCATCATCGTCCTCTGTTTCGTGATTGCATTGCTGGACGGATTCGACACCCAGTCCATTGCATTCATCGGACCCGCGATCGCCGAAGACTTCGGTTTGCAGGCCACTGACATGACCTGGGTGATCACCGCCAGCACCGTTGGCATGTGCGTGGGCGCGATGTCCCTTGGCACCTTCGGGGACCGGATCGGTCGGAAGAAAACCATTCTGCTCGCCCTGGCCCTTTTTGGTGTGTTCTCCCTGGCCGGTGCTTTCGCTCAATCCCTGGAACAGATTGTCATTCTGCGCTTCCTCATTGGCCTCGGCATGGGCGGGGCCACCCCGGCCCTGCTGGCACTGACTGCTGAGTACAGCCCCAAATCCCGCCGCGGCACGTTCATGACTTTGGTGTTGCTCGGCCTGCCCGGCGGCGCGCTGCTCGGCGGGCTTGTGGCGGCGGCATGGCTGCCAGTGATGGGCTGGCGCGGCATCTTCCTGGCCGGCGGCGTACTGCCCCTTGCCATGGTGTTGGTCTGCAGCAGGATGCTCTCCGAATCGCCGATCTTCCTGGCAGCCAAGGGCACCCCCGCAGCCGACGCACAGGCGCGTCAGATCATGGCCTCCATTTCCGGCAGCCCGGTCAGCCCGGACGCCGTGCTCGCGACAAACGACAAAATGGAGGAGCGCAGCTCCGTCGCCGCACTTTTCTCGGCCCGGTACCGGATGGTCACCATCGCAGTCTTCGCCACCTACCTGCTCAATTGGATCGCCTGGTTCCTGCTGCTGCTCTGGATGCCAACCGCACTCAAGATGTTGGGGCTGGCCGGCTCGCAGGCCGCGATGGGAACCGTGACCGTCAACGGTGCGTTCATCCTCTTCGCCATCCCCCTGTCCATCATCCTGCCCAAGGTAAACCCCAGAAAACTGCTGCTGGTCATGTTTGCTGCGGGGATCGTCATCGCGCTGGGCCTGGGGCTGGCCGGCTCCAACTTTGCGCTGGTGTTCGTGCTGATCGGGCTCGCCGGCTTCGGCATCGGCGGCCAGCAGTTGGCGCTGAATTACCTGATCGCTAACGCCTACCCCACTCAACTTCGCGCCACGGCCACCGGCTGGGGCATCGGAATTGGCCGCCTCGGCTCCATCGTGGGCTCTGCTCTCGGCGGGGTCATTCTTACGGGACTCGGCGTCTCCGGTTACTTCATGACACTCGCGGTGCCCCTGGTTCTGGCCGGGCTGGCCACCCTGATGGTCCGTAGCTCGGCAACCAAAGCCACGATCGCGGCGCCGGCGTCAGAGTCCCTGGAACGTGAAGCCATCAGCTAACACGGGCACTTGCCAGTTAGCAAAAGACGCCGAAACGGCTGAAAATCCCAGTAAGAAAGGGCGCATAGCAATGCGTTTTACCGACAAGGTTGTTGTGGTGACAGGCGCCGCCCAAGGGATTGGCGCCGCCGTCGCCCGGAAGATTGCCGCCGAGGGTGGCAGCGTAGTGTTGGCGGACCGCTCGGAGCTGGTCACGGAAGTGTGTGCTGAGCTGACGGCCGGCGATGCGCCCGCACGGTATTTCCTTTGCGATCTGGAAACCTATGCTGGAGCCGCGAACCTGATGGCCTACGCGGTGGAGGAGTTCGGACGGATCGACATCCTGATCAACAATGTTGGCGGCACGATCTGGGCCAAGCCCTACGAGCACTATCAGGAGCACGAGATCGAGGCGGAAGTGCGGCGCTCGCTTTTCCCCACACTCTGGTGCTGCCGAGCCGTGCTGCCTCATATGATCGAGCGGACGGCAGGGGTCATCGTGAACGTCTCCTCGATAGCCACGCGCAGCATCAACCGCGTGCCGTATGCGGCGGCGAAGGGCGGGGTTAATGCACTGACCGCGTCGCTGGCGTTCGAAGCTGCTTCGAACGGTATCCGCGTGGTGGCGACAGCACCCGGCGGCACAGCGGCCCCGCCGCGAAAGGTGCCGCGCAACCCGAACGCCCAGTCCGCCCAGGAAACGACGTGGTATCAGCAGATCGTGGACCAGACCACTGAAAGCACCCTGTTCAAACGGTACGGCACGCTTGACGAGCAAGCCGCCCCGATCTTGTTCATGGCCTCTGACGACGCCAGTTACATCACTGGTGTTGTCCTGCCGGTGGGGGGAGGGGACCTCGGCTAACCCGGATCGCCCCAAACACCCTTCAGAAAGGAGCAGTCGATGACTCAGGCCGTCATAGGAGGCATTGAAAAGCGCGAACTGCGCCATGCCTTCGGCACGTTCGCCACCGGTGTCACGGTGGTCACCACCCGGACGGAAGACGGCGTTCCGCACGGCGCCACCGTCAACGCCTTCGCCGCGGTATCCCTCGACCCGCCTCTTGCCCTGGTTACTCTGACGCGGGCGTCCCGCGCCGCCAGGTATCTGGAAGGTGCCCCGTTCGCCATCAATATCCTCTCCCTCGAACAAATGGACGTGGCCCTGCACTTCGCCGGCAAAGTCCACGACGCGGAACCCGAATGGACTCTGGACGGCAGTGTCCCGGTGCTGACCGGGAACGCCGCCACGCTTGAGTGCCGGCCGTGGAACATCTACGACGGCGGCGACCACATCGTTGTTGTCGGCGAAGTCATCGCCATGGACATCACCAAGCTGGAACCGCTCGTGTTCTACGGCGGTGAGTTCCACGCCATGGGACACCGCGTCGCGGGGGCACAATGGGATCCGTCCGGAGATGCCCCCGAATCGGGCTGGTTCGCCGGGTCCAGCTCCTTTAGACCGCTGCATGCCCCAAAGTCCCTCTAAACGGACGGGCCGACGCCAAGCGACGTTCCCGCCCAGTTGCTCCTGCCCGGACCACGCCGCGCCCGCGGAATTCCGCGGTTCGCCAGCTCGGAAACGGGCTCCGGCACCGAGTAACCGGGCTGGAGCGCCGCAACCGGTGCGGGACTAGGTGCCCGGGTAACCGGAAAGTAACGCGGTCATGCCCGGATCTCCGCTGATCCCGGCCAGGGCGACAGTGGCGGCGACCACCACGCCGGCGAAGCCAGAGGTGCACGCGGCCACCACGGCGAAGAACTTCCAGTCGTCGCGGAGGACACTCCGGACGGTCTCGGGCATGCGGAGGCCCGGGGAGATCATGTTGGGGGCGCTGTCCGTGGAGCCGTCGTCCAGGTATGCGATGACCCGGCCGGCCTGGCGGTCCACGCGCATGGTGCTGATGTGGTTCCCGTGCCGGGCCAGGAGAATGTCGTGGCCCACGAGTTGACGGCGCTGAAGAGCAGGCATTTTCATCCCCTGAACTGTGAAAAGTTGGATGTCCACGCCAGTGGGGGCACTTCCAATTTTATCGCCTGCCCACTGCTGCGGCGGGCCGGAATCCGCGTGAGGCTGCCCACTGGACGTGGTGACGCGGCTCAACCCCGGTCCTGTCCAGGACGGGCTGGCGGCACTAGAGTGGCACCAGCCGCCGCCAGCCGGGCGGACGCGGATCAAAGGAGATGTTGCGTGTTCTCGAGCCCGTTCCCCGATGTGGAAATTCCCGACGTGAGCCTGTACGAGTACCTCTTTGGTGGCCTGGAGGAGGCCGAACTGGACCGGATCGCCCTCGTCGACGGCGTGAGCGGCGCGGAGACGGACTACCGCACACTCGTGGCGCAGACCAATGCCCTGGCCGGAGCCGTTGCGGCCCAGGGCCTGGGCGTCCACGGCGTCGCGGCGATCCTGTGCCCGAACGTCCCGGCCTTCGCCGTCGTCTTCCACGGGCTGCTGCGGGCCGGCGCGACCGTCACCACCGTCAACTCCCTGTACACAGCAGACGAGATCGCCCTCCAACTGGCCGACGCCGGCGCGGAGTGGCTGTTCACCGTCTCCGCCTTGCTCCCCGCCGCCCGGGAAGCTGCCGCCCGGGCCGGGATCCCGGCCGACCGGCTGGTCGTCCTCGACGGCGCCGACGGCCACCCCTCGCTGCGGGACCTGCTGACCGCCGGCGCCCCGGCGCCCGATATCAGCTTCGATTCCTCCACCCACGTCGCCGTGCTGCCGTACTCCTCAGGTACCACCGGCCGGCCCAAGGGCGTCATGCTCAGCCACCGGAACCTGATCGCGAACGCCGAGCAGTCCCGCGGCCTGCTCAAGGTCACTCCCGAGGACCGCCTGCTGGCGCTGCTGCCGTTCTTCCACATCTACGGGCTGACCGTGCTGCTGAATCTGGCGCTGCGGCAGCGGGCGTGCCTGGTCACGATGCCGAAGTTTGAGCTGGCCGAGTTTCTGCGGATCATCCAGGACCAGAAATGCAGCTACCTGTTCATCGCGCCGCCGGTGGCCGTGGCCCTGTCCAAGCACCCGATGGTTGCCGACTACGATCTCAGCTCCGTGCACACCACACTTTCCGGGGCCGCGCCGCTCGACGGCGCGCTTGGCACGCAGCTCGCCGAACGACTTGGCTGCCGCGTGCTGCAGGGCTACGGCATGACTGAGATGAGCCCCGTGTCCCACCTGATCCCGGTGGATGCCACCGACGTGCCCGTCAGCTCGGTGGGCTACACCGTTCCGAACATGGACTGCCGTCTGGTGGATCCGGCAACGGGGGAGGAGATTGAGGTCCCGCCGGAAGGCGTCAGCGCCCCCGGACACCTGCTGTGCCGCGGGCCGAACGTGATGCTCGGCTACCTCAACCGGCCCGAGGAAACGACGGACACCCTTGACGCCGACGGCTTCCTGCATACCGGGGACATTGCCACCGTCCGCGCCGACGGCGTGGTCACGATCGTGGACCGGCTCAAGGAACTGATCAAATACAAGGGCTACCAGATCGCACCGGCGGAACTTGAGGCGCTGCTCCTCACCCACCCCGGCATCGCGGATGCCGCGGTGATCGGAACGCCCGACGCCGACGGACAGGAAGTGCCGATGGCCTTTGTGGTGCGCCAGCCCGGGGACGAGGGCGGGCGGCTCGACGAGGCCGCGGTCATGGACTACGTGGCGGCCAAGGTGGCGCCCTTCAAGAAGATCCGCCGGGTCGAGTTCATCGACGCCGTGCCGAAGTCCTCCTCCGGCAAAATCCTGCGCCGGATGCTCAAGACAGCAGGGGCAGCGGCCGGGTAGGCCCGGGAACAGGCGGACTCTGGATGCCGGGAGCGGGGCGTGGAGCAGCCAAATCGGTGCAGCAGACGACGATTGTGACGCAGCGAATCCCGGGAGTCTTTCCCGGATGCGTATAGTCAGGAGGAGGTCAGGACGCGGCCTTAGGAACCTCATCGTGGAGCTATCATGCCAAAGATTTCCCCCGTCCTGCTTCCCGCCGCCAAACTCGCACACGCTTTTCGGGCCGTCCCGCGCGTGCCGGAGCCGGCCGGGTCCGGCGCCGTTCAGGTCGCTGAAGTCCGCAGCCCTTCGACGCCCGGCAAGTTCGAGCTCGTCCGAGCTGAGGGGGGCGGGTACCTCATCCGGATCCTTGACGGGAGCGGGGCCGTGCTGGCACTCTCCCGGACCTACCAGGACAAAACGGCTGCGGTGAGGGGTGTCGAGGCCGTGCGGGAATGCGCTGCCACATCACATATCTCGGACCAGACGGCCCGGACGCCGCCGCTTCCGTAACGGGTCGCCACGACCGCCGCCACGCGAATCCCTGGCCGGTGGGTGCCGATCACCATTGGGGGTGACCGGATGCCGCCGGCGGGTGCCAGGGAAACCCCGTCACTGCCAGCGCGGACGGCCGTGGCACGTGCCTATTCGGAGGCGTCGGTCTTAGCGATGTAGACGTCGCAGGGTGCATTGTGGGCCACGGAGTTGGCAACGCTTCCGAGTACGCGGCCCAGTCCTTTCATCCGCCGGTTGCCGACCACGATCAGCCGGGCCCCGGTGCGGGCGGCTTCGTCGATCAGCGCCTCGGCCGGTTTCCCGCGGGCAGCGGCGTAGGTAACGTTCACGGCGGGCGTGCGGAGGCTGTCGGCGACGCCTCGGGCGACCTTCTCGGCGTCGCCCGCGTCGGAGACAATCCACTTGTCGCTGCCGCTGCCGTAGACCTCGGTCCTGTCGCTGTCGAACGCGCTCACCACATGCAGGGTCGCCCCGAGCGAGGCGGCCAGGTCAAGCGCGGTGTGCGCGGCTTTCAGGGCAGTTTCGCTGCCATCGACGCCGACAACAATAATTCCGGTCATGAATGCTCCTTGAGGTCAATGCACGTCTGCGGCCATGCGCCATTGGTTCAGGCTACCGCGCCGCGATGGCTTCCAGCAGGACCGGGGCCAGCCGGCGGACTCCTTCGCGGATGGACTCCGGCGGAACAGCGCTGAAAGCCAGCCGGATCTTGTTGGACGGTTCGTCGGAATGTGTAAAGGCCGCGCCCGGAATAAAGACCACCCCGGCATCGATTGCTTTCTTCAACAGCGGGTAGGTGTCCACGCCCTCGGGCAGCGTGACCCAGACGAAGAATCCACCCTCGGGACGGGTCCAGCTAAGGCCCGGCGGCATGTACTCGTCGAGGGCGGCCAGCATCGCATTGCAGCGCTCCTGGTACAGGCCCCGGTAGGTCTCGATCTGGCCGCGCCAGTCGTAGTCCCGGAGGTAGGCGGAGACCAGCATCTGGTTGAGGGTCGGCGGGCAGAGGGTGACAGCCTCCGAAGCCAGGTAGTAGCGGCGCTGGAGGTGCGCCGGGACGAGCGCCCAGCCGATCCGCAGCCCCGGTGCGAAGATTTTGGAGAAGGACCCCATATAGATCACGTCGTCGGCGTTGTTGGCCCGCAGCGGGATGAGTGGCTTGCCGTCAAACCGGAGCAGCCCGTACGGGTTGTCCTCCAGGACCAGAATATTCCCATTGCGGCATATGTCGACGACCTGTTGCCGCCGCTCCGTCGACAGCGTAATACCGGAGGGGTTGTTGAAGCTCGGGATTGTGTACAGGAACTTGATGGTCTTTCCTGCTGTCTGCAGGGCCGCGATCTTGGCCTCGAGGAGGTCCGGGATGATGCCGTCCGCGTCCATCGGCACCGTGGCGACCTGGACCTGGTAGGCCTCGAACGTGTTGAGGGCGCCCACGTAGGTGGGGTCCTCGACGAGCACGACGTCGCCGGGGTTGCAGAAGACCTTGGTCGCAACATCCTGCGCTGACTGGGAACCCGCGGTGATGACGACGTTCTCAGGTTTGGCGTCCAGGATTCCTTCCGCGGCCATAACTTCGCAGATCTGGGTGCGGAGTTCCTCGGTGCCCTGCCCGCCGCCGTACTGCAGCGCGGTCATTCCCTGTTCGGCGATGATCTTTGCGGCCGTCTGGCCGAGCCGTTCCAGCGGCAGTGACTGGAGGTACGGGCTTCCGCCGGCCAGTGAGACGAGGCCGGGGCGCATCGAGATGTCGAAGACGTCGCGGACTGCCGATTGCTTGATATTTGCTGCGCGCTCCGAGAACAGTTCCTCGTGGCGGTGGGCGGACGTAGCCGCACGTTCGATTGCGTCAATTGCCTCGGCCGGAAGTACTTCTGCGGCGGCATCAAGTGTTTCGTGGGTCACATCACACAGAATACAACCCATGTTGCCAATGAGGAAACCTTTGTTTTCAAAGTCGCGTACAGGTCGCGCAAAAGTTTCCGGACGCAGAACACCCCCGGCCGCTGGAAGGCGGCCGGGGGTGTCCGGCGAACAGCAGGAACCTACGCTGCGGCGACCGTGCGGGATTCTTCCAGTGCGTCGAAGACAGCCTTGATCTGCTCCACGACCTCGGCGTCGTCCTTCGGGTGAACCTCCGCGAAGCGGACCATGGAGCCCGGGACGGCCAGCTTGACGTCCTCGAGGACCCGGGCGCCGGCGATGCCGACGGCCTTGCGGGCCTCATCCTGGGCCCAGACTCCGCCGAACTGGCCGAAGGCGGTCCCGACGACGGCGGTCGGCTTGCCGGTGAGGGCGCCGGCACCGTACGGGCGGGACAGCCAGTCGATGGCGTTCTTCAGTGATGCGGGGACCGTGCCGTTGTGCTCGGGGGTAACCAGGAGCAGGGTGTCGGCGTCGTTCGCGGCGGCACGGAGGGCGGCTGCGGCGGCGGGAACCTGGCCTTCTATGTCGATGTCCTCGTTGTAGAACGGGATGTTGCCGAGGCTCTCGTGGATGAGGACCTCAACCTGCTCCGGGGCGTTCAGCTGGATGGCTTCGGCGAGCTTCTGGTTGGTGGATTCGGCGCGCAGGCTGCCGACCAGGGTGAGAACGGTGTTCTTGGACATGGGAACTCCTAGATGTCGCGCCGCGGATGCTCTGCGGCTGGCTGATCATGTGAGGCTGTTGCCGGCCTTCACTGGTCAAAACGGACTGCGGTCCGCTTCTATTCCCCGGGGCTAGAATGTGCCGTGTGAGCTTAATCCCCATCCGCCCGGGCGTGGAGTCCGAACGCCGCGACGCCGCCCGGAACCGTGAACTGCTCCTCCGGGCTGCCCGCGAGCTCATCGAGGAGTGCGGGGCGGACGGCCTGACGATGGGCACCCTCGCGCAGCGTGCCGGCGTGGGCAAGGGGACGGTGTTCCGGCGGTTCGGCAGCAGGGCGGGGCTCATGATGACGCTGCTGAGCGACGCGGAGGCCGCGTTCCAGGGGCGATTTATGTTCGGCCCGCCGCCGCTGGGCCCCGGCGCTGCGCCCCTGGAGAGGCTCATCGCCTTCGGCGAGGAGCGCATCGCCTGGGTCCTGGAATTCGGCGAGCTGGCCCGGGCCGCGGACGTGTCGGCCTACAACCGGTTCGACGTGCCGGCAGCCGTGCTCTGGCACCGGCATCTGGAGATGCTGCTGCGGGAAGCGGGCGTGACCGCGGATCCGTGGCTGATGGCCACCTCGCTGAGTGCCGTCCTGGAGCCGGAGCGGATCCTGCATGCCGTCCGGGTGCACCAGGTTGCCCCGGAACGCCTCGCGGCCTCCTGGCGGGAGCTCGTCTCGCGCGTGGTGCGCGGGGCTTAGCTCCGACCGACTCCCTGCCGGACGGGAGCAAATCAATTCCCCGGAATTATTCATAACGATCTGATACCCGACTCGCGGAATGCCGGGAGCCGGGGCGTCCGGCGGCAGTGTCTATGTGATAGTTTCCTCTGGAATGTGACCCGCAACATAGTCCACGTGGACTTGCCGAAAGGCCTGCGGGTGGCCAGATACCCGCTGGCCCAGATCCCGGATCGGCAGCGGTAACCCCCCTGCCGGATGGGGACTACGGAAGGATCAAGCTGTGAATCTTGTCAAGAATCCTGCGCGCGGCGGGGCGGTTTCAGCACCTCCGGCAGCGGCGGGCACCGCAACGGCAACGGCAATCCCGAACTAGTCGTCCCATGCTCCGATACCTCGCCAAACGTGCCATCACGTACGTCTTCATGATCTTCCTGACCACCACCGCCGGGTACTTCCTGGCCGTGAACACCCTGCAGCCAGCGCTGCTGGAGCAGGAGCGGATCCCGCGGCCCACGCCTGAGCAGGTGGCCAACTCCTTCCGGCTCAAGGGCCTCGACCCGGAGCTCAGCGCGTGGGATCGCTACGTTGAGTGGCTCACGGCGATCGTCACCCGCTGGGATTGGGGCCGCAGTCCCAACGGCGCGTTCATCAACGCCGAATTCGGCGACCGGGTCTGGATCTCGACCCGGCTGTTCCTGGCTTCCATCATCCTGACCCTGATCATCGGCGTCGCCCTGGGTGTGTACACGGCAGCCCGGCAGTACAAGGCCTCGGACCGGGTCATCACGTCCTACAGCTACCTCGTGTACATCGTGCCCGCGCCGATCGCCTACTTCCTGGTGCAGCTCGGTGCCATTAACATCAACGAGACGGTGGGCGAACGCATCTTCTTCGTCACGGGCATCTCCACCCCGGGGATGGAGGGCGGCGGCTGGGCGCAATTCGTCGACATGCTGGCCCACTACGCGGTGCCGACCTTCGCGATCACGATCGTGGGGTGGGGCACGTACCAGATCGCCCAGCGGCAATATCTCCTGGACAACGTCAACGCCGACTTCGTCCGGACGGCGCGGGCCAAGGGGCTGACCCGCAACCAGGCCATCAGCCGGCACGCCCTGCGGGTGTCCTTCATCCCCGTGGCGCAAAGCATCGCTTTCACCATCCCGGCCATTTTCGCCGGCGGCTTCTTCGCCGAAAAGATCTTCGCCTGGCACGGCGTCGGCTCCTGGAGCATCGACGCCATCGCCCTGCAGGACGTCAACGCCGCGACGGCGACCCTCGCCTACGGCTCCGTGATCTTCGCGATCGGCGCGATCCTCGCGGACTTCGCCACCACGCTGGTCGACCCGAGAGTGCGGGTGCAGTAAGCATGACAAACCTCAACACCGTCGACCCGGCCGCCGTCGCCGACGAGGCGAAGATCGAAAACAACGACGTCGTCATCGCGAAGTCCTCGATCATCCTCCGCCGCTTCCTGCGCAACAAGACAGCCGTCGTCGGCCTGGTCATCTTCCTGGCCCTGACCCTGTTCTCCTTTGTGGGCGGCTTCTTCACCAGCTGGGACAAGGAGACGATCGACCCGTTCAACATCGGCATGCCGCCGTCGGCCGAGCACCTGCTGGGCACTTCCCAGGCCGGAATCGACCTCTACGCCCTGACCGTGGAGGGCACCCGGATCTCGATCCTGATCGGCCTCGTCGTCGGCCTCGTCTCGGTGCTGATCGCCGCCGTGTACGGCTGCACCATGGCCTACTTCGGCGGGAAGGTGGACAAAGTCATGCTGTTCATCCTCGAAGCCCTGATCATGATGCCGGCCCTCCTGGTGGTCGCCGTGGCCACGAGCGGCGGCGGCAACGGCTTGCAGAAGTCCCTGCCCAGCTGGCTCCTGCTGATCATCGTCCTGCTGGTCTTCAGCTGGATGGGCACCGCCCGGCTCATCCGCTCGCTCTCGATGTCCCTCATGACGCGAGACTTCGTCAAGGCGGCCCAGTACATGGGGATTCCGCCGCGGCGCATCGTCTGGCGGCACCTCGTTCCGAACATCGGCTCGCTGCTGGTCCTGGACATCACCCGCGGCATCACCGGCGCGATCCTGGCCGAGGTTGCGTTTTCCTTTATCGGCATCGGCATCAAGGTCCCGGACGTCAGCCTGGGTGTGCTGATCGGCCAGGCCACCTCGCAGGTCTCCACGTTCCCGTGGATGTTCTGGGTCCCGTTGACCGTCATGTTCCTGCTGACCGGGTCGCTCGCCATGATGAACGACGGCCTGCGTGACGCGTTCGATCCCAGCTCCAGCTCCGTCGGCAGCGCCAAGAAGAAGAAGGCCCCATGAGCCACGAAATGACTGCCAGCCCCGGATCCGCCGACCTCTCCGCGGCCGAGCGCCTGCACGTCGCCGGGCTGCACGCCGCAGGTGATGCCCCGGCGGATGCCGTGCTCTCCGTGCGGGACCTGAACGTCCGCTTCAATACGGAAAACGGGGTGGTGCACGCCGTCCGCGGCATCGACTTCGACCTCCGCGCCGGCAAGACGCTGGGCATTGTGGGCGAGTCCGGCTCCGGGAAGTCCGTCACGTCCATGGCCATCATGGGCCTCTTGCCCCCGACGGCGGAGATCACCGGTTCGGTCCGGCTCCAGGGCAAGGAACTGCTGGGACTCAGCGACAAGGCCATGTGCCGGTTCCGCGGCAACGACATCGCCATGGTCTTCCAGGACCCGCTGTCTTCCCTGACGCCGGTCTACACGGTCGGCAACCAGATCATCGAGGCGCTCACGGTCCACAACCCGACCATGAGCAAGCAGGCCAAGGAAGCGCGCGCCGTCGAGCTTCTCGGCATGGTGGGTATCCCCAGCCCGAAGGACCGGCTCAAGGCCTTCCCGCATGAGTTCTCCGGCGGCATGCGCCAGCGCGTTATGATCGCCATCGCGATCGCCAACAACCCGCGCGTGCTGATCGCCGATGAGCCGACGACGGCGCTCGACGTCACCATCCAGGCTCAGGTCCTCGAGGTACTCCACACCGCGCAGGAGGAAACCGGCGCCGCCGTCGTCATGATCACCCACGACCTTGGGGTCGTCGCCGGGATGGCCGACGACATCATGGTGATGTATGCCGGCAAGCCGGTGGAGACCGGCAGCGTCGACGACATCTACTACAACCCGCGGATGCCGTACACGATGGGCCTGCTGGGTGCCGTGCCGCGCGTTGACGTCGCCGAAAAGTCCTCGCTGGTGCCGATCGAGGGCATCCCGCCGAACCTTATCCACACCCCCACAGGCTGTTCATTCGCGCCGCGCTGCCCGCTGGCCAGCGAAGCCTGCCTGCAGGGCGAACCGGAGCTGTGGCCCGTCGCCGGGGACAACCCGGAGGGCGGNCCTGCCGCACCAGGCCGCCTGCATCAAGACCGATTCCCTGGGCCTGGAGGTGGACGTCCGCGAGGTCTTCCGGGCTCCGGCCGTTCCGGTGTCACGCTTTGACGCGATCCCGCGCGAAGAGCGCCGGACCGTGCTGGAGCTCAGGGACGTCAGGAAGCACTTCCCCCTGATGAAGGGTGCCCTGCTCAAGCGCCGGATCGGAACCGTCAAGGCAGTCGACGGGCTGAGCTTCGACATCCGCGAGGGCGAGTGCTTCTCCATCGTCGGCGAGTCGGGCTGCGGCAAGACCACCACCCTGCTGGAAATCATGGAGTTCCACAAGGACCAGGACGGCGAGGTGGTCATCGGCGGCCTCAGCAACAAGGAAGCCTCCGACGCCCGGACCAAGAGCGCCATGCGCAAGGAACTCCAGATGGTGTTCCAGGACCCCACGGGCGCCCTCGACCCGCGCTTCACCGTCTTTGAGGTACTGTCCGAGCCGCTCGAGAATGCGGGCATGGCCAAGCCCCGGATCAGGGAGCGGATCATGGAGTTGATGGAGCTTGTGGGCCTCCAGCCGGACCACGTCAACCGCTTCCCCAACCAGTTCTCCGGCGGCCAGCGCCAGCGCATCGGCATTGCCCGGGCCCTCGCCGTGAACCCCAAACTGGTGGTCCTGGACGAGCCGGTGTCGGCCTTGGACGTGTCGGTCCAGGCCGGAGTCATCAACCTGCTGGACCAGCTCCGTGCAGAACTCGGGCTGAGCTACCTGATGGTGGCCCACGACCTGTCCGTGGTGCGGCACATCTCCAACCGCGTGGCCGTGATGTATCTGGGCAAGATCGTGGAAATCGGCGACGTGGACAGCGTCTTCGACAACCCGCGCCACCCCTACACCCGGGCACTGCTTTCCGCGATTCCGGTCCCGGACCCTGTGCTGGAACGCACCCGGGAACGCATCATCCTGCAGGGGGACCTGCCCTCGCCGCTCGAAGCCCCCAAGGGCTGCAACTTCGCCACCCGCTGCCCGGTCTTCGCGGCATTGCCGCCGGCCAAGCAGGAGAAATGCCTGACCCTGGAACCCGGGCTGGCAACCGTCACGGCGTCACCGGACACCGTGCGCGCCGGAGACCCGGCGGCTACCGGCCGCCGGGCAGCCCCCGCGGCCCCCACAGACCAGCAATTCGCCTGTTTCTACCCGGACGGCGAACTGGACGCGGACATGCTCGTTGTCCACGAAACCACCTGACCTACCAGTCACACGCATCACAACTTGCACGAAAAATGGAATGAAGGGGAACACATGAAGAATCTGACCAAGATCGGCGGCGTTACCGCCGTCGTTGCAGCGCTTGCGCTGACCGCTTGTGGCGGTGGCGGCGGCGCCGCAAAGGGTCCCGAGGCCGCCAAGGGCCAGGACGCGGGAAGTGACCTGGCCAAGCTGGTCAGCATCAACGCGAAGGACGCCAAGGACCTGCAGCCGGGCGGCACCGTCACCCTGCCGCTGGGCAACATCGGTCCGGACTTCAACGGTTTCTCCAACAACGGCAACAGCGCGGACAACACCGCCCTGCACCGCCCGATCGACCAGGCCGGCACCTGGGGCTGCTGGAACTTCGACTTCGACGGCACCGCCACGCCGAACAAGGATTTCTGCGAAGACGTCAAGAGCGAGGTCAAGGACGGCAAGCAGACCATCACCATCAAGGTGAACGAGAAGGCCAGCTACAACGACGGCACCCCGATCGACGTTAAGGCCTTCGAAAACACCTGGAACATGCTCAAGGGTGAAAACAAGGACATCGACATCGTCAGCTCCGGCGCGTACGAGTTCGTTGAGTCCGTCAAGGCCGGCTCCAGCGCCAAGGAAGTCATTGTCACCACCACCCAGCCGGTCTACCCGCTGGACGCCCTCTTCACCGGCCTGGTCCACCCGGCCGTGAACACCCCGGCGATCTTCAACGAAGGCTTCACCGGCGACATGCACCCGGAGTGGATGGCCGGACCGTTCAAGCTGGACCAGTACGACGGCGCCGCCAAGACGGTCACCCTCGCCCAGAACGACAAGTGGTGGGGCACCAAGCCGGTCCTGGAAAAGGTGGTCTTCCGCCAGCTTGAGAGCAGCGCCGCCATCGCAGCCTTCAAGAACGGTGAAATCGATGGTGTTTCCGCAAACACCATCACCCCGTACAAGCAGCTTGACGGCACCAAGGACTCCGAGATCCGCCGCGGCCAGCGCCTCTTCGCCGGTGGCCTGAACCTCAACGCGCAGAAGGCGCCGATGACCGACGTCGCCATCCGCAAGGCGATCTTTACCGCCGTCGACCGCGAGGCACTGCGCAAGGTCCGCTTCAACGGCCTGAACTGGGAAGAAACCAGCTCCGGATCGATGATGCTGCTGCCGTTCTCCAAGTACTACCAGGACAACTATCCCGTTAAGGAAACCGGCGCCGAAGCCGCCAAGAAGGTCCTCACCGACGCCGGCTACAAGGCCAACGCCGCAGGCATCATGGAGAAGGACGGCGTCCCCGCGGCCTTCAAGATCAGCAACTTCGGTGACGATCCCACCACCCTGGCCTTCACGCAGACCCTGCAGAACCAGCTCAAGGCCGGCGGCATGGATGTCGGCATCGACCAGCGCGCTTCTGCCGACTTCGGCAAGGTCCTGGGCAGCCGCGACTTCTTCATGAGCGTCTCCGGCTACACCGTAGGCCCCGACGCGACCGACGCCGTCAAGCAGTTCTACGATTCCAAAACGAACGAGAACGAACTGGGCGACGCCGAACTGGACGCCGAGATCAAGAAGCTCTCCACCATCGCCGACAACGCCGAGCGCAACAAGGCTGCCATGGAAGTTGAAAAGAAGCACATGGAGAAGTACTTCTCCATGGGTGTTGTGATGAACGGTCCGCAGATCTCCTTCGTGCGCACCGGCCTGGCCAACTACGGCCCGTCCCTGTTCAAGAGCCTGTCCCAGGTTCCGGACTGGACCACCCTCGGCTGGGAAAAGAAGTAGTCCCCCGCTAAGCAGCTCCACTAACAGCGAAGGCCGGCACTCCCGAATCAGCGGGGTGCCGGCCTTCGCTGTTTAACCGGGGACTCAGGGCGTGCGCGGGGGTAGCGTGGAGCCATGACAACCGATTCCACCCGGCCCATCCGCACGGCCGTCGCCGGCTTCGGCCTCTCGGGCAGCGTCTTCCATGCCCCGCTGCTGGCGGCCGACCCCGCTTTTTCCGTCGCGGTGATCTCCACTTCCGACGCCGGCAGGCAGGCAGCCGCATCCGCCCGCTACCCCGGCGCCCGGATCGTCGACACCCCGGCGGACATTCTTGGGCTCGCCGGCGAACTGGACCTGCTGGTCCTTGGCACCCCTCCGACCACCCACTACCCGCTCGCGNAGGCCGCGCTGGAAGCCGGGCTCGACGTCGTCGTCGACAAGCCGTTTGCCGTGCGCAGCGCAGAAGGGGAGGAGCTCATCGGGCTCGCCGCCCGGCTGGGCCGCGTGCTCACCGTCTTCCAGAACCGGCGCTGGGACGGCGACTACCTGACCGTCCGCGGCCTGCTGGACAGCGGCGTCCTCGGCACCGTGACGCGGTTCGAGTCCCGCTTCGAACGCTGGTCCCCGGACGTCGCCAAAGCCTGGAAGGCGGCCGCGACGGCCGACGACGGCGGCGGGGTCCTGTTTGACCTTGGCACCCACCTGCTGGACCAGGCCGTACAGCTGTTCGGCCCCGCCACGGTCACCCACGCCGAACTGGAGGCACGGCGGCCAGGGGAGAAGACCGACGACGACGTCTTCCTCGCCTTGCGGCACGCATCCGGCGTGACCAGCCATCTGTGGATGAACATGCTCTGCGCCCAGCAGGGGCCGCGCTTCCGGCTTTTGGGCAGCGCAGGCGGTTTTACGAAGCACGGCGTGGACCCGCAGGAGCCGTTCATCGTGGCCGGCGGCAGCCCGCTCGACCCCGACTACGGCGTCGAGGACCGCGACTGGGCCGGGTTGCTCGGGCGGGACGGCCACCTGGACCGGCTGCCCACCGAGCGGGGCGCCTACCCGGAGTTCTACCGGATCCTGGCGGAGAAGATCAACGACGGCGGCGCCNCGCCGCCTCGGCGCTGCCCGTCCCGGTGGATCCGGCAGGCCCGGTGGACGTGCTGCGGCTGATCGAGCAGGCCCGGGCCCTGGGTTAAACAGCAATCGACTGCTCCCCACCGGCCCCCTCGCCTCGCAAGCTCGGCCAGGGAACCCTGCCGGCGTGGGCCCAACCGCCGTTTTGGGGGTCCAAAAGGGCGGTAACGGAGCAGTCGATGCGGCTTCGAGCGGGTGTTACGCGGAGACGAGCTCGTGCCAGTCGGCGACGAGGGGCAGGTTGTGCGCTTCGGAGACCGAGCGGTGCGCAACCTTGCCGCCGGCGATGTTAAGGCCTGCGGCGAGGGCGGCGTCGCGCTCAAACGCTGCCTTGACGCCCAGGTTGGCCAGCGAGACGGCGTAGCGCAGGGTGACGTTGGTCAGCGCGTACGTGGAGGTGTTCGGCACGGCGCCCGGCATGTTGGCCACGCAGTAGAAGATCGTGTTGTGGACCTTGTACGTCGGTTCCTGGTGCGTGGTGGGGTGCGTGTCCTCGAAGCAGCCGCCCTGGTCCACCGCGATGTCGACCAGCACGGAGCCGGGCTTCATCCGCGAGACGAGCTCGTTCGTGACCAGCTTGGGGGCCTTGGCGCCCGGGATCAGCACGGAGCCGATGACGAGGTCGGCGTCGACCACGGACTTCTCGATCTCGTAGGCGTTGGAGGCAACCGTCTTCAGGCGGCCCTGGTACTGGGCATCCAGTTCGCGCAGGCGGTTGATGTTGATGTCCAGGATGGTGACGTCGGCGCCGAGGCCCAGGGCCATCGCGGCGGCGTTGGTGCCGGCAACACCGGCGCCCAGGACAACGACCTTGGCCGGGCGGACGCCCGGTACGCCGCCGAGCAGCACACCCTTGCCGCCGGCCGGAGCCATCAGCGAGGTGGCGCCCACCTGGACCGACAGGCGGCCGGCAACTTCGGACATCGGGGCGAGCAGCGGCAGGCTGCGGCCCTCCTGGACGGTCTCGTAGGCGATGGCGGTGACGCCCGTGTTGATGAGTTCCTGCGTCAGCTCCGGCTCGGCCGCGAGGTGCAGGTAGGTGAAGAGGATCAGGCCCTTGCGGAAGCGGTGGTATTCGGCCTTGACCGGCTCCTTGACCTTCATGACCATATCGGCGCGGCCCCAGACGTCGTCGGCGTCGGCGACGATCTCGGCGCCGGCGATGGCGTATTCCTCGTCCGTGATGCCCGAGCCCAGGCCTGCGCCGCGCTCCACCAGGACCGAGTGGCCGTGGGTGCGGAATTCGTGGACACCGGCAGCCGTGATGGCGACGCGGAATTCATTGTTCTTGATCTCTTTGGGGACACCGATGATCATTTGTGGGCTCCAGTGCTGGTGGCCTTGCGGGCCGGGGTGAACGCGGGGAAGTCGTACTTCCAGAATAAATCCGGCTGTGAGGCAAGCGACAGGAGCCGCCGTGCGGTAACGCCCGCTGCCCGCGGAAATCCGGGCCTTTTCAAATAGTGGGCTGGACATTTGTCGAACCGGCAAGCGTCAGGTGTCGCCTGCTGTCCGTTGGCGGCTTCGTTCGCCGGGGCGCCCTCCGCGCAGTAGTCTGGCAGGATGCAGCAGCAGGATGTCGAACAGCTCGTGGAGCAGGTCGCACTGAGACTGGGCCGCGGCCTCTCGCTGGAGGATCTCGACGGTCAGCTACTCGCCTACAGCTCCAACCAGTCGCACGCGGACCGGGTCCGGGTGAACTTCCTGCTCAGCAAGCGCGTGGCGCTGGACGTCAGCGCCTGGCAGCTCTCGCACGGGATCGCGACGGCGGTCCGCCCCGTGGTCGTGCCCGCCAATGAGGAGCTCGGGATGCTGGGCCGCGTCTGCGTTCCCCTGCTGGTGCGGGGTTTCCGGGTGGGGTACCTGTGGGTCCAGCTGGAAGCCGAGGAGCCGAACGCTACGTCGGTCCTCACCCACCTGCCCGACGTGGCCCGCGAACTGGAGCAGCTTTCGGCACTGCTGCTGGACTCCAACACGGCCGAATCCGAGTTCCGCCGCCGCCGCGAACAGGAATTCCTGGCCGCGTGCCGGGGCGAGTCCAACGCCGTCGCGGCCGTGGCGGGCTGGAAGGAAGTGCAGGGGCGCGGGCCCTGGCAGCTGGTGACGGTCCTCGATGCCGATGGCTGGGCGGAAGGCTCGGATCCGATCGCCTCCACGCTGATCCACCGCTCCGCGGCGCTGCAGGCCACCATCGGGGTGGATGCCGCGCTGTTCAGTGCCGGCACGGAGACCCACGCCGTTGTCTTGTTCAAGGAATCGACCGGCCGGGCAGACCACGCCCAGGTGCTGGTCCACTATCAGCTGGAGCTGGCCAAGAGGTCCGGCCGGCCGGTCCACCGGATCATCCTCGGAACCTCAGAAGGCTTCGCGAGGCCGCGGGAACTCGCGGATGCGTACCGTCAGTCGCGGCAGGCCGCGCAGGCAGCGGCGGTGGATCTCCAGCTGGGGGAGCTCGTGGACTGCCGCGCCACGGGGATCTACCAGCTGCTGGCCTCGGCCGGCGGCGGGGCGGGGGCGTGGGCGGACGCCGGCTCGGTCTATTTCCGCATCCTGGCGGACCACGACCGGAACCAGGAGCTGCTGCCGGTGCTGGAGCTTTTCTATGACAATGACGGCTCAGTCCAGGAAGTGGCGGACAAACTGCACCTGCACCGGAGCAGTATCTACAACCGGCTGGGCCGGATCCGGCAGCTGCTGGGCGTCGATCCGCTCAAGGGGATGGTGCGGCTGGAACTCCACGCGGCGCTCAAAGCGCGGCGCTGGGCGGCCCGTCCCAGGATCTGACCCGGGGGCGGGCCCAGGACTCTGCTGAACTTTAGGTGCCGCGGCCGTCGCGTTCGGGTTGCTCGGGCTCCAGTGCGGGGCCCGGTTCGGCGCCTGCATCATCACGGTCCGCGGCGCGGGCTGCTTCCCTCGCTCTTTCCCGCCTGCGGAGGGACATCCGGTTGTCGATCCACATCGAAACGGCCACAAACGCAACACAGCTGGCCATAAACGCAGCGGTGTTATTCAGCCCCATGGCGTTTCCGAGGATGCCGGTGAGCACCATGGCGGCAATGCCGGCCACGATGTGCCACCCTCTGAACTTACCCACAATTCAAGCGTAACCCCGGTCGTCTCCACGTTTCCGCGCAGCTCCGGGATCGTTGTTTGATCCTTATCACGCCGTCACGAAGCATCCGCGGCACCGTCATCCCCGGGGTCCGGAGCGCCGTCGGCGGTATTGTTCTTCTTCTGTTTTTCCAGCCAGGCCATGATGTCGGCGAGCCGGATCCGCCGGTGCGTGCCCCGGTATTCCACCGGGATTTCGCCGCGGTCCGTCATGTTCCGCAGATAGGTGTGCGAGATGCCGGCCAGCTCGGCGGCCCGGGACGTGGTCAGCATTTCCTCGACGCTGCTGACCGTCACCGCATCGCCCCGGCTGAACCGCGCCAGCAGGTCAACGACGGCGTCCCGTGCCTGGGCCGGCAGCCGGTGGACGGTGCCGTCGACAAACACCGTGATGTCGTCGCTGCCGTCGAGGGCGTACCGGAGTTTCTGCGCGTCCTCAGCCGGAAGGGCGGCCGTCACCCGGGGAGCAATCAGTGTCATGGTGTGCATCCTAGTGCCCCGGCATCGGCCTCACACTGCGGCTGCCCTGCTGCAGCACTACAGTCCGAGCTCCTCGAGGACCGGCAGCTTCTCCCGGACCCAGGCACGGGCCTCGGTGGCGCTCGGCGCGGAGAGCGCCAGTTTGGCCAGCTCCTGCGCCTCGGCCAGGGTGACGGTCTTCAGCACGGCGGCCACGGCGGCCAGGGACCGGGCTGTCATGGACAGGGTCGAGACGCCCAGTCCGGTCAGGACGACGGCGAGGGCCGGGTCCGCGGCGGCCTCGCCGCAGACGCCGACCGGTTTGCTGTGGCCCTCCGCGACGGAACCTTCCACGGTCAGGCCGACGAGCCGGAGCACGGCAGGCTGCCACGGGGTATTGAGGGCTGCGAGCGGGCCAAGCTGGCGGTCAGCGGCCATGGCGTACTGGGTGAGGTCGTTGGTGCCCAGGCTCGCGAAAGCCACCTCCCGGAGGATGGCCTCGGCGGTGAGCGCCGCGGACGGGACTTCCACCATGACCCCGGGGGTCTTGATCCCTGCCTCGGTGCACAGGGTGGCGAAGCGGGCGGCCTCCTCCGCGGTGGAAATCATCGGCGCCATGACCCAGACGTCTGCCTCGGATTCCTGCTCGGCCAGGGCGATGGCCTGCAACTGGCGTTCGAGCACGCCCGGCGTGGTGAAATCCGTGCGGTACCCGCGGACGCCAAGGGCGGGGTTTGGCTCGGTGGCGTCGGTGAGGAAGGGCAGCGGCTTGTCCGCGCCGGCGTCGAGCGTCCGGAGCACCACCTTCTTGCCGGGGAACGCATCGAAGACGCCCTTGTACGCGGCGGCCTGTTCGTCCACGGTGGGCTCGGTGTCCCGCTCCAGGAAGCAGAACTCGGTCCGGAACAGCCCCACGCCCTGCGCGTTCAGCTTCGCGGCGGCCAGGGCGTCCTTGGCCCCGCCGACGTTGGCGAGCAGCGGCACGAGGTGGCCGTCCGCCGTCGCGCCCGTTCCGTCGAAGTCCGCCAGCAGCGAGGCGGTGGCGGCCCAGTGCTCTGCGGCGGCCCGCTGGGAGTCATCCGGGTCCACGGAGATCAGGCCGGCGGCGCCATCGACGTAGACCTCGGTGCCGTCCGGGAGCTGGTCGACGCCGGTAGCGGCCACGACGGCGGGGAGGCCCAGCGAACGGGCAATAATCGCGGTGTGGGACTGCGGGCCGCCGCCGGCCGTGAGCAGGGCCAGGATTTTCTCCGGATCCAGGGTGGCGGTGTCCGCCGGGGCCAGGTCCTCGGCGATCAGGATGAACGGGGTGGGGGAGGACGGGATGCCCGGGGCCGGGACGCCGCGCAGTTCGGCCACGATCCGGGCCCGGACGTCCAGGACGTCGGTGGCGCGCTCTGCCATGTAGCCGCCCAGGTTGTGCAGCATTTCCGAGACGGAGGCGCCGGCTTCCCAGATGGCCCGCTGGCCGGAGGTGCCGCGGCCGATCAGCTTGGCGGCCGACTTCAAGAGCATCGTGTCCGTCGCCATGAGGGCGGTGGCTTCCAGGACTGCCTTCCCGTCTCCGCTGACGGTCTCGGCCCGGGCCTTCAGCTCATCGTGGACGGCTTTCGCGGCCGTTTTCAAGGCCGCGGTCGCTTCCTCAGCCGTAACGCCGGCCGGCAGCTGCTCCCCGGCGGGCGGTTCGCTGACGGGTTTGGGCATCTGGCGGATGGTTCCGATGATGCGGCCGGGGCTGACGCCTACTCCTGGGAAGTTCTGCACTGAAGGTCCTCATTCTCTGCCGTGGGCCAGTAAGCCGGTGAATCGGGCGGGCCCGCCGACAGCTGCGTCAGCAGGCGGATCCCGGTACGTGAAAAAATTGTATGTGATGCACTTCATATAGCGTTGCTATAGGTGCTAGGGTAGCGGTTATGAGTTTCGATGGCCAGCTTCCGCCAAAGACGCGGCTGCTGCGTGCAGCCGCTGAGCTGCTGGCCAACTCCGCCGGCGGCGCGGTTTCCACCCGCCAGATCACCCAGTTGGCCGGAGTGACGGCGCCGACCCTCTATCACCACTTCGGTGACAAGGAAGGTCTGTTCGACGCCGTCGTCGCGGCAGGTTTTGAAGAGTACGTGGCGGGCGAACGCGACTTCGCACCGTCCGGACAGCCGCTGGAAGATATCCGGCGGATGTGGGACAACCATGTGCAGTTCGGGCTCAAGCAGCCGGAACTGTACCTGGTCATGTTTGGCAATATCCGCCCGGAAAGCCGCCCGGCCGTCGTCGCTGACGCCGAGGGCCTGATGGAGGAAATGCTGAACAAGGCCGCCGTCGCCGGCCAACTCAACGTCCCTCCGCGGGAAGCGGCCAGGAGTATCCTGGCTGCCAACGTCGGTGTGACGCTCATGCTGATCACGGAAAAGGCGCCCGAGCGCAACCTCGAGCTGTCCACCATGACCCGCGACGCCATGATCTTTGCGGTGTCCTCGGACCAGGCCAAGAACAGCGGCCCTGAAGAGTCCGGGAAATCGTCAGTGGTTGTGGCGGCGATCGCCCTGAACGCGGCACTGCAGGCATCGCACTCAGACCAGCTCTCCAGCTCGGAACTCAAGCTCTTCCTCGAATGGCTCCACCGGATCTCCACCAGCTCCACCAGCTAGCTTTCGCGAAATCATCGGACCATCCTGCGGTGCAGCAGGAATGACGGTTAGGAAATCACATGGCAACAGAGACAGTCGCGAAACCCCGCACCAGCGTGCGTGTTGGCGTCCAGAAGTTCGGGACTTTCCTGTCCGGAATGATCATGCCCAACATCGGTGCCTTCATCGCCTGGGGCATCATTACGGCGCTGTTCATCCCGGCGGGCTTCCTGCCGAATGAGGAGCTCGCCAAACTTGTCGGGCCCATGATCACGTACCTGTTGCCGCTCCTGATCGGCTACACCGGCGGCCGGATGGTCTACGGCGTGCGCGGCGGCGTCGTGGGTGCCGTGGCCACCACGGGCGTCATCGTCGGCACCGACATCCCCATGTTCATCGGCGCCATGATGCTCGGCCCACTCACGGCCTGGCTCATGAAGAAGGTCGACAAGATCTGGGAAGGCCGGGTCAAGCCGGGGTTCGAAATGCTGATCGACAACTTCTCGGCCGGCATCCTTTCCGCCGGCATGGCGGTTGTGGGCATGCTCGTGATCGGCCCGGTGGTGAAGGCCTTCAGCGACGGCGCCAGCCGCGTGGTCGAATTCCTGGTTATCAACGGACTGCTGCCCTTTACCAGCATCTTCATTGAGCCCGCAAAGGTCCTGTTCCTGAACAACGCCGTCAACCACGGCATCCTCACCCCGCTCGGCACACAACAGGCGCTCGAGCAGGGCAAGTCCATCCTCTTCCTGCTGGAAGCCAACCCCGGTCCGGGCTTCGGCATCCTGCTCGCCTACTCGATCTTCGGCACGGGACTGGCCAAGGCGTCCGCGCCGGGCGCAGCAGTGATCCAGTTCGTTGGCGGCATCCATGAGATCTACTTCCCGTTCGTGCTCATGAAGCCGATCATGATCCTCGCCGCAATCGGCGGCGGCATGACCGGTATCTTCACCCTCGTGGTCACCGGGGCCGGGCTCCGGTCGCCGGCAGCCCCGGGCAGCATCATCGCCGTCTACGCGGCAACCGCGCGCGACAGCTACGTCGGTGTGACCCTTTCCGTGCTGTTCGCCACCACCGTGTCGTTCCTGATCGCCTCGGTGATCCTGAAAACCAGCAAGACCCCCGTGGGCGCCAGCGAGGAAGAGGCCCTCGGCGCTGCCACCGTCCGGATGGAGGAAATGAAGGGCAAAAAGAGCTCGGTGTCCTCCATGCTCACGGGTTCCGGTGCTGCCGCCGGCGGCGGCGTCGCAGTCCTCGCCGGACCGGTCAAGAACATCGTCTTCGCCTGCGACGCCGGCATGGGCTCCAGCGCAATGGGTGCCTCGGTGCTGCGGAACAAGATCAAGGCGGCCGGCTTCCCGGACGTCAAGGTCACCAATTCCGCAATAGCGAACCTCAGCGACACGTACGACATCGTCATCACCCACCAGGACCTGACCGAACGGGCCAAACCCGTCACCGCCAGCGCCGTGCACGTGTCCGTGGACAACTTCATGAACAGCCCGCGCTACGA
Organism: Arthrobacter sp. TB 26; assembly: GCF_000427315.1. Taxonomy (GTDB): domain Bacteria; phylum Actinomycetota; class Actinomycetes; order Actinomycetales; family Micrococcaceae; genus Arthrobacter. The sequence goes on from NZ_AUPJ01000355.1 coordinate 28,885, forward strand.
CGAAATCGTTGAGCTGGTCCGTACCAGCAACACGGACGGTGGGCCCGCTGCTGCCGCCGTCGTCGAAACGCTGGAAGCTCCCGAGGAAACCGGCCCCGCCGGCATCCTGGTGGCGGAGAGTGTTGTCCTCAACGGCACGGCAACCAGCCGTGACGCCGCCATCGACGAGGCCGGCCGGCTCCTGCTGGACCGCGGCGCCGTCGACGCCGGATACCTGGACGCCATGCACGAGCGCGAGGAGTCCGTGTCCACCTACATGGGCAGCTTCCTCGCCATCCCGCACGGCACCAACGCCGCCAAGGACCACATCATGAAATCCGCGGTCTCCGTGGTCCGCTACCCGGACGGCATCGACTGGAACGGCAAGGAAGTGAAGTTCGTGGTCGGCGTCGCAGGCATCAACAACGAACACCTGCACATCCTGTCCTCCATCGCCAAGGTCTTCACCAACAAGGCGCAGGTGGCGCAGCTTGAGGCGGCCACCACGGTCGAGGAAGTCCTGGACCTGTTCGGAAAGGTCAATTCATAGTGAAGGCTGTCCATTTCGGAGCTGGAAACATCGGGCGCGGATTCGTTGGGCTGCTGCTGCACGAAGCGGGGTACGAGGTGGTGTTCGCGGATGTCGCGGACGCCCTGATCACCCAGCTGGCAGCCGCGGACAGCTACCAGGTCCACGAGGTGGGGGAGCACCCCACCGTCCGGACCGTGGAGAACTTCCGCGCGCTGAACTCCAGCAGCCAGGAAGCGGACGTCATCGCGGAGATCACGACGGCGGACGTGGTCACCACCGCGGTGGGGCCGCACATCCTCAAATTCGTGGCTCCGGTGATCGCCAAGGGGATCGCCGCCCGGGCTGCCGGGCTCGCCCCGCTGCAGGTGATGGCGTGCGAAAACGCCATCAATGCCACGGACATCCTGAAGTCCGAGGTGGCGGCCCAATGGGACGCTGCCGCGGGGTCCCTTGAGGACAAAGCGGTCTTCGCGAACACGGCCGTGGACCGGATCGTGCCGAACCAGGAGGCGGGGCAAGGCCTGGACGTCACGGTGGAGAACTTCTACGAATGGGTCATCGACAGGACCCCCTTCGCGGGCAATCCGCCGGTGATTCCGGGCGCGACCTTCGTGGATGAGCTGGAGCCGTACATCGAGCGGAAACTGTTCACCGTGAACACCGGGCACGCCGCCGCAGCGTACTTCGGTTTCGACGCCGGCCTGGAGAAGATTTCCGAGGCCATGGCCGACCAAGACGTCGCCGCGGACGTGCGCGCCGTCCTGGACGAAACCAAAGAGCTGCTGGTGGCCAAGCATGGCTTCAACCGCGACGAGCAGGAGGCCTACGTCCAGAAGATCCTGGGCCGCTTCTCCAACCCGCACCTGCCGGACACCGTAAACCGGGTGGGCCGGGCGCCGCTGCGCAAGCTCAGCCGGCACGAACGCTTCATCGGTCCGGCCGCGGAGCTGGCCGAACGCGGGATAGTCCCGGAGGCCCTGCTGGGCGCGATCGCGGCTGCCCTGCGCTTCAACGATCCGGCCGATGCTGAAGCGGTGGAGCTCGGGCAAATCCTGGCATCCTCGACCGCGGAGGAGGCCACAGCAAAGATCACGGGCCTGACCGCGGACCACCCGCTGTTCCCGGCCGTCGCCGCCCTGGTCGATGAGGCCAGGACTGCCGCCTAGTCCGTTCAATCGCCGAAGCCTAGCCGCCGACGCCGGAGCTCACCCGAGTTCCGGCGTCGTCGTGTTTAAGCCCCCCGTCGAGGTGACAGTTGACGCCCATGCGCCGCGAGATCATGGGCGCCAACTGTCACCTCGCGGGTGGAACCGACAACCGCCCTCTTGACCATTAGGCAGCCTAACAGTTAGGCTACCTAACTATGACCGTCAGTGAACCGGCCGATCCGGGCCTCGTCGCCCTCGCCCAGGACTTCCGCGAGGCCCTCCGCCACAGCATCTACCTCGTCCGCCGCCTGGACGCCGACGGCGAACTCAGCGCCGCCCAGCTCAGCACGCTCAAAATGCTGATGGAGGGCGGACCCACTTCCCGTGAGCCCAGCGGCGTGCGGGTCGGCGACATTGCCCGGAACCTCGGCGTCAAGGTGCCCAGTGCCACCGAGCAGATCATCAAGCTCGAGCGCGCCGGCCTCGCCCGCCGGGAACCGGACCCTCACGACGCCCGCGCCGTCCGTGTGGCCCTCACGGAAGCCGGCCTCGCCGCCGTCGATGCCGCCAACGAGCGCCGCAATGCCGTCATGGCCGGCATCCTCTCGTCCCTTTCGGACGGCGACCGTGCCGCCCTCGCGGCCGCCCTCCCGGTCATCGGCAAGATCAACGCGACGCTTCAGGCCTGATACCCAACCGAAAATCCCACAACTTAGATCCCATGAATTAGGAGTGCAACTATGCACGGCCAGCCCGCCGACACCCTGCCGGCAGCGGAAAAGACCCTCGAGGCTGAGAAGGCCTCACTACTCAAACAGCCCAAGGCGGTGTGGGCGACTGCTCTCGCAGCGGTCTTCGCCTTCATGGGTATCGGCCTCGTGGACCCCATCCTGCCGGCGATCGCCAAGAACCTGGACGCCTCGCCGAGCCAGGTCTCGCTGCTCTTCACCAGCTATTTCCTGGTGACGGCCGTCGCCATGCTGATCACGGGCTACGTCTCGTCCCGGATCGGCGGGAAACGGACGCTGCTGATCGGACTGGCAGTGATCGTTGTCTTCGCGTCGCTGTCCGGCACCTCCGGAAGCGTGGCCGAGCTCATCGGCTTCCGGGCCGGCTGGGGGCTGGGAAACGCCCTCTTCGTGGCCACGGCGCTGGCCGTGATTGTCGGCGTCGCGAGCGGCGGCGCCGGCACGGCGATCATCCTGTACGAGGCCGCCCTTGGGCTGGGAATTTCCCTCGGCCCGCTCCTGGGCGCACTCCTGGGCGGCTGGCAGTGGCGCGCACCGTTCTTCGGGACCGCTGTGCTGATGGCCTCCGCGTTCATCGCGCTCATTACTCTGCTGCCCAAGACCCCGCTGCCAGAGCGGAAGGTCCGGCTCCGGGATCCTCTCCTCGCGCTGGGGCACAAAGGACTCAGGACGACGGCGGCCAGCGGCCTGTTCTACAACTACGGCTTCTTCACGGTCCTCGCCTTCACACCCTTCATCCTGGGCATGGACGCCTACGGGATCGGCGGAGTGTTCTTCGGCTGGGGCGTCGCCGTCGCCGTCTTCTCCGTGTTTGCCGCCCCCGTGCTGCAAAACCGCTTCGGGGCCGTCCGGGTCCTCACCGGCACCCTTGCCCTGCTGATGCTGGACCTGGTGGGACTGGGGCTGGCCGCCGGGCACTCGGTGCCCGCCGTCGTCGTGCTGGTCGTAATTTCCGGGGCGCTCCTGGGCATCAACAACACCATCTACACGGAGCTGGCCATGGGTGTCTCCGATTCGCCGCGGCCCGTGGCCTCTGCCGGATACAACTTTGTGCGTTGGATGGGCGGCGCCCTGGCCCCGTTTGCCGCCGCACAGCTGGGCGAGCACTTCGGTCCGCAGGTGCCCTTCTTCGCGGGCGCGCTGGCCATGGTGGCGGCCATTGCCGTGGTGCTCGGCGGACGCCGCTTCCTGACCGCACACGCGCCCCACGTGGTTTAGCCGACGCACCGGGTGACCAACCCGCCNTGACAGTTAATGCCCATGTTCCCGCGGAACATGGGCATTAACTGTCACCTCGAGAGGCGGAAGGGCGCCGGGCGCACTGCGGCTCAGGCCTTGGCGGAAGCCTTCGCGGAGCCCTTCGGGACAAAGAGCGTCTCGGCATGCTCCAGGGACATGCCGTTGGTCTCCGGCACCTTGAACTTCACGAAGAAGAACGACGCCGCCGCGAACATCGCGTACATGGCGTAGGTCAGGGGCAGGGACGCCGCCGCCATGACCGGGAAGCTCAGGGTGATGGCGAAGTTGGCGATCCACTGGGCGGCCGCGGCGAGGCCCAGGGCGCGGGCGCGGATCCGGGACGGGAAGATCTCACCCAGCAGCACCCAGACGAGCGGGCCCCAAGAGGCGCCGAAGCTGATCACGAAGACGTTGGCGGCAACCAGGGCGGCCGGACCCCACGCGCCGGGCAGCGAAATCGCGTCGCCTGTTCCCGTGGCTGACGCGAAGGCCAGGGCCATGGTGCCCAGCGAGGCGGCCATGCCGATGGAACCCGCGAGCATGATGGGACGTCGGCCGATCCGGTCCACCAGGGCGATCGCCACGAGGGTTACGAGGATGTTCGTGATCGCGGTGGCCACAGAGATCGTCAGGGAGTCCTTCTCCTGGAAGCCGACGGCTTTCCACAGGGTGGTGGAGTAGTAGAAGATCACGTTGATGCCGACGAACTGCTGCAGCACGGACAGGATGATGCCGATCCAGACGACGGGCTGCAGGCCGAAGGCCTTGCCGCGGAGGGAGCCCTTCTGGCCCGCGACCTTGTCTTCCTCGATGGCCTTCTTGATGTCGCGCAGGTGGCGGTCCGTGTCCTCGTTCGGGGCGATGGACTGGAAGATCTTGAGGGCCTCCTCGTTCTTGCCCTGGACGACCAGGAACCGCGGCGACTCGGGCAGGGTGTAGGCAATCCAGCCGTAAACGACGGCGGGCACGGCAGCCGCGAGGAACATCCAGCGCCAGGCTTCAATACCGAACCAGAGGTCCTGGCCGGCTCCGCCGGCGAAGTTCGCGAACAGGGCGTCCGAGAGCAGCGCCGCGAAGATACCAGTGGTGATGGCAAGCTGCTGGAGCGAGGCCAGCCGGCCGCGGACGTGGCGCGGGGAAATCTCGGAGATGTAGGCCGGAGCGATGACGGAGGCCAGACCGATGCCCAGGCCGCCGACCAGCCGCCAGAAGATGAGGTCCCACACGCTGAAGGCGAAGCCGGTCCCGATCGCGCTGACCAGGAACAGCAGGGCACCGAGCTTCATGGCGGGGATGCGGCCGTAGCGGTCGGCGATCTTGCCAGCCAGGTAGGCGCCGGCGGCGCAGCCGAGGAGGGCCACGGCCACGGCGAAACCGGTCACGGCCTCACTGAGCGCGAACTCGTCCTTGATCGCGTCGACGGCGCCGTTGACCACCGAGGAGTCGAAGCCGAAGAGGAAGCCGCCCACGGCGCCCGCCACGGCCAGCCAAATGACCCGCTGGGGGATCTTGGCTACAGTCTGGTCTTGGGTGGTTGTCATCTGGCTCCCTCGGCATTTCGCGTTCCACGGCCTGCGCCGCAGCTACCAAGTCTTACACCAGCGCCGGAGCGACGCCTGTCACACGCCGCAAAAAGTGAGAGGAAACATACAGTTGGCGGGCGCGGCGATCAGGCTCCGAATGCCTCGTGCCGAGAACGGATCGTCACGCAGCGCAGTCTTTTACCCGCTCAACGCCTGACGTTCCCGGGAGGGGAGCCAATCCGCGCCCGCAGGCACGCCGAAAGAATGCCTGCCGTGACGCCGCGGACCGCCGGGAGGAAGACTTACCGCTCGACCAGAATCCCGTCCGGATCGCACCAGATCATGGCGCCGGGCCGGAGGACGACGCCGTCGATCACCAGTTCCACGCCGCTCTCGCCGGCACCTGCCTTGGCGCTCTTGCGCGGGTTGCTGCCGAGCGCCTTCACCCCGAGCGGCAGTCCGGCGATGGCCGTCCGGTCGCGGATGGCGCCGTTGATCACGACGCCGGCCCAGCCGTTCGCGACCGCGCTGGCCGCGATCAGGTCCCCCATCAGGGCCGTGCGCAGCGAGCCGCCTCCGTCCACCACGAGGACGGCGCCGTCGCCGGGTGTGGCGAGCGTGGACTTGACCAGGGCGTTGTCCTCGAAGCAGCGGATGGTACGGACCGGGCCGCTGAAGTGCGTCCGGCCGCCGAGCGACTGGAACTGCAGGGCCAGGGAGTCGAGCTCCTCACCCCGCTCATCGTAGAGATCGGCGGTATTAAGGGCGGATGCGGCCATCGGTTCTCCTGAGCTGGAAATAGGGGGGCGGATCGTGGTCCCCACGATAGTCTGGCTGCACACCGATCTTCAGCATGCGTCGTCAGTTTCCGGGGGGAACCGAATTACATGAGCCTGTCCGATCCACCCGGCGCTGCTCCGGACCCAGCCCGTCGCCTCGCCTCGGCGCCCTCGGCGACGGAACGCCCGACGGCGGTGGCGCTCGCTGAGCCCAATCGGGCGGTCCGACCCGTCTGGATCGCCGGCGTCGTCCTGGTCAACCTCGGCATTAACGCGGCATTTTTCGCCCCGCTTCAGGTGCTCCTTGGCCAGCAGGCGGCAGCGTTCAGCGAGGGCGAGAAGGAAGCCATCCTCGCCCTTGTGACCGGAGCCGGCGCAGCCGTCTCGCTGGTGGCCAATCCGCTGTTTGGCGCGTTCAGCGACCGCACCTCCTCACGCCGGGGCCGCCGGGTGCCCTGGGTCCTCTTTGGAGCCATCCTCGGCGCCGCGGCCCTGATCGCCCTCGCGGGGGCGCCGAACGTTGCCATCATGACGCTGCTCTGGTGCCTCGTGCAGGCCGGCTGCAACGGCGCCTATGCCGCCATCACCGCGGCCATCCCGGACCGCGTGCCCGTGGCGCAGCGCGGCACGGTGGGCGGCCTGGCCGCCATGGGACAGACGGTCGGCATCCTCATCGGCGCCGTGATCGCGGCAGTGGTGACGGGGAACTTCGCCGTCGGATATGTGGTCTGCGCCGTCGCGCTGCTCGCCGGCGTCGTGCTGTATTTCTTCAGGAACGACGACGTCCCGCTCCCGGGGGAGGCGCGACCGCCGTTCCGTCTGGCCGGCTTCGTCAAGGGTTTCTGGATTTCCCCGGTACTCCACCCGGACTTCGCCTGGGCCTGGCTGACCAGGCTCCTGGTGAACATCGGCAACCACATGGTCACCCTTTACCTGCTCTTCTTCCTCACGGATGCGGTCCACCTGGAGAAGACGCAGGGCATCGCGCCGGAGTTCGGCGTGCTGATCCTGACCGGCCTCTATGCGGTGATGGTGATCATCAGCAGCGTGATCGGCGGCCGGCTAAGCGACCGGATGGGGCGACGGAAGCCGCTCGTGATCATGTCCTCGGTCATTATCGCGATGGCCTCGCTGATCCTGGCATTCGCGCCGAACTGGATCGGGGCGCTGCTGGGCGCTTCGGTGCTGGGCATCGGCTTCGGCTGTTATCTTGCGGTCGATTTCGCCCTCATCACCCAGGTGCTCCCCGCGGCGCTGAGCCGCGGCAGGGACCTGGGTGTCCTGAACATCGCCAATTCCCTGCCGCAGGTGCTCGCCCCGCTTATCGCATTCCCGTTCGTGACGCTGTGGGGTGGCTACGTTTCGCTGTACGTGGCGGCCGCGGTGATTGGCCTGCTGGGGGCCGTGTTCGTGGTCAAAATCAAGGGCGTCGACTAGGCCGGAAGCAGCCGCCGTGGCGGCTCTGCCCGGGCCGCTCCGGCGGTGCATATGACTGGCTTTCGGCCCGAGGGCGTGGCGTATAGTGGACGGGAATTGCCGCGGCAGTGCTGTGGGGGATCCCTCCCGGCTGCCGAGAAAACCGACCCCGGAACGCTGCTGATGCCTGAACTTCACTCAGAACTTCCACCGATGGCCCCTCCGCCCAGCCTGCCCAGGCAACGGCTCCGGTACACCCGGATCCTCGACGTGGCCGCCGGGTTCGCGCGCAAGGGACTGGACTCCGTGGTTCTCTCGGAGGTCGCTGCCCGGGCCGATGTTCCCCTCGGCACCCTGTACCGGTACTTTCCGTCCGCCACCCAGCTGGTGCTGGCGCTGTACCGCAAGCAGCTCACAGAACTGTACGCCGCCAACTCCCCTGCGGCGCCAGGGGCCGGCGCGGCGGCCGCTCCAGCGGCAGGNAGGCGCCGCCGCTGCCCCCGTGAAGAAGTCTGCAGGACGCTCCGCGAAGCCTCCGGCAGCGGACGCCACGGGCGACGTTCCGGCCCACGCGCTCGTCGGCGTCGTGATGGAAATCTTCCACATGCGCCTCATGCAGCCTGCCGTGGAACAGTGCCTCAACAAGGTCGTGTACACCAAGGACACGGACACCACGAAGCTGCTCCGCGAGATCGATGCCACGGCCGAGAAAGCCGTCACGGCCGTAAGCGGTAACGCCGCCATCTCCCGGGTGCTGCTGCTGACCGTCACTGGACTGGTCCAGTCGGTCCGCTGCCGCCGGCTTTCCCTCTTTGAAGCCGAGGAAGACCTCAAGAAAGCCTGTTTCCTGCTGACATGCGGCCACCCCACGGCGTAACTGGTCTAGACCAATCTGACTTTTTACCCGCCGGTAGCGGGCTATTTCAGTGATGCGGGTCACAAAAAAGCCTGGATAAACGTTTCACCACCGGCGGAAGTGTGTCCCCCGACACTTCATGGCCCGCCGGCTTTGTTTACCATTGCAGAACCGGAGCGGCCCCGCCGCTTGCAGTACACGGAGCACCGCCAACGGCCCACCAACCTCGGGCCGCTGCCGTCGTTCCCCAGACCATCTTGAGCATCCCTGTGCTTGAGCTTCCATGAGCCGTATGCCCACGGTGAGCCCCAGGAGACAACGACGTGTCCATTGAGACGACTATCCCCACCGACGCCACTTCCCCCGCAGAGCCCGTAGAGGTGCTTAGCGACGAGGAAATTTTCGCATCCCACCAGGGCGGCAAGCTTTCAATTTCCAGCACTGTGCCGCTCGCCAGCAAGCGCGACCTTTCCATCGCCTATACGCCAGGCGTTGCCCAGGTCAGCCGCGCCATCGCCGCCAACCCGGAACTCGCCAAGACCCTCACGTGGGCCCAGCGCCTCGTTGTCGTCGTCAGCGACGGCACGGCCGTCCTTGGCCTGGGCGACATCGGGGCCAGCGCCTCGCTGCCCGTGATGGAGGGCAAGTCCGCCTTGTTCAAGGCCTTCGGCGAGCTCGACTCCATCCCGTTGGTGCTCAACACCACCAACGTCGACGAGATCGTGGAAACTCTCGTCCGCCTGCGTCCGAGCTTTGGCGCCGTCAACCTCGAGGACGTCTCGGCGCCGCGCTGCTTCGAACTCGAGGAGAAGCTCATCGAAGCCCTCGACTGCCCCGTTATGCACGATGACCAGCACGGCACCGCCGTCGTCGTCCTCGCCGCACTCACCGGCGCCGCCAAGGTGACCGGACGAGGACTCGAGAAACTGCGCGTTGTCGTCTCGGGCGCCGGCGCCGCCGGAATCGCCGTCGCGCAGATGCTGCTCACCGCCGGGATCACCGACGTTGTGCTGCTGGACTCCCGCGGCGTCATCAACAGCGAGCGTGCCGACATCGCCGCCGACCCCACCAGCAAGAAGGCCCAGCTGGCCCAGAGCGGCAACCCGCGCGGCGTCTCCGGCGGCCCCGCCGAGGCACTTCTGGGCGCCGACGTCTTCATCGGCGTCTCCTCCTCCAAGCTGGACGAGGAACACCTCAAGCTCATGAGCGAGGACGCGATCGTGTTCGCCCTCTCCAACCCGGACCCCGAAGTCCTGCCGGAGGTCGCGCGCAAGTACGCGGCCGTCGTCGCCACGGGCCGCAGCGACTTCCCGAACCAGATCAACAACGTTCTTGCGTTCCCCGGGATCTTCCGCGGAGCCCTCGACGCCGGCGCCCGCCGGATCACGCCGGCCATGAAGCTGGCCGCGGCCCGCGCCATCGCCGAACTGGCCGATGAGGACCTTTCCGCCGACTACATCGTCCCCAGCCCGCTGGACCCGCGCGTGGCACCGGCGGTTTCCGCCGCCGTCGCCGCGGCGGTTGAAGCCGAGTAGACACAGCTGAACAGACGACGACGGCGCCGCATCCTTGGGGGAGGCGGTGCCGTCGTCGTCTGGTGCTCCGGTACCGGCTCGAACCATAGACTGGAGCGATGAACCCCGAGACCGTCGTGACGATCCTGTGCGGCCTCGCCATCCTTGTGGGCGTGGCCGGCACCGTCATCCCCGTCCTGCCCGGCAGCATCCTGATCGGACTGAGCCTGCTCGCGTGGGCCATCTGGGGCGGCGCCGGGACCACCGGCTGGGTGGTGTTCGGGATCGGCATGGTCTTCGTCCTGGCCGGAATGGCCGCCAGCGCGGTCCTCACCGGCAGGAAACTCAAACAGCACAGCATTCCGGGCCGTTCGGTGGTGGCCGGGCTGGTCCTTGGGGTGGTGGGGATGTTCATCATCCCCGTCGTGGGCCTGTTCATCGGTTTCGCCGCCGGCCTGCTGCTGAGCGAGCTGCAGCGCACACGCGTCTTCGGCACTGCCGTGGCATCCAGCTGGGCGGCATTGAAAGCCACCGGCCTGGGAATGATCGTGGAGTTCGGACTCGCCTGCCTGGCCGGCAGCACCTGGGTGATCGGGCTCTGGATTTCGGCCGCCGCCTAGTCTGCCCGCGGCCACCCCGGGCGGACTAGCATGGAGTCATGAGCGCCGGACCAGGGGAAACCGCCCCCCGACCAGCCCTGTACCGCGACCCCCGCGACCTGACCCCGTTCCGGACGCCGGTGATCCGGACGCCCGTCCGCGGCCTCGCCGACGGCGTAACCGGTGCTTTGGCGGGGCGGATCCGCGGCTCATTGCCGGTGGAGGGCGGCGCACCCCGGCTCGGCAAAGTGGGAGGCAGGGCACCGGCCAAAGCGGCGAAGACCTTACACGGCGCCATCTTCGGCAGCTCCGACCCGGACCGGCTGATCGCCCTGGCGCACGCCAACCCCGGGTGGGCCGGGCTGTGCTACCTGATGGCCGGACTGCAGAGCTATGCCCAGGGCGGCCACCTGCGCGCCTCCGAACTGCTCCAGCGCGGCCTGCTGATCAGGAACGACGACGACGCGAACCGGTATGCGTCCGTCTATCTGGCCCGTGTCATCACCCGGGTGGCCGTGGCCGAGCGGGTCGAGGTCCCGGTCCTGTTCAGCGAGGAGGCCGCGTTCCTGGCGTTGTCCCATTCGCTGCGCGAGACAGGCCAGGGCGAGGCCGCGCTCGCGGCGCTGACCGGATTGCCGCCGTCGTTGCCCATGGCACTGGCGCGCTGCTCGCTGGCCGCGTCGCTGGGACGGCATCTGGACGTGGTGGCGGACACGGAAGGGCTGCTTAACGGGGACGACCTCTCCGCGGCGCTGCTCCTGGTACGGGCCCGATCACTCCGGAAACTTGGCGACGACCGGGAAGCCCGGGCAGCCCTGCAGGAGGTCCTGCGCCGGCGCAAGACCGATTTCACGCTCCGCAGCGATGCCCTGACGGACCGGGCGCTCCTCCTCCTGGACAACGGGCGGAAGGTGCTGAACCGGATTCAGTGGCAGCACCGCCAGCCCACGGAACTGGAGACGGTCACGACGCTCCGCAAAGACGCCGAACTGCATGAGCTCTGGGACCGCGAATACGGCCTGGCCGACGACGGCGAAGTGTCCCGTTCCGGTTCAATGACCCTTGCGGGCTCGCGGAGGCAGGGAGTAAAACCGAGGAATGAGAGATGCGGCAGCGCGCTGGATGCAGCATTACATCGCAGCCTGGACGTCGAACGAGCCGGAGGACATCAAGGCGCTTTTCACGGAGGACGCCGTGTACGCCACCCGCCCGGATGATCCCGAGGCGTGGACCGGGCGCGAGCAGATCGTGGAGCACTGGATCGCCGGGCGTGATGAACCGGGGGAATGGACCTTCGACTGGAAGCTCCTCGGCGTCGACGGCGGCAGGGCCTTCGTGCAGGGCCGCACCGATTACCGCGGGGACAGCCGCAGCTACGACAACCTCTGGATCATCCAGCTCACGGGGGACGGCCGGGCCACGGCGTTCACGGAGTGGTACATGCCGCGCACGTGACAGTCCGGCGGGCGGCCGCGCGGAGCCCCAGCCGCAGGTCCTTAGCCGCGGAGCCTCAGCCGCGGGGCAGGGCGTGGCCCAGGAGCGGTACAAGCTGCTCGGACAGCAGGACGGCGCCCAGCGCCACCATGATGATGCCGCTCGCGAGCGTCACTTTCCGTGCCGCTCCCGGCCGGGAGTGCAGCAGTTTGCGTGACAGCAATGCAACGCCGGTGTAGACCACGGCGACCAGGAGGACAAACGTCAGGCCGAGGAGGCCTGACTGCACCGGCACCGGCAGCGACGCCTCCGGGCTGACAAACTGCGGGACCAGGGCAACATAGAACAGCAGTCCCTTCGGGTTGATGCCGCTGGTTCCCATGCCCTGCAGGAAGGTCCGGAACTGGTTCGCCGGAGCCCGCACTTCTGCGGTGCCGAAGCTCGCCCCGCGCCAGGACCGGATGGTCGAGAGTCCGAGCCAGAGCAGATAAGCCGCGCCGGCCACAGTCAGCCATCCCAAGACGCCGGGAACCCCGGTGAGCAGCGCTGCCAGGCCCGCGACCAGGAGCACCGTGTGCAGCACATAGCCGCCGCAGAGTCCCGCCACGGCCGGCACAAAGCTGCGCTGCTTCAGGCCTGCGGCGATGGAATAGGCCCAGTCCACCCCGGGCGTGCAGGCAAGGGCGCCGGCGACCACCAGAAAGGCGAGGAAAAGCTGGGGGTTCATGGCGGTCTCCTGACGGGTGGGTACAGGAAAAGTCTAGAAAAAAACGCGCCCAAAGTGTTCCCTGTTTTCGCGGAGAAACACCGCTGACGGGTAAGATTATTGCGTGATTGACCACTTGGACAGAAGTATTTTGCGCTACCTCAAAGAGGACGGCCGCATGACGGCGACAGCGCTTGCCGCGAAGGTGGGATTGACCGTGGCGCCATGCCACCGGCGGCTCCGCGATCTGGAAGCCTCCGGCGTTATCCGCGGCTACCGGGCGGACATCGATCCGGCCGCCGTGGGGCTCGGGTTCGAGGCGATAGTGTTCGTCACGCTGCGGCAGGTCGACCGCGCCACGATGGAGATCTTCGAGAACCGGGTGGCGGACAACCCGAATATCGTGGAGGCCCAACGATTGTTCGGCTCGCCCGACTACCTGCTCAAAGTCATCGCCGAGGACCTGCCCGCCTACCAGCGCTTCTATGACAGCGAACTGACCTCGTTGCCCGGGGTCGAGCGTCTGACGTCGACATTGGTCATGAAGAACCTGAAGACCAATACCGGGCCACCCGTTTAGTCCAACCTTCCGGAAGGGGCCTCAGGCGCCCAGCAGCCCTGTGGTCCGGTACGGGATGACTTCACGCAGGAACATGCTCGTGGACGTCCGCACGATTCCCGGGCACAGCCGGATCTCTTCGGATACGCGGTACAGATCGTCCGGGCTCTTAGCCACCACCCGGATCAGCAGATCGGTTTCCCCTGCCGGCGCGTGGCATTCGAGGACTTCGGGGATGTTCCGGAGCGCGGCGATCGCCTCATTCAGATGGCTTTGGTCCAGTTCCGCGCTCACCGACGCCGCCACGCCCCGGCCCAGCGCCGAGGGCAGCACGCGGCTGCTGTTGGGCCGGAGTGCGCCCGACGCCGCCATCCGTTCCAGGCGCGACTGCACGGTGCCGCGGGCCAGGCCCAGCTTCTGGGCCAGCACCATGATCGGCAGCCGGGGATCCCCGTCAAGGGCGAGGAGGATCCGACGGTCCGTCGTGTCCAGTTCCTGCAAAGTGACCACTTCCTGTTCATAGTTGCGCCGTGTATTGATCAGTCTGACTACTCCAAAGCACGCCCGTTGCACCAACTGTAGGACTTCTGTTGGAATAGTGACAACAAAGGGGCAAGGCCACCGCCGGACTCCACAGGCTACAAGTACCCCGGCACACCACCCGGACCTTGGACGAGGCTTCCCGCAAGGAACCCGCCGGCTGATTGACTCTTGTTCACACCATCGTCATTCCGCACAAAAACTCCGCAATCGCAGTTCTCCCGATTCGCAGTGCCATGGCCCGGAGCAACGCCCCGGGCCCAGCACGGCAAGAGCCCCTGAGCCACCGACGTCGGTTTTCCGAAGTCATCGGTAGCTGAGGGGCTCTTGTGCTGGCTGCGCATAGGCTGGTGCCATGACATCTGCCGGCCGCTTCGCCCCCAGCCCGTCCGGCGAACTGCATGTCGGCAACCTCCGCACAGCCATCCTCGCCTGGCTCTTCGCCCGCTCCACCGGCCGGCGGTTCCTGATGCGCGTCGAGGACCTCGACAGGGCGCGGGCCGGCGCCGAGGCTGAGCAGCTCCGCGACCTGGCTGCAATCGGGATCACCTGGGACGGCGGCGTCGTCCGCCAGGCCGACCGCGGGGTCCACTATGCGGCCGCGATCGCCCGGCTTGCCGAGGCGGACCTGACCTATGAGTGCTTCTGCACGCGCCGGGAGATCCAGGAGGCGCCGTCCGCGCCGCATGCCCCGCAGGGCGCCTATCCCGGCACCTGCCGGAACCTCACTGCCGCCGAGCGCGAGGCCAAGCGCGCCGCCCGGCCGGCGGCGCTGCGGCTCCGGTCCACCGTTACCGAAGGGACGGTGCAGGACCTGCTGCGCGGCAGTTATTCGGGCGTGGTGGACGACTTTGTACTCCGGCGCAATGACGGCGTCATCGCGTACAACCTTGCCGTAGTGGTCGATGACGCCGAGCAGGGCGTTGACCAGGTGGTGCGCGGCGACGACCTGCTGCCGTCCACGCCCCGGCAGGCCTATCTCGCCCTGCTGCTGAATATGCCTGTTCCGGAATATGCGCATGTTCCGCTCGTGCTGAACGCCGACGGTGCCCGGCTGGCCAAGCGCGACGGCGCCGTCACGCTCGCGGACCTCGCGGCCGAAGGCGTCCCCCCCGAGGACGTGCGGGACGCACTGCTGGTATCCCTCGGGCTGCCGGCAGGACCGCTGGAGCACGCCCTCCCCCTGTTCGATCCCGCCGCGCTGCCCAAGGAGCCGTGGGTGTGGCCGGGGCTGGGCGGCGTCGGCGCGTAGGCTGGAATCATGTCAGAACCAGAATTCACGGAAGCACGCGCCCCTCAACCGAGTTTCACCGTGGAGACGGCGAAGATCCTTGCCGAAGTCGCTCACAATCGGCAGAAGGACAAGCTCAAGCGCCCGTACCGCGAGCATGTCATCGCCGTCGGGGATGCGCTGGCGGATTTCGACGACGACATCCGGATCGCCGGGTACCTGCATGACATCGCCGAGGACACCCCAATAACCCGGCAAGCGCTGCTGGACATGGGCGTCTCCGAGCGGGCCGTGGACATTATCGAGCGGGTCACGAAGCGCCTGCACGAAAACCCGGATGACTACCAGGCTGGCATCCGCTACATTGCCGAGGACCACGACGCAACCCTGGTGAAGATCGCAGACAACGCGCACAACTCCCTGCCGGAGCGCGTCCGGGCACTGGCCGAGAAGTGGCCGGACAAGCCGCCGGTCACCCGCTACAACGAGGCCCGCCCGGTGCTCTACGCCGCGGTTCCGGTGGAGGAGACCCGCAAGATCCTCGCCCGGATCAACCCCTGGCTGCTCGACGAACTCGACGACATGCTCGACGAGGCGGACGACACGGACTACGAGAACCTCTCCTACGACGACGCCCCCTAGCAACGCGGGGTCAGATACGGCCCATCCCGGGGTCCGACATGGGCCGTATTTGACCCCGCGTTGCTTTGGCTACACCCGGCCCAAGGCGTCGATGTCCTCGAGGAACTGCTGGTGGACTTCCTCGCTGACCGTGGTGCGGGTATCCCCGATCGCGTCGAGGTAGTCCTGCGTCGCGGGGCCCTTCCGGACGGCCTCGCGGACGGAGGCGTTGCCGCTGGAAGCCAGCCCGCCGTCGTCGTACACCGCCTTCTCCAGCGCACGCTGGGACGCGCTCCGGGCCGCATACTCAATGTCCGCGGGGGAGAAGCCTTCGGTGCGGTCCACCAGGAGCTCCACATCCACGTCGTCCACCACCGTGGCGGGAATGAAGCGCTGCCACATGGCCTCGCGGGCCTGCCGGTCGGGCAGGCCGATGGGGATCACGTAGTCGAAACGGCCGTGGCGCAGGAACGCGGTGTCCAGGGCGCGGATGAAGTTGGTGGCGCAGACCAGCAGTCGTCCCGGCTGTTCGCGGAAGGCCGGGATGATCTTGAGGAGTTCGTTGGTGACGCCCTGCAGCGGCGACGGCGGTTCGCCGGAACGCTGGGAGGCGATCTCCTCCACCTCATCGATGAAGACGACGGCGTGCTCCAGCTCGGCGATCTCCAGGAAGGTCTCGCGCAGCGCACCGGCGAGGCCCTTGGGGTCGGCGGCCAGGCGGGAGGGGAAGACCTCCACAAAGGGCCACTCCAGGCGGGAGGCAATCGCCTTCGCGAAAGTGGTCTTGCCCGTGCCGGGAGGGCCAAAGAGCACGACGGCGCGCGGCGGCACCACACCGTATTCGTCGGCGAGGTCGGCCTCGGCAAGCGGCAGCACCAGGCGGCGCTCCAGCAGCTCCTTCTCGTTCCGCATGCCGGCGACGTTTTCCCAGAGGTCGCGGGCCAGGATCCGGCCGCCGAGCTGGCTGAGCGGTTCGAGTTCCTGGCGCTGTACCGGGATCTTCCGCTCGAAATAGCGCAGGTTCTTCTTCAGTACGAAGCCGCGGCCCAGGAAAGCCTCCACCCGAGTCTCGGATTCCGGCATGAGTGCGGACAGCTTGTTCAGCCCGTGCGGGGCCATCCGGTTCTCGACGGCGGCCAGCAGCGAGGTGCCGATCCCGCGGCCGCGGAATTCGGGGAGGGTGGCCAGGAAGACGATCCAGCCCTGGTCGTGGGCGGCGCGGCCGACGGCGGCCCCCACCACCTGGTCACCCTGCACCGCGACCACGGCGTGGTCCTTTTCGCAGGAGGCCAACACCTCGGAGAGCGCATAGACCGGCTCGACATTGGTGGCCTTGAGTGACTCCCAGAGGTGCAGGATGCCGTCGAGATCGGCGGAATGGAAATCCCTGATTCGCCAGTTGGTCATGAGGTGTCTCCCGGGTGGTTCGTCGCTGAGCCAGTGTGAGTCTGTCTGCTGAGCATATGCGAACCGCTCCCGGGAGAGGTTGCGGGGACGTTGCGTTACGCCCCGGCGACCAGCCGCGCCCCCTGCCGAGGTGAGAGGTCTCGCCCATGATTCCTCCGGACGATGGGCGCGAAACCTCACCTCGGGGTCCATGGGCCGGTTAGAGGCCCGCGAGCAGCTCCTTCATTTCCTGGATCTCGCCCGTCTGGGAGGCCGCGATGTCCTTGCCGAGCTGGACGGCTTCGGCATTCTTGCCGCTGCGGACCTCGGCGTTCGCCATCTCGACGGCGCCCTCGTGGTGGGCAATCATCTGGCTGAGGAACAGCCGGGCGGCCTCGGTGCCCTGGGCGGCGTCGAGCCTCGTGAGGTCGTCGCCGCTCATCATGCCGGTCATGGAGTGGCCGCCGGGTGCCTGCTTGGGTTCGCTCCAGCCCTTGAGCCATCCGGTCATCTTCTCGATTTCGGGCGCCTGGGCTGCCTTGATCTTCGTAGCCAGCGCGGTGATCCGGGCGTCGATACCCTGCTTTTTCAGGATCATGTCGCTCATCTCGACGGCCTGGGCGTGGTGCGGAATCATGGCCTGGGCAAACATCGTGTCCGAGCCGTTGTGGTCGGCCATCGCGGCCGGGCTGGCCGGCATGGCGCTGTGGTCCATGCCGGGCATACTGCTGCCACTGGAACCGGATCCGGTGGAGCAGCCTGCCAGGGCTATGGCGGCGGCGAGGGCTGTGGCGGAAATCGTGAGGGTCTTCTTCATGGAGAATCGTGTCCTTCGGGGATCCGGCGGCGTAGCCGGTGTTCTGGGGCGAGCGGCTTTCGAAATGGCGGCCGCGCGCCGTGGGGCAGGGGTCGGCGCCGGCGTGTTCACGGCACATGCCCGCTTTTACGTGCGGCTGATGGACAGGTCCCGGGGTGTGGGCGTCCCGGGCAGAAAGGCGTAGTGCGCCTGCCGGCCGGCCGGGGCTGCCGTCCAGGACTGGATCGCCAGCAGTGTTGTTCCGGGCTGCGGGGCGCCCAAGGAAGCGCCCGCAGGGGACGGAGTGCAGTCAACATGAGCTGCCGGCTTCTCGGCGCAGCCGCCCTGGCAGACGCACGACGGCGGAGTAGTAGGGCCGGCGTTATGGCTGGGATGTTGGCCGTGGGCCGGCGCGGAGGCCGGGTCCGCGGCTTGTTCCGCGTGTCCGCCGCTGCCCGCAACGGCTGCGTGGGAGTGCATCCCATGGGAGCCGGAGAGGATGTGCATGCCCAGGAAGCCTGCGATCACAGCGAGGATTCCGGCCAGCAGCGCGGCCCGGTGCAGGGAGGAGGCGGGACCTGCCGGGCTGGCAGTGGTCATCGCGGTCCTCCTCTCCGGGGTGCTGTGTGCGGGTTTCAGGCTACCGGTGTTCAACGAAAGCGCCGGGCAGTATGTTCCAGCCTTCCACGGCCCACGTCCGTTGACAGTTGGCCGTCCGGTACAAGTATGACAGTATCTGCGTATGAATGCAGATATGCAGGTTGAGGTCGACAGCCCCCACGTGGAGCTGGCCGTCGAGGTGTTCTCCATGCTGGCCGATGCCACGCGTGTCCGGCTGATCCTGGCCCTGGGAGAGCGTGAGCTGCCGGTCAACGTCCTGGCTGAGCGTGTAGGGAAGCCGGCTGCGGCGGTCTCCCAGCATCTGGCCAAGATGCGGCTGGGCGGCATGGTCGCCACCCGGCAGGAGGGAACGAAGGTCTTTTATCGGCTGCAGAATGATCACGCCCGCCAACTGGTGATGGATGCAGTCCACCAGGCCGAGCACGCGCTTGGCACGGCCCAGCGGCACAGCGCATGAACCGCCCGTCGGACGCAGTGGACGAACACAGCCACGGCGAGGGTCACGAGCACCCGCATGAGCATGACCACGACCATGGTCACCCGCACGACCACGACCACAGCCACGGACCGCACGGACACACCCACGCCACCGGGCTGAAGGGCTGGCTTCAGTCGGTCTTCGTCCCGCACTCGCACGACGCCGCGGACTCCATCGACGAAGCGCTCGAATCCAGCTCCCAGGGCATCCGCGCGGTCAAGGTTTCCCTGCTCGGCCTCGGCGCCACCTCGCTCTTCCAGCTCGTGATCGTGCTGATCAGCGGCTCCGTGGCGCTGCTGGCCGACACGGTGCACAATTTCTCGGACGCGCTGACAGCGGTCCCGCTCTGGATCGCGTTCCTGCTGGGCCGCCGCAAGGCTACCCGGACGTACACTTACGGGTTCGGCCGGGCCGAGGACCTCGCCGGGCTGTTTATCGTGGCGATGATCGCGCTCTCCGCGGTGGTGGCGGCCGTCGAATCGGTCCGCCGATTCTTTGAACCCCAGCCCGTTCACAACCTCGGCTGGGTGCTCGCCGCCGGGCTGGTGGGCTTCGCCGGCAACGAACTCGTCGCGATCTACCGGATCCGTGTTGGCCGGCGGATCGGTTCCGCCGCCCTGGTGGCCGACGGCATCCACGCCCGGACGGACGGTTTCACCTCGCTGGCGGTCGTCGCGGGCGTCATCGGCGTCTGGCTCGGCTTCCCGCTCGCGGACCCCATCGTGGGCCTGCTGATTTCGGCCGCCATCGTGGTCCTCCTGTGGGGCACCGTGCGTGACGTCGGACGGCGGCTGATGGACGGCGTCGACCCTGAACTCACGCAGCGGGTCGAGGCCGTCATCGCGGAACATTCCAGGGCCGGTGGAACCGCCCGGCTGCGCTGGTCCGGCCACCGGCTGCACGTCGAGGTCACGGTGCCGATCGCGCCGGATGTCCACATGGTTGAGCTCGCCTCGGTGACGTCCAACATGGAACGCGGGCTCCAGCACGTCCTGCCGCACCTGGGCTCAGTGACAGTAGTGCCCGTTTTCGCTTCGGCAAGGGCGCCGCAGATCCCCTAGATCCCCAGCGTCGCCAAGCTCTGCTGCAGCGTCTCCGCCGAGTGGTGCAGCGCGGCGAGTTCGCCGTCGTCCATGGGGGTATCCAGCACCGAACGGACCCCGCCGTGGCCCACGATGCTGGGCAGGGACAGTGCCACTCCGGTGATTCCGTACTGGCCGTCCAGCACGGTCGAAACCGGCAGGACGGCGTTCTCCGCGCGCAGCAGGGCCTCCACGATGCGCGCGCCGGACAGCCCGATCGCGTAGTTCGTGGCGCCCTTCCCGGCGATCACCTTGTAGGCGGCCTGCGTCACTTCCCGCGCGGTCTCGGCAAGATAGCCGGACGTGAAGACGCGTTCGCCGTCGACCTCCCAGTTGCGGATCGGGACCGGGCCGATTGTTGCGCCGGACCAGATGGGAAACTCGGTGTCGCCGTGCTCGCCCACCATGCTGGCGTGCACGCTGGTCAGGGAGACGCCTGCCTTGCGCGCCAGCAACCAGCGCAGCCGGGACGTGTCGAGCACCGTGCCGGAGGAGAAAATGCGCGACGACGGCAGACCGGAGATCTTCTGCGCCGCGACGGTCAGCACATCGCAGGGATTGGTCACCAGCACGTAGACGGCGTCCGGGGAGTGCGCGAGCAACTGCGGCATGAGCTGTTCAAGGATGCGGACGTTGGTACCGGCCAGGTCCAGCCGCGTTTGACCCGGCGCCTGTTTGGCCCCGGCGGTGATGACGACGACGTCGGCCCCTTCCGTCGCGGAGATGTCCCCGCCGCCGGTGACGGTTGCCGCCGCGGCGGCGAACTGGGTGCCGTGGGCCAGGTCCAGCACCTCCGCCTCCGCCTTGGTGGCGTTGACGTCAAAGAGGGCGACGTTGCTGGCCGAGCCGCGGATCAGCGCCGCGTAGGCGAGGGAGGTGCCGACGCTGCCGGCGCCGACAATCGCGAGTTTTGATCCGGGATTCTGGGACATGGGGAGCCTCTTTCCGGTCAGGCGACTCTTCTAGAGGTGCTGGATGCCTGCCCGCTGCATGGCGTCCTTGTAGACCTCGACGTTCTTGCTCAGGAGTTCCTCCTGCTTGGCTGCCGAGACGGCGAAGGCGCGGCCGCCGAGTGCGGTGGCCTTGTAGATCTTGACGCCGCGGTTCTTCAGGGAGGAGTGGTAGGTCTTCTCGAAGAGTGTCAGGAAGGCGTGGGCATCGGCGCCGTGGGCGATGACGGCGGACACGCGCCTGTTGATCTTGAGGAACTGGCGGAAGGGCCGCAGGCCGTCCGTCTTCTCCTGGACGTTCAGCGCGGAGGGGAGCTCGGGATCGCGAACCCAGGGGTAGGCGTTCCACGGCATCACGTAGCGGGGGTCGAGCTCGACCGCCTCGTAGATGGAGGTGGCGCGGCGGGCGGCTTCGTCATCGTTGAAGTGGGAGACGAAGCCCGATTCAGTGCCCTTGCCCGGGGCGATGTGGAGGCTGACGATCCGGCACTCGTCCTCGTCATGGACGGGATCGATGTAGGGGACGACCGACCCCGGCTTCTTTTCCATCAGTTCGTCGCAAAGCTGCGTTACGGCGGCGATGTTCGGTTCCTGCAGCAAGGTCTTCTTTTCGTCCCAGTCAATCGTCACGATTTCTCCCTCAGCGCTCGGCGTCCAGAATCAGGCGTCTAGTTCCACTCTACGCTTTTGGACGCTGGGGCGTTCTTTGGGTCGGATTGCGGCCAGAGGCGTTCGGCCCCTAGTCACGGGCGGGCAGCCGGGCGTACGCTTAAAACGCCTGCAGGTAACCATCTGATTAAGCCGGGTCGTTCAGGACATGAAAATGTCCGAGCCATCTCATAGCGAGATCGCGAAGGTACCTGCAGGCCTCGCATTTAAGGCGAAGACGCCCCGAGCCCGGGCCGCATGTCCGTTTCCTCAGCGCCCGCCGGGACGACCCCGAAAGCAGGCAATGCGTGAATCCAGCAGCGATGGAACGGGCCCGGGACGTCGAGGCGCAGCTGACGGACGAGGAGCGCTTTTCACTCCTGGTCAGCGTCATGGGTACCAACACGACGCTCACGGAGAAGGATCCGCGCATCCCGGACGACGTCCCGATGAGCGCCGGCTACACTCCGGGGATCCCACGCCTGGGCATTCCCGCCCTGCTGATGAGCGACGCGAGCCTTGGCGTGACCAACCCCGGCTACCGGGAGGGGGACACCGCCACAGCGCTTCCGGCCTCCATCGCGCTCGGTGCCAGCTTCAACCCGGAACTCGCCCGCCGATCCGGGCAGCTGGTGGGCCGCGAAGCCCGGAGCAAAGGCCTCAACGTCCAGCTCGCCGGGGGACTTAATCTGCACCGCGACCCGCGCAACGGCCGGAACTTCGAGTACCTGTCCGAGGACCCCTGGCTCACCGGCGTCCTCGGCGCGGAGTCGGTCAAGGGCATCCAGGGCGAGCAGGTGATCTCCACCGTCAAGCACTTCTCCCTGAACTGCAACGAAACCAACCGGCACTGGCTGGACGCGATCATCGACCCGGGCGCGCACCGGGAATCCGACCTGCTCGCATTCGAAATCGCCATCGAACGCGCCCACCCCGGCTCAGTCATGACCGGCTACAACAAGATCAACGGCACCTACGCGGGCGGCAACGAGGCGCTGCTCCAGGGCATCCTGAAAGGCGCCTGGGGCTTTCCCGGCTGGGTGATGTCCGACTGGGGCGCGACTCCGCGCTGGGACTTCGCTCTGCGGGGCCAGGATCAGGAGTCCGGCGTGCAGATCGACGTGATGATGTGGGGACAGGAGAGCTTCACCGCGCCGCTGCGCGCGGCCTACGCGGCGGGTGACTTCCCCAAGGAACGTCTGTCCGGGATGGTGCAGCGCATCCTCTACGCCATCTTCGACGTAGGCATCGACCGCTGGGAGGGGGCGCCCGACGTCGATCTCGCCGCCCATGCCGACATCGCCCTGGAGACGGCGCGGCAGGGGATTGTCCTGCTGACGAACGACGGCGTGCTGCCGCTGGCGGCGCCGTCCACTGCAGGCGCGCCTTTCAGGATTGCAGTCATCGGGGGACATGCCCAGCTGGGGGTGCCGTCCGGCTGCGGCTCCAGTGCCGTCACGCCGCCCGGCGGTTACGCCGAGGTCCACTCCATCGGCGGCCCCGGCATCATGGGCAGCATGCGGAACCTGTACCTGCTGCCCTCCTCGCCGCTGGCGGAACTGCAGAAGCTGCTGCCCGACGCCGAGATCGAATACGACCCCGGAATGAGCCCGGGCGAGGCGGCGCTGCTGGCCCGCCGTTCCGACGTCGCCATCGTGTTCGGCATCCGGGTGGAGGGCGAAGGCTACGACAATGCGGACCTGTCCCTGCCCTGGGGGCAGGACGCCGTGATCGTGGCCGTCGCGGAGGCCAACCCGAACGCCGTCGTCGTTCTCGAGACCGGCAACCCTGTGGCGATGCCGTGGCTCCCGAAGGTCAGAGCCGTCCTGGCGGCCTGGTATCCCGGCCAGTGCGGGGGCCAGGCGATCGCCGAAATCCTCGCCGGCGTCACCAACCCCTCCGGGAAACTCCCGCTGACCTTCCCGACAGGCCTGGACCAGACGCCGCGGCCGGAACTCCCGGGCCTCGGCACACCGTGGGGGACTCCGACGACGGTCATCTACCACGAGGGATCCGACGTCGGCTACCGCTGGTTCGCGAAGACAGGGCAGGAGCCACTGTTCCCCTTCGGCCACGGGCTCAGCTACACCCGGTTCGACTACAAGGACCTGACGGTGCAGGACCGGGGCGGAGTGCGGGCCGAATTCACCGTCACCAATGAGGGGCCGCGCCGCGGGGCCGACGTGCCCCAGTTCTACCTCCTTGAGGATCCTGCGGGACCCCGGATGCGGCTGCTCGGCTTCGAGCGCGTGGACCTTGAACCCGGCGAATCACGGACCGTCTCGCTGACCGTTGACCCGCGGCTGCTGGCGTCCTATAACACCGCCCGCGGGCAGTGGCATGCCGCCGGCGGCAGCTACCGCCTGGCACTCGGCCACTCGGCCGGGGACTGCACCCTGGAAGCGGACGTTTCCCTGACCGAGGCCTGGTTCGGCCGGTAGCTCTTAGTTGGCCAGGGGCCGAGTTCGCAGGATGCAGGTCGGATTCAGGCCGCGGGCGGCGCCGCTGCGTCGGGCATGACCTGGGCCGTAAGCTGGTCGCCGTTCAATCCGCTTCCCGGCGGCGAGGTGCCCGGAAGTGGCGGTGCGGTGGAGTGGTAGGTGTGGCCGGTGGGGGTTTGGATCTCGAAGGTGTGCCTGGGTCCTGGCCGGGTCCTGACGGTCCAGCCGGGGGCTTCTTTGGTGTGGTTGCAGGCTTCGCAGAGCCCGGCGCCGTTGGCGTGGGTGGTTGGTCCGCCGTGGTGCCAGGGGATGATGTGGTCCAGGTGCCGGATGGGGGCGTCGCAGAACGGTGTGCGGCAGGTGTTGTCCCGGGCCTGGATGAGGCGGCGGAGCCCGGGCGGGAAGATCCGGGCGCGGGAGTCCATCGCCACCAGCTCCCCGGCGCCGGGGGCGGTGTAGAGCCGCCGGAGCCAGACGTTCAGGTCATGACTCGTGGCGGTGGCAGCGTCATGACCGGAGCCTGTGAGCACTTGCCGGGCCCAGCCGGCGGGGACCACACCGTAGCCGGGAAGCCGGGCGGGTTCGCTTGCGCCCCGGTAGAGGGTGCGGTCGGTCATGACGAGCTGGATCTCGACGCCGGTGATTCCGCCGGGGGTGCCGGTGGTGCGTTCGACGAGGGTGTCGGCCATGAGCTGCCCGCGCGTGCGGGGGTCCCCGGCGTTGCGGAGGGTGTCGGCGTGCCGGGTCAGGGCCGCGTGCATGGCGACGCCCGCCGGGACGGGGAGCAGGGCGGTGAGGTAGCACATGGTGTCCGGGGCAGGCCGGAGGCTGACGTTCCGTTCGGTGGCGGCGTGGCTGGCCCGCTGGGTGACGGTGCGGGGGTCCAGGCGGTAGGCGGCGGTGCGGGCGGCGGCAATGATGCGCCGGTCCCCGGCGCCGTCGAACGTCCCCGTGTCGGGTGCGAGTTCCTCGTCGACGGCGGCCCGGTCCTCCGCGGTCAGGCAGGCCGTTTCCCGGACGAGGAGAGTGGCGCGCCATTCGTTCAGCTGCCCGGCCTCCAACGCCGCGAGAGTGTGCGGCATCTCCGCAACCAGGGCCTTGGCCAACCCCAGGAGCCGGCTGCCTTTGGCCGGGGATTCCCGCCGGGCGAGGGCGATCTGCCCGGCCACTCCGGCCCCGAGTTCCGCCGCCGGCATCCCGGCGTCGGACTGTCTGCGGCGCTGGAGCAAGTCCAACGTGACGGCGAAGCGGGCCTGCGACGCGGCCGCGGCGGACTTCGCATCCTCGAGTTCACGGATTTGGTTGATCAGTCCGGCACTGTCCCGGGCGGGCCGAACAGCGGCCAGCGCCCGGGCCACCTCCGCGACCGTCATGTCTGTTGCCGCTATTGGAGCCATGTCGGGCTCCTGCTCGCCGTTCATGAATCCAAACTATCGGGCATCACCGACATTTTCGGCGGGCCCCGGAACCCGCGTATCCGTAAGCTTTGAAGGAACGCCCGCGCCCCGATCCAAGGAACCCATGCCGCTCAACAGACAGTCACTGAAACAGGACGGGTTCACCGGTTTCCGCCCGCTCGGGGACCTGGACATTAACCGGATCCCGCAGAAACCCGGTATCTTCGCGGTGCTGCGGCCCGAGGGCTTCCGGCCGCAGTTCCTGGCGAAGAGCACGGCCGGCGTCTTCAAGAAGAAGGACCCCACCCTGAAGGCCGAAGTGCTCGCCGCCGAATGGGTCGACGGCGCCGACGTCCTCTATGTGGGCAAGGCCGGCCCCGGCAGCAAAGGCAACCGCGGGTTGCGCCGGCAGATCCAGGAATTCGTCGACTTCGGCAAAGGAAAACCGCCCGGCCACTGGGACGGCCGGCTGATCTGGCAGCTCGCGGCAGCCGGGTCCCTGATCGTCGCATGGAAAGAGCTGCCCGTCGAGCAGCTCAACGACGCCGAAGCGGGGTATCACGCTGCGTTCGTGGACGAGTATGGCCAGCTGCCGTTCGCCAACCTGATCCAGTCGCGGGTCAAGGGCAGCTAA
Organism: Arthrobacter sp. TB 26; assembly: GCF_000427315.1. Lineage (GTDB taxonomy): Bacteria > Actinomycetota > Actinomycetes > Actinomycetales > Micrococcaceae > Arthrobacter. The sequence goes on from NZ_AUPJ01000355.1 coordinate 54,743, forward strand.
TTCAGCCTGTCAGACCCCACCGTGCGTAATCCGCCCCGCCACGAGCGTCGCAGCCACCGGCATCGCCGCGAAGACAGCGTCGGATACCGCCAGGGGATCGCCATCGAGCACCGCGAGATCCGCCGGGTCACCCACCCGGATCCTGCCCCGTCCGCGCGTTGATGCTGTCAGGGCCTCCTGCCGGGTGAGGGCCTGCTCCGGGTGCCAGGGTTCCCGCCCGTCCTGCCGCGACCGGGTGGTGGCCGCCGACATCGCGGTCCATGGCTCCAGCGGCGCCACCGGCGCATCGGAGCCCAGCGCCAGCGTGGCACCGGCGGCCAGCAGCGACCGCAGGGGGAACGCCCGGTCCGTGCGCCCGGGCCAGTTGGAATCGGCAGCATCTCGGTCATCCAGGGCATGGGCGGGCTGGACGCTCGCCGTCAGGCCCAGCTCGCCGAAGCGGGCGAAGTCCTGGCCGCGGACAAACTGGGCATGCTCAATCCGCCCGGTGATCCCGGCCGCGGCGAAGGCATTCAGCGCGACCTCGTTGGCGCCGTCGCCGATCGCATGCACCGCGGGGACAAAACCGGACTCCCTGGCCCGGACCAGCAGGTCCAGCAGCTCCGCCTCGCTCACGGTGAGCAGTCCGCGGCCGCCGTGCGGATACGGGTCCACGCAGTACGCCGTGCGGGTGTTCAGCGAGCCGTCAATCAGTACTTTCAGCGGGCCCACCCGCAGCAGCCCCGCCCCGCCGTCGACGTCCTGCCCGGTGCGCATGCCCTCCGCAATGGCCCGCGCCAGGTCCTGCGGATAGACGCCGGCGTCCACCCGGAAGGAATCGAATCCGCCCGCCATGCGGCGCAGCCAGACGTCCCGGTTCCACGTCATTTCGAAGTCGACGACCCCCACGATCCCGCGCGCGGCCGCTGCCTGCCCGGAGTCCCGCACCCAGGCATCCACCACGGCGTCCGGCAGTTTGCCCAGCTCACGGGTCAGTTCGAAGGCCGGCTCCTCGCGCAGCAGCCCGGACGCGTCCACCGCCACACCGTAGCGGGAAGCCGCCGCGCTGTTGAGCCAGACGCAGTGCAGGTCATGGCTCAGCAGCGCCGTCGGCACACCCCGGGTGGCGCCGTCGAGCAACTCAAGGCGGGGGACATCCGCCCAGACAGCGTCCCGGAACCCGACGCCCACCGCCGTCAGGCCGCCGTCGTTAGGGCCGGACAGATAAGAACGCACGACGTCGGCCGCCGCACGTGCCGAGACTGCGCCGGAGAGGTCGATCCGGTTGGCGGCCAGGGCCCACTGCGTCATGTGGACATGTTCATCCCAGAGCCCGGGGATGACGTACCGGCCGTCCAGGTCCACCCGCCGGAACGCGGA
>NZ_AUPJ01000355.1:56111-59070 GCF_000427315.1 Arthrobacter sp. TB 26
GGCGGGAGTGATCCGCGAAACGACGCCGTTGGCCACGTGAACGTCGTACAGCTCCGTCCCGCCGGGGAGCCGCACCGAGGCGAGGACGGGATCATTCACGGCGTCTTCGGGAGTTTCAGGCATAGGAAACAGGCTAGGGGCTGCAAGGGGATGCACCAATCCGTACGCCCAGGCCGCCGGTTCCGGGTGTCCCTCCGGAGACGGGACTTTCGCCCCTTGCACCGCAAACACGCACCCACCATGCTGGATTTGGGGCGGTTCCTGCACGGCCATTGGGGGATGAACTGCTTGCTTATCAGTTGTACGGTCTCGCTCGAACCTTGGGGAAGGAAAAGGCATTCCGCTCTTTCCCGCGCCTGCGGGGGTGGGGCGGGAGACCGCAGCCAACATGACTGTCATCAGCGATTTTTGCACTTATGAGTCCACTTCCGGGTTGCGTGGGAGCTCTGATGCCCCGTGACCCACAGGCAACACGGCAGCCGGGCCGCCTCCTACTACGCACACCCTTCACACGGGGATCCGCGGATGAGGGTTCTCATCCGGATCGACGCCATGGAGGAGTCGGCGCGGGTCAACGTTAGGGGAGTCGTCACACCGGCGAATATCCGGGCCCTCTACGTCGTCTGCCGCCGGGTGACGGCCAAACTTCCTGGCTACGAAATCGTTGTGGACCTTGCCCACGCCCGCGTGACGGCCGAGGCCATTGAAGAACTCCACGAGCATGCCCGCAGGTCAGTCGTGTCGTCCGGCATCGACGCCTCGGAAACACCGTGCCGGCTGCGCATCGTGGATCCGCCGACCATCCTCAGAATCAAGGAGAACGCATGAAAGCCCTCGTCTATGGTGGTCCCGGAGAGAAGTCCTGGACGGACGTCCCCGATCCCAAGATCCAGAATCCCAGCGACGTGATCGTCAAGGTGGACACCACCACGATCTGCGGCACGGACCTCCATATCCTCAAGGGAGACGTTCCTGCCGTGACCAAGGGCCGGATCCTGGGCCACGAAGGTGTTGGAACCATCACCGAAGTCGGCTCCTCGGTCACCAGCCTGAAGGTGGGCGACCGCGTCATCATTTCCTGCATCAAGTCCTGCGGCCACTGCGCCAACTGCAAGACCGGTCTCTACTCGCACTGCATGGGAGAGGAAGGGGCATCCGGCATTGGCTGGGTGTTCGGCCACCTGATCGACGGCACCCAGGCCGAATACGTCCGCGTCCCCTACGCCGAAAACTCCCTCCATCTTCTCCCTGCGGGCGTCACCGACGAACAGGCCGTCATGCTCTCCGACATCCTCCCCACCGGCTTCGAGATCGGGGTGCAGTACGGCCGCGTCAAGCCGGGCGACACGGTCGCCGTCGTCGGCGCCGGACCGGTCGGGCTGGCCGCCATCGCCACTGCAGGCCTCTACGGAGCCGCCACCATCATCGCCGTCGACCTTGACCCGAACCGGCTGGAAAAGTCCCGCGAGTTCGGCGCCACCGACGTCGTCCTCTCCGGCGACGCCGACTGGAAGGAGCAGGTGCTCGCGCTGACCGACGGGCAGGGTGTGGACGTGGCGATCGAGGCGGTCGGCATCCCCGCGACCTTCAGCATGTGCACGGACATCGTGCGCCCTGGCGGCAACGTGGCCAACGTCGGCGTGCACGGAAAGTCCGTGGAGCTGCACGTGGAAAACCTCTGGATCCAGAACATCAATATCAGCATGGGCCTGGTCAATGCCAACACCACCCCGATGCTGCTCAAACTCGTGGCCCAGAAAAAGGTGCCGGCGGAAAAGTTCGCCACCCACCACTTCAGTTTCGACCAGTTCCTGGAGGCCTACGACACGTTTGCCCGGGCCGCGGAAACCAAGGCGCTCAAGGTCGTGATCACGGCATGAAGGCACTGGTTGTCTACGATTCGGCGTACGGCAACACCAGATCGGTAGCCGAGGCGATCGCGGGCGCGCTGCGGGCGACGCCCGTCCCGGTCGGCGACTTCAAGCCCGAGGCGCTCGCGGCGGGGGACCTCCTCGTGGTCGGCAGCCCCATCAACGGGTGGCGCCCGACGCCGAAGATCACCGCGCTGCTCTCTGCCCTGGGAAACGGTTCCCTCAAGGGAGTTAAAGCCGCGGCGTTCGACACTCGGGTCCGGATGTTCATCCATGGCGATGCCGCCAAGAAGATCACTCACGCCCTGAAGGCAGGCGGGGCAGACATCATCGCCGAACCCATGCCCTTCTATGTGAAGGGCAGCGAGGGTCCGCTGCGGGAGGGCGAAATCGAGAAAGCCGAGGGCTGGGCACGAACCCTACTCACCTCACTCACGAGTTGAGTCTGCTGATCTGAGTCATCTGAAAGGACGGCGGCCATGCGACCAGGCCGGATAGTCATGCTGGTGCTGGGAACGCTCAGCGCCCTCCTCGGGCTGGGTCTGCTGGCAGGCGCCGGCGCCGCGGGCTTCGCCAACTACCTGCAGCGCGACAACGGGTACTTCACCACGCCATCGGAACGGTATGTCACGAACTCCTACGCCCTGACAACACCCCGCCTCGACATCATGACCGAGGGCGGCGTGCCGGACACCGTCCCGGTTGGCGTCGTCGGAAGTCTCATGCTGAGCGGTTCGGCGGTTTCCGGCAAGGAAATTTTCGTCGGGGTGGGGCCGCGGAGCGACGTCGCAGCCTATCTGGACGGCGTCAGCCATTCGGAGATCACCGAGGTGCGGTTCAACCCCTTCCGCGTGGAGTACCGGGATGTGGCCGGCGCCAGGGTTCCGGCGAGGCCCGCTGACCAGGGCTTCTGGGCCGCGTCCGCCACAGGCGCGGGGGAGCAGCAGCTCGAATGGGACCTGCGGTCCGGCAGCTGGGCCGTGGTGATCATGAACGCCGACGGCAGTGCCCCGGTGGCCGTAGACATGAAGGCCGGAGCCCGCTCCAACCTGCTGTGGCCTGTCTTCGTCGGGCTGTTGATCGGCGGG
>NZ_AUPJ01000356.1 GCF_000427315.1 Arthrobacter sp. TB 26
CCTGCCGATCCCGGGATCCGAGCTGACCCACGTCTACCGCACCCTGGAAGACGTCTGGGCCATCAACAAGGCGATCGCGGAACTGACGGAGAAGTTGGGCCGCAAGGTCAACGCCGTCACCATCGGCGGCGGGCTCCTGGGCCTCGAGTCCGCGGCCGGCACCGAGCAGCTCGGCGCCACCCCGATCGTCGTCAACGGCTCCCCCTGGCTCATGAACACCCAGCTGGATGAGGGCGCCGGGCAGGCCCTCGGCCGCCTGATCGAAGCCAAGGGCTTCACCGTCCACGGCGGCGTGTTCCCCTCCGAAGTCCTCTCCGACGACGGCGGCCAGGTCACCGGCGTGCTGATGGCCGACGGGCGCATCATCGACGCCGACCTGGTGATCGTCGCGATCGGCGTACGGCCCCGCGACGAACTCTTCCGGGCCGCCAACGGCCCGGCGACGGAGGGAACAGCGCCGCAGTTCGAGCTCGGACCGCGTGGCGGCGTCGTCATCTCCGACGGCTGTGAAACGCAGGTCCCCGGCATCTGGGCCATCGGCGAGGTCGCCAACTTCGGCGGCATGTGCCTGGGCCTCGTGGCCCCCGCCAACACCATGGCGGAGATCGTCGCGGACCGGCTGCATGGCGGCGACGCAACCTTCCCGGGCTTCGACACCGCCACCAAGCTCAAGCTCTCCGGCGTCGACGTCGCCAGCTTCGGCGACGCCTTCGCCCGGACCGAGCACGCGCTGGAAATCGTCTACGCCGACCCGGCCCGCGGCGTCTACCAGAAGATCGTCACCACGGACGATGCCAAGACCCTCCTCGGCGGCATCTTCGTCGGGGACGCCACCCCGTACACGTCCCTGCGCCCGATGCTGGGCCGCGAACTCGCTGCCGAACCCGGCGCCTACCTCACCGCGGCCGGCGGCGGCGACGCCCCGGAGACCCAACTGCCGGACGACGCCATCCTGTGTTCCTGCAACAACGTGACGGCCGGAACCATCCGCGACACCGTCAATGGCTGCGGGGCCTGCGACGGCAACGCGCCCGTCCAGGAACTCGGCGAACTCAAGGGCTGCACCCGCGCCGGAACCAGCTGCGGTTCCTGCGTGCCGATGCTCAAGAAGCTGCTCGAAAGCGAACTTACCAAGTCCGGCGTCGAGGTCTCGAAAGCCTTGTGCGAGCACATCGAGCTGTCCCGCCAGGAACTCTTCGAGACCATCCGTATCCTGGAACTGGCCTCCTTCGACGAGGTCATGGCCAGGTACGGCACCGGCGACGGCTGCGACATCTGCAAGCCGACCATCGCCAACATCCTGGCCAGCCAGAACAGTGCCTACGTCCTGGACGCCGGCCGCGGCACCCTGCAGGACACCAACGACCGCGCCCTGGCCAACATGCAGAAGGACGGCACCTATTCGGTGGTCCCACGGATCGCCGGCGGCGAGATCACCCCGAAGAAGCTCGGTGTGATCGCCGCGGTCGCGGAACAATACGGCCTCTACACCAAAATCACCGGCGGCCAGAGGATCGACATGTTCGGTGCCCGGCTGGAACAGCTTCCCGAAATCTGGAAGGTGCTCGTGGATGCCGGATTCGAATCGGGCCAGGCCTACGGCAAGAGCCTGCGCACCGTGAAGTCCTGCGTCGGCTCCACCTGGTGCCGCTTCGGGGTCCAGGACTCGGTGGCCATGGCCATCCAGCTTGAACTGCGCTACCGCGGCCTCCGCAGCCCGCACAAACTGAAGATGGGCGTCTCCGGCTGTGCCCGCGAATGCGCCGAGGCCCGCGGCAAGGATGTCGGCGTCATCGCCACCGCGGACGGCTGGAACCTGTACGTCGGCGGCAACGGCGGAGCCACCCCGGCCCACGCCCAGCTGCTGGCCAAGGACCTGGACGACGAAACGCTCATCAAGTACATCGACCGCTACTTTATGTACTACATCCGCACCGCGGACCGCCTGCAGCGCACCGCGCGCTGGCAGGAAGAGCTCGACGGCGGCATCAAGCACGTCGAGGACGTGGTGGTGAACGACACCCTGGGCATCGCCGCGGACCTCGAAGCGGCCATGGCCAAGCACGTGGACACCTACCAGGACGAATGGGCCGATACCCTCAAGGACCCGGACCGGCTTCGCCGCTTCCGCTCCTTCGTCAATGCGCCGGACCAAAAGGACGACTCGATCTCCTTCGTCCCGGACGAGCGCGGCCAGATGCGCCCCGCCACCGCGGAAGAAAAGGCCCAACAGCCAGTCCTGATCGGTTCTTCCATCCCGGTCCGTGCCACCACTCCGCAACTGCTTGACGAGAACGAGGTATAGCCATGCAGCTCACCATTGATCTCACCGGTCGCGAAGTCCTCGTCACCGGCTC
>NZ_AUPJ01000357.1 GCF_000427315.1 Arthrobacter sp. TB 26
GGCTGAGCAGCCCGGGCGGTTCCCGCCAGGACGGCCCCCTGCCGGAGCGTCCTTTCCTGGTCGCCGCGGTCGACGACGGCCAGCCCGGCTGGGAGCCGCTGCTGGACCGCTGCCGTGAAACCGGCATCCCCGTCGCGGCGGAACCCGCCGCGGGCCCCGCAGGCCAGGTCACCCTGGTCGGCGGCGGCCCCGGAACCACCGAACTGCTGACCGTCGCCGCCGTCAAGGCCCTGCGGGACGCCGACGTCGTCTTCTACGACCGGCTGGCCCCGTACCAGGAACTGCCCGCACTGAGCACGGCCGAGCTGGTGGATGTGGGCAAGCGCCCCGGCCACCACCCGGTCAGCCAGTCCGGCATCGAGGAGCTCATGGTGGAAGCGGCCCTGGCCGGGAAGAACGTGGTGCGGCTCAAGGGCGGTGACCCGTACGTGTTCGGCCGCGGCGGCGAGGAAGTGGCCTCCTGCGTGACGGCCGGTGTGCCCGTCCGCGTGATTTCCGGCGTCACGAGTGCCATCTCCGTCCCGGCCGCCGCCGGGATCCCGGTCACGCACCGCGAGGTCAGCCACATGTTCACCGTGGTCTCCGGCCATGCCCCGCTGACGGAGAAGGAGCACACGCACCTTGCCGGCCTCGGCGGGACCATTGTGGTGCTGATGGGCATCGGCACGCTCCACCAGCTCGCCGCCGGCCTCCGCCGGGCGGGAATGCGCGCGGACATGCCGATGGCCGTCGTCGAACGCGGTTACCGCCCCGGCCAGCGGACCACCATCGCCGAGCTGGGGACCATCACGACGGCGGCTGCGGACTGCAGCAACCCGGCCGTGCTGGTGATCGGCGACGTCGTCCGGGTGGCCGAGGCCAACCGCGGCTGCGCGGAGGCGGAAGCCGAACTGGACCGCCTGGCCGCGTCCCTGATGGGAGCGTGAGAGCCGTGAGCGCACTCAACGCCATCGCCCCGGCCGGGCCGCCCGGTGCCGGCCCCAACCCTGCGCCGGGAACCGCGCCGGACACTGTGGCGGAGGCTGTCGAGCTGCCGCTGGAGGGCTTCCGGATCGGCGTGACCTCGCACCGCCGCTCCCAGGACCTGATCGAGGCCCTGGAGCG
>NZ_AUPJ01000358.1 GCF_000427315.1 Arthrobacter sp. TB 26
CGGCGCCGAGGTGCTGCATGCCCCGGCGCTGAAAATCGCCCCCGTGCAGGAGGACGTGAGCCTGATCGAGGACACCCGGGCCATCATCGCCGCCCGCCCTGAGCTGTGCATCGCCACCACCGCCTACGGCATGCGGCGCTGGTGCGAGGCCGCGGATACGTTCGGGATCGGCGAGCAGCTGCTGGAAACCCTCGGCGCCACCCGGATGTTCGTCCGCGGGCCCAAGGCCCGCGGTGCCGTCCGCGCGGCCGGGCTGGCCGACGTCGGGATCAGCAGCGACGAAACCACCGCCACGCTGGTGGACATGCTTCTGGCCGAGGGCGTGCGCGGCAAGACCGTGGCCGTGCAGCTGCACGGCTACACCGACGTCCGCCAGCTCGAACGCCTCCGGATGTCCGGCGCCACGGTCCTGACTGTCACCCCGTACCGCTGGGTCAAGCCCGACGGCGCGGACCGGCTGCCGCGGCTGATCGAGGCCGCCTGCAGCGGCAACCTGGACGTCCTGACCTTTACCAGCGCCCCCGCGGTGGATGCCATGTGGAGCACTGCGCACGAGATGGGCCTGTACAAGCAGCTCGTGGAGAGCCTCAAGACCACCGTGTCCACCGCCGTCGTCGGCCCGATCACGGCCCAGCCGCTCATCGACGCCGGACTGCAGCCGCTGGTCCCGGACCGGTTCCGGATGGGCGCCCTGATCCGGCTCGTGGTGGAACACCTTGCCCTCAACCACGTCCGCCGCCTGGACACCGTCTCTGGCCGGGTGGAACTCCGCGGCCGTTCGCTGCGGATCGACGGCGAGCCCATCGAACTGGCCCCCGCCCCGCTGCTGCTGCTGCGGGCGCTGATGGGCGCCGGCGGCGCGGTGCTGTCCCGCGAGTCGCTGTCCGAGCTGCTGGAACTCCGCGGTTCCGTACATGCCCTGGACATGACAGTCAGCAGGCTGCGCTCCGCCCTGCCGGACGGCCGGCTGGTGGAAACCGTGGTGAAGCGCGGCTACCGGATCCGCGTGTGACGCACGCCATTACCGGCCGGTAAACATTGGGAAACGGGCGGCGAAAATCCGGCAACACCGGGGAAACACGCCGGAAAGATCGCCCGCCTACGCTGGGTTCCATCAAGCAGTCAGGCCACACCACCGGCCACCAGCGAAAGGGCCTCACCATGTCCGCCACCTCCACCGTTTCAGCCGATTCCCAGGCCCGCCCGCGGATCGTCATCGCCGGAGCCGGCCCGGCCGCGCAGGCCCTCGTCCGCCAGCTCACCCGGACCCCGTTCGCCGGCGGCATCACCGTGCTCAGCAACCGTGATGACGCCCCCGAGGAGCTGCTGGAACTCGCCGCCCTCCCCCAGGTTTCCGTGCGCTTCGGCCAGCCGGCCAGCTACATCGACCCGGACAGCCGCTATGTCACGACGTCGGACGGCCTGGAATTCAGCTACGACCAGCTGGTCATCGCGACCGGATCCTCCCCTGCCGCCGCACCGCTGGCGGGGGAAGGCCGGTGCCTGAGCTACTCCACCATCGACGACGCGGCCCGGCTGGGCGAGGCCGTCAAAGCTGTCACGCGCGTCCTTGGCCGGCGGCCGCTGGGCATCCTGGTCGGCACCGGGACTGCCGCGGGCCAGGCCGAGGCAGTGCTGCGCGCCCGGGGCGTCCGCCCCATCCGCACCACGCAGCGGCCGGCCTCCGTCGTTCCCACCCTGGCCGGTTCCACGCTCCCGGCCGCCGGGATTGTGTTCGAGGACGGCTCCAGCATGGCCGGAGACCTGGTGGTCCTGGCCGAGGAACCGATTGCCCGCGACGCCCTCGCGGTCAGCGCCGGGCTGAAGACCGCCCGCCAGGGCGGAATCGTCATTGGCCGCGACTTCCGAACCTCCGTCCCGGGCATCTGGGCCATCGGGGACGCCGCCGTGTTCGACGGCGTCCGGCTGGGACTGCTTGTGGCCGCCTCCTCCGCTGCCTCCGTCTGCGCTTCCCAGCTGCTCCAGGCCGGCCTGGCGGAGCCCCTCGCGGAGGCTGCCTGAACCGTTGCTAGACCACTGGACAGACGCCCTCCGGAAGGAGGCCTGTTGTGGCAAGATGGACACCTGAGAAGCCACGAAGGGACCACCATGAGCAACGAAGCCGCCGCGACGGCCGGAATCGCCACCCCAGCAGCCGGGGAGGCTGGAACCATTGCCTCCTACATCGACCACACCCTGCTCAAGCCGGAGGCAAGCGAGGCCGAGGTCCTCAAGGTCTGTGCCGAAGCTGCCGAGTACCGGTTCAAGTCCGTGTGCGTCAACCCGGTCTGGGTCAAGACGGTCAAGAAGGCACTGAAGGGAACCGGGGTGCTGACGTGCTCCGTCGTCGGTTTCCCGCTGGGCGCAACCCCAAGCGACGTCAAGGCCTTTGAAGCCCGTGGCGCAGTGCTGGACGGTGCCGAGGAAGTGGACATGGTGATCAACATCGCCGCGGCCCGGGCCAACGACAAGGGAGCCCTGGTCGACGACATCCGGGCCGTCGCCGACGCCGTACACGAAGGCGGCGCGATCCTGAAGGTCATCATCGAAACGGCGTTGCTCAACGACGCCCAGAAGGTGCTCGCCTGCGAGGCGGCCGTGGAAGCGGGCGCCGATTTCGTGAAGACCTCCACCGGCTTCAATGGCGGCGGCGCCACCGCCGGGGACGTCGCGCTGATGCGCCGCACAGTCGGTCCTGACCTCGGCGTCAAGGCCTCGGGCGGGGTGCGTTCGCTCGCGGACGCACAGGCTATGATTGCTGCAGGTGCAACACGTATTGGCGCCAGCTCCGGCATCGCGATCGTCAAGGGTGAACAGGGTTCGTCCGCGTACTGACTGCTATCCGATAACAACCGGAGCCGCCACAGTATTGAGCCCCACGGGGCCGAGGAGGAACGAATGACCAGCAATACCGTCAAGACCCAGCAGACGCCGCAGAACGAGAACAGCCTCGGCTCCAGCCTCATCCTGTTCGTCCTGATGATGGTCCTCTTCGGCGCTTCCCTTTACTCGCTGAGCTTCCTGACGCTGGGCAACCCGTGGCCGATGGCCGCCTGCCTCGTCCTGTTCGCTGCGTCGTTCTGGGTCCCGCAGACGATCCTGGGCCGCTCGGATTCCGCGGGCGAAGTCTAGGGCACCACGTAACTTAAGCGACGGAAGCTCCGGATCTCCGGAGCTTCAGTCATTTAACCGGGTCCCTCGCCGCTGCGCCGTGGATCCGGCGCTATGCGGCGGCCAGCAGCCCGAACAGGCTCCGGACCAGCCCGGTCCCCAGCGCGACGGCGGCCGGCCAGTGCACCTCGGCCAGGGCCAGCGCCGCGCCGAACATGCCGATCATGGCGTAGGCACTGACAGGGATCAGCACAAACCATTCCCGCCGTGAGCCGGCGCGGCCCAGCAGCGGGATGGAGAACGCCCCGTTGGCCTTCCAGACGTTCTTGAGCAGCGGCAGTTTCCGCAGCAGCTTCGGCGGTTTGATCACCACCGGCCAAAGCAGCGGCACTCCCCCGGTGGTGATCATGTCCCCCACGATGTGCACCAGCACACCAGTCAGCATCGAGACCGGGAGCCACGTCCACTGGTGCGGCGCAAACCAGGTCACCAGCCCGGCCATGGTGAGGGCGAAGACCCAATTACTGATCCAGCCGTACTTCGGGAAGAGCTTCAGCGCCTTGGCTGCGATGTTGATCATGAACATGCACAGCAGGCCGGCGCCCACCGACAGCAGGCCCCAGTCAGTCTGCAGCTGGAGCTGCCCGGCCAGCGCGGCGAGCAGCACGAAGAACGCCGCGCCAAGCAGCGAATGCGTGCCCTGCCGGTGCCCGCCCGAGACGTTCTCGATGCCGACTGCGATCACGTTCGACAGCGGCGGCAGCGAGTGCGCCACCGTGCTGGAACGGTGGTCCCAGTCGCAGACCAGAGCAGTCCCCGCCGTCGCCATCCCGCCGATCACAATCCCGGTCGCGTCCAGCGGGTACCAGCCCAGCGCGTACGGGCCCGTTGACGCAACAGCCACCCACGCCGCGGCTCCCGACGCGGCGTGGTGTCCTCCCATCACCGGCTAACGCACCGTCGGTGAGACAGTCAGTGGGGCGTCGGAGAAGATGTTGCGGATGACGCCGTTGGCCCACTCGAGGATCTCGGCGTCCTGCAGGTCCCGGCCGCCGATCCGGGCGGTCTTCGGTTTCGGGATGAGCACCGCGTCCAGGGCGGGCTTGGACTGCGCGCCCGGGTACATCCTGGTGAGCCGCATGAGCTTGGACTCCGGCAGCTGCGCCGGAGAGAACTTGATGAAGTTGCCCTGCAGGGCGACGTCGCTGAGCCCGGCCTCGCGGGCGCCCACCCGGAAGCGGGCGACGTCGATCAGGTTCTTCGCGGGCAGCGGCAGCTCGCCGTAACGGTCCACGAGCTCGGCGAGGACCTCGTCGATCGCCTCGTAGGTGATCGCCCCGGCGAGCTTCCGGTACGCCTCGAGGCGCAGCCGTTCGCCCGGCACGTAGTCGTGCGGCAGGTGCGCGTTGACGGGAAGTTCGATCTTCATCTCCGCGGCCTTCTCCTCGGCCTCGCCGCGGTACTCCGCGACGGCCTCGCCCACGAGGCGGATGTAGAGGTCGAAGCCGACGCCCTGGATGTGGCCGGACTGCTCCCCGCCGAGCAGGTTGCCGGCGCCGCGGATTTCGAGGTCCTTCATGGCCAGCTGCATGCCGGCGCCGAGCTCGTTGTGGGTGGCGACGGCTTTGAGGCGCTCCAGCGCCACCTCGCCCAGCGGCTTTTCCGAGGGGTACAGGAAGTAGGCGTAGGCGCGTTCCCGGCCGCGGCCCACCCGTCCGCGCAGCTGGTGCAGCTGGGAGAGTCCGTACTTGTCCGCCCCGTCCACGATCAGCGTGTTGGCGTTGGAGATGTCCAGGCCGGTCTCGATGATGGTGGTGCAGACCAGCACGTCGAAGCGCTTCTCCCAGAAGTCCACGATGATCTGTTCCAGCCGGGACTCCGACATCTGCCCGTGCGCCACCTCCACCCGGGCCTCCGGGACGAGCTCGCGGATCTTCGCCGCGGTGCGGTCGATCGTGGACACCCTGTTATGCACGAAGAAAACCTGACCTTCGCGCATGAGCTCGCGGCGGATCGCCGCGGAGGTCTGCTTGTCCGTGTACGGGCCTACATAGGTCAGCACCGGGTGGCGCTCCTCCGGCGGGGTGGCCAGCGTGGAGGTCTCGCGGATGCCGGTCAACGACATTTCCAGGGTCCGGGGAATCGGGGTGGCGCTCATGGCCAGGACGTCGACATTGGTGCGCATCTTCTTGAGCGCCTCTTTGTGTTCCACGCCGAAGCGCTGCTCCTCGTCCACGATCACGAGGCCGAGGTCCTTGAACGCGAAGTCCTTGGACAGGAGCCGGTGGGTGCCAATCACGACGTCCACAGAACCGCCCTTGACCCCCTCGGCCGTCTCCTTGGCCTCCTTGCCGCTCTGGAAGCGGGACAGTGGTTTGACCACCAGCGGGAAGCCGGAGAACCGCTCGGTAAAGGTTTCATAGTGCTGCTGGGCGAGCAGCGTCGTCGGCACCAGCACTGCGACCTGCTTGCCGTCCTGGACGGCCTTGAACGCCGCCCGCACCGCGATCTCGGTCTTGCCGTAGCCGACGTCGCCGGAGATCAGCCGGTCCATCGGGATCTCCCGCTCCATGTCGGCCTTGACCTCATTGATGGTGGTCAGCTGGTCCGGCGTCTCCACGTAGGGGAAGGCCTCCTCGAGCTCGCGCTGCCACGGGGTGTCGGGGCCGAAGGCGTAGCCGCGGGAGGCCATCCGTGCCGAGTAGAGCCGGATCAGCTCACCGGCGATTTCCTTGACCGCCTTGCGGGCCCTGGACTTGGTGCTGGCCCAGTCCGCGCCGCCCATCTTGCTCAACGCCGGGGTATCACCGCCGACGTACCGGGTGACCTGGTCCAGCTGGTCGGTGGGCACAAAGAGCCGGTCGCCCTGGGCTCCGCGCTTGGACGGCGCGTATTCGAGGACCAGGTATTCGCGCACCCCGTCCCCGCCGCCTGCCACCTTGCGCTGAATGAGCTCCACGAACCGGCCGATGCCGTGCTGTTCGTGCACCACGGAGTCCCCGGCCACGAGCTGCAGCGGATCCACGGCGTTCCGCCGCTTGGACGGCATCCGGCGCATGTCCTTCGTGGAACCCGCGGAGGTACGGCCCAGCAGGTCAGCCTCGGTCAGGAGCGCCAGCTTGAGCGGATCCAGGACAAAACCGCGTCCGACGGCGGCTGTGGTCACCTCGATCAGACCGGCCTGGGGGTCGTCGTCGAGGGAGTCGACGCGGGCGCAGGGGATGTCGTTGTCGTGGAAGAGCTCCGCGAGCCGCTGGGCCGGGCCGGGACCTTCGGTGACGACGACAATCCGCCACTGCTCGCGCACATGGGAGCCGATGAATGCCATCATCTCGGCGACGTCGCCCTGGTAGCCGCGGGGTTCGCGGGCGTGCAGGTTGAGGACGTCGACGTCAGGCAGCAGCTCCTCGTCGGTGGCCAGCGAAGTGATCGACCACCAGGACACCTGGTGCGCAAGGGCCGCGGAGCGGGTTTCGGTGAGCGAGCGGAAGCTGGCCGAGTGCAGGGCCGCCGACGCTGCAGAGCTGAGATCCAGGGGTGCGGTGCCGCCGTCGGACGCCGTCGACCAGGCCGCCTCGAGGAATTCCTCGTTGGTGGCGGCGAGGTCGTGGGCGCGGGTCCGGACCTTTTCCGGTTCGATGACCACGGCCATCGAACCGGCCGGGAACTGGTCCAGGAACGGCACCATGGCGTCCACCAGCACCGGCGCCAGTGACTCCATGCCCTCGACGGCGATGCCGCCGGCGATCTTCTCCAGCATGTCCGCGGCGGCCGGCAGCTGGGATTTCAGCGTCGCGGCGCGGGACATCACGGAGGGTGTGATCAGGATTTCGCGGCACGGCGGGGCGTGCAGTTCGGTGGGGTGGTGCACCCCGGGCGCGCTCAGCGAGCGCTGGTCGGCGACGGCGAACCAGCGCATCTGGTCCACTTCATCGCCAAAGAACTCCACCCGAATGGGGTGGTCCTCGGTCGGGGGGAAGACATCGAGCATCCCCCCGCGGACGGCGAACTCTCCGCGCCGGGTCACCATGTCCACCCGGGCGTAGGCGGCGTCGGCGAGGCTCCGGACAACGTCGCTGAACGGGACCTCCTGGCCGACCTTCAAGGTGACCGGGACCAGCTCGCCGAGTCCGGCAACGATCGGCTGGACCACGGCGCGCACCGGGGCCACGACGACGCGGAGGGCGCCGCTAGCGGAAGTTTCG
>NZ_AUPJ01000359.1 GCF_000427315.1 Arthrobacter sp. TB 26
GCGAGCCGGCGCAGCACCGACAGGCGCCGGCCCACGGTGTCCGAGCGCGGCGAGAGACGTTCATGCGGGAGGGTTTCCCAGCTGGGGAATTCGGCGACGGCGTCGGCCGGCAGGAAGGCGCGCAGCGCCGCCGTCAGGTCCTCGGCTTCACGGCCGGTGGCGGTGATGGCAAGGACGACCGGTGCCAGGCCGCTGTTGTCCGCCGCGTCGTCCGCTGGCGCGGAGAGCCCGTCCGCCATTTCCGCGAGCAGCGCGGAGCGCAGGCCGGCGGGAGCGCTGATCTGATAGTCCTCGCTGCGGTCTGCGAAACCGCGCGAGGCTTCGGCGCGGACGCGGGCGTAGTTCCGGTCTTCGGCGAGGACACGGCGCAAACCGGTGAGAGAGGGGCCGTTGAGGCTCATGGGCTGAAGCTCCTGAAGGGATCACGGGGATGCAGGCAACACGAATAGCCGGAATTCGCGAGAATCCCGGGTACCCCAAGCCTACCGCGCACCCCGGACACGAATCCGGACGCAGCGGACCGCCAGAACAACGCGGGGTCACATAGCGCCCATCCTGAGGGCAACTATGGGCGATAGGTGACCCCGCGTTGCCTCGATGGAGGGAGGGCGGACGGGATCATTGCATGCTTGTGGGGCCACCAGGCTGCTCCGGGGTTGGGCTGCGCCGGGACTAGGCTGGCAGGATACGCGGCCGTCCGAACGGCCTGGCGCTCCGAATGCCTCATAGACGACAAGGAGTCACCATGACCGGCACGCCCGAAACCCCGCAGACCACGCCCGCGCAGACCGTCATGCCGAAGACGGTGCTGGTCACCGGCGCGACCGGCTACATCGGCGGCCGGCTGGTCCCCCGGCTTCTGGAGGCCGGTCACACCGTGAAAGTCCTGGTCCGGACGCCGGCCAAGATCGCCGGCGTCCCGTGGCTGGCCGACGTCGAAGTTGTCCAGAGCAGCCTTGACGACGGCGATGCCCTGCGCGCGGCACTGGAAGGCGTCGATGTCCTGTACTACCTGGTCCATTCCATGGCGGCCGGGTCGGGCTTCGAATCCAAGGAAAAGGCGATGGCCCAGACCGCAGCGCGGGCCGCGGCCGACGCCGGCGTGGACAGGATCGTCTACCTGGGCGGCCTGCACCCCGCCAACGCCGAGCTCTCCACCCACATGAGGTCCCGCGAAGCCGTGGGCAAGGTGTTCCTCGAGAGTTCGGTCGACGCCATCGTATTCCAGGCAGGAGTCGTGATCGGCTCCGGTTCGGCGTCGTTCGAGATGATCCGGCACCTGTCCGAGACGCTTCCCCTGATGCCCGCCCCCAGCTGGGTGCGCAACAAGATCGAGGCAATCGCGGTCCGGGACGTGCTGCATTATCTCGTCGGCGCCGCGGCGCTCGATGGCCCGATCAACCGCACCTTCGACATCGGCTGCCGCCAGGTCCTCAGCTACGCAGGCATGATGCAGGAATACGCCTCGGAGGCCGGCCTCCCGCACCGGGTGGTGCTGGCGCTGCCCATTCCGGCGCCCAAACTCGCGGGCATGTGGGTCGCGCTGACCACGCCGATCCCGCTCTCGATGTCGCTGCCGCTCGTGGAGTCCCTCCAGCACGATGCTGTCTCCCGGGAACACGACATCGACGCGTACATCCCCCCGCCGGAAGGAGGGCTCACCCCCTACCGAAAAGCAGTCGCCCTCGCCCTGGGCAAGGAGCGCGACGGCCAGGTGGAAACCACCTGGGCCAGTGCGGGCGCCGACGCCGATCCGCTTCCCTCCGATCCCGAGTGGGCCGGCCACCGGGTGTACCTCGACGAACGCAGCTACTCCAGCGACGTGGACCCGAAGCACGTCTGGACCATCATCGAAGGGATTGGCGGGCAGAACGGTTGGTATTCCATGCCTCTGGCCTGGCGCGTCCGCGGCTGGCTGGACAAACTCACCGGCGGAGCAGGGCTGCTGCGCGGCCGGCGGCATCCGCACCTGCTGGCCGAAGGCGAAGTGGTGGACTGGTGGCGGGCGGAGCGGATCGATCGCGGCCGGCTGCTCCGGCTGCGCGCCGAAATGCGGGCGCCGGGCCGTGCATGGCTGGAGCTGTCAGTGGAGCCGGAGGGAACCGGCAGCCGGTACCGCCAGCGGGCAATCTTCTTCCCGAAGGGTCTCAGCGGGCGCCTGTACTGGCTGGCGGNGTGCTGCCGTTCCATAGCCTGATCTTCCCTGCCATGTCGCGGAATATCACGGCCGCGGCGAGGGCCCTCCAGGACCAGGAATCGGAGCCAGCCGGGCACACCGCGTAGGATGTTTGGAGCCCGAAACGACCAGTTCCACCCCACGGAGGACCCCTAATGGCATTGAGTGCATCCACCAACCTTCCGCACAGCGTTGACCGCGTCACCGCTGTTTTCGTGAACGAGGACTTCCTGCGCCACACGAGTGAACTCGTCGGCGGCACCCTGGAGTCCTTCGCTGTCGACGGCGACACGGCCGGCGCCTTCAGCACCACCACCGTGCGGACTATTCCGACCACCCGGATGCCGGAGATCGCCCGGAAGTTCGTCGGCGAAAGCCTCAAGGTGACGCAGCTCGAAACCTGGGACGCCCCCGCAGTCGACGGCTCCCGGCTGAGCAACATCACCCTGAAGGTCTCCGGCGCACCCCTGGACGTCAACGCCGTCCAGCGCCTCGTCTCCGACGGCGGCAGCACCCGGATCGAGCTGGAAGGCACCGTCACGTCCTCGGTGCCGTTCCTGGGCGGCAAGATCGCCGAAGCGGCCGAGCCGATGGTGGGCAAGGCCCTGAACATCCAGTCCACCCAGGCCCAGGCCTGGCTCGAAAGCCACTAGCCCGTGGAGCTGCCGGCAATCCTGGCCGTCGTCCTGATCGTTGCCGGGCTCTGGTCCCTTGCCGTCTGGCCGCAGTTCCTGCGCCGGGTCAGGAAGGATCCGAGGTCCCGCGACGCCAACGGCAAAGCCACCCGCTTCCTCACCGTCCACGTCGTCCTGGTCAGCATCTCCATGCTGCTCGGGGCGGCGACGGCGGCCATCGGGATTGCCGGCCTGCTCGGCTAAGGCCACGTGCCCGGCGCGCGCGGGGCATGAGCGTCATGCCCCGCGCGGGCGTTCTTCAATTCCAGGGATTCAACGGTTCTCGGCGTTCTACGGGATCTGGAGTGCTACGGCATCTGGGGTGCCGGCGTGCTGGGCGCCAGTGCCTGGGCAAGGGCATCTTCGGCCGCAACCCAGGAGATCATGGCGCACTTGACCCGGGCGGCGTACTTGGAAACGCCCTCGAAGGCGGATGCGTCGCCGAGGATTTCGGGATCCGCGGCCATTTTCCCGCGGGACCGCAGGACCTCGCGGAAGTTGTCGATGACCGCCGTGAAGCTGCCGACGTCCATCCCCTCGGCGAGGTCGGTGAGCACCGAGGCCGAGGCCATCGAAATCGAACACCCTGCCCCGTCCCAGCGCACCTGGGCAACCTTTCCGTCGGACACCGCCACCCGGACAGTGATCTCATCCCCGCAAACGGGATTGAGCTGGTGGGACTGACCGGTCGACGCGCCCGCCGGAACCGGCGCTTCGGCCAGTCCGCTGCCGGTTCGCAGTTTCGCGTGTTCCAGGATGATCTGCTGGTACAGCTGTTCAAGGCTCATGCGGAATTATCCTTAGGCTCCAAAGTAGGCGCGGACCCCGGCGACAGCCGCGAGGAAGGCGTCCACATCAGACGTCGTGTTGTACAGGTAGGTGCTGGCCCGGGTGCTGGCTGTCAGTCCCAGGCGGCGGTGCAGCGGCTGGGCGCAGTGATGGCCGACCCGGACGGCGATACCCTTGCTGTCCAGGAACTGTCCGACGTCGTGCGCGTGCACACCGGCGACGTCGAACGACGCGAGGCCGATCCGTTCCTGTCCGGGAGCCGGCCCGAGGACCCGGACGCCGGGAATCGACGCGAGGCCCTCGACGAGGCGCTGCCCCAGCAAGGACTCCCAGGCGTGGACGCGGCCCATCCCCGTCTCGGTGAGGTAGTTCGCCGCGGCGGCGAGGGCGATGGCCTGGGATACTTTCTGGGTCCCCGCTTCGAAGCGCTGCGGGGCCGGCAGGAATGCGGCGCGCTCCATCGTCACGGTGGTGATCATCGATCCCCCGGTGAGGAACGGCGGCAGCGCGTTCAGCAGCTCGGACCGGCCGTACAGCACGCCGATGCCGGTGGGGCCCAGCATCTTGTGTCCCGAGAGGACCGCGAAGTCGACGCCAAGGTCCCGCACGTCCACCGGCAGG
>NZ_AUPJ01000360.1 GCF_000427315.1 Arthrobacter sp. TB 26
CCCGCCTCGCGGGCCATCGCCACCAGCGTCTTGACCGGGTTGATGGTGCCCAGGACATTAGAGGCGTGGCTGAAGGCGAGGACCCTGGTGGCCGGGTTGATGATGCCGGCGGCAGCGTCGAGATCCAGCACACCGGCGTCGTCGACCGGGATGAACCGGAGCGTGGCACCGGTCCGCTCGGCGAGCTGCTGCCACGGGATGAGGTTCGCGTGGTGCTCCATCTCGGTGACCACAATCTCGTCGCCGGCGCCCAGGGCGAATTGCGCCGCCTCGGCTGCGGCGCCCGGCAGGGACGAGTTCAGAAACGCGTAGCTGAGCAGGTTCAGGCCCTCGGTGGCGTTGGAAGTCCAGATGATCTCATCGGCCCCGGCCCCCAGGAACGCAGCCAGGGTTTCGCGGGCGTCCTCGAAGGATTCCGTGGCTTCTACGGCCAGAAGGTGGGCTCCGCGGTGCACGGCGGCGTTCCGCTGCTCATAGAACTCCTGCTCGGCCTCGATGACGCTGAGCGGGTTCTGCGACGTGGCCCCGGAATCCAGATAGATCAGCGGGTGACCGCCCATGGACCTCGAGAGGATGGGGAAGTCATTGCGGATCCGCAACACCTCGTCGTCGGTCAGTGCAGGCGTGAGCAGGGCCTGGGACTCTGACGTGGGCATAAAAGCCACGCTGGCCTCCTCGGATCGGGTCGAATGGACTACTGCCCATCATCCCACGGAACGGCACCACCCTGGTCGGCGGGTGGTTCTGCGGGCGGGCCGGGCTACCCAATGTTTTCCGGTGTTTCCCGCTGTTTCCCCGGGTTATCCCGCTGGGAGGGACCTCACGGCCGGGGTGAATCGCCGCCCGTGTCGATGAGATCGATCCGCCGGCTGACGCCCAGTTTGGCGAAGACCCGGTAGAGGTGTCCTTCCACGGTCCGCTGGGACACGCAGAGCCTGCTGGCGATCTCGGCGTTGGTGGCTCCGCCGGAGACCAGGTCCAGGATTTCGGTTTCCCGGGCCGTGAGCTCCGCATCCTGCTCGGGACGGACAAGATCAATGTGGGCCGCCATTCCGGCAGCAGTCATCCGGTTCTGGATCTTGCGCTGGACGGCCAGCAGTTTCCGCTTGTCCGTGGTTTCGGCCAGGCACCGCTCCGCTTGTTGGGCCGCCTCGAGAGCCAGCAGCACATAGCCGGCACGCAGGGCCCGGTCACTGATCCTGACCAGTTCGGCGTCGTCAGCTTGCAGCACCGCGAGCGCATAATCGTGCAGCATGCTGGCCTCCCGCCCCTCGACCGCGAGGCTGCTGCGGGCAAGACCGTCCGCAGCCCCAGTGTCCCCGTGACGCAAGGCCAGTCGCCTGATGTCCGTCTCAATTCCCCGCAATCCCTGCCGTTTGGCCTCCGCGGCCAGGCCGGCGAGCCTCTTGCTGACCTCGCCGCCGCCCGGTGCCCCGCCGGCCGCGGTGGAGTACGCGTCAGCGAGCAGGGGCAGCGCCCCCGGCCCGCGGTACCGGGAAAGCCGAAAGGCCGCCGCGTGCTCCTCGGCCTCCCCCGTGTGGCCCACCACGGAGTTGGCGTACGCGGCGACCGAATGGGCGAAGGGCAGCAACTCCCAGGGATCGGCGATGGTGAGTTCCTCGACGCCGAGAACGAGTTCGGCAATGCCCTCGGGCATGCGCCCCTGGCGGACACGGGCGAGGCCTCTCATCAAGTGCAGGATGCCGCCGCTGAGCAGCAGCCTCGAGGGGAAGTCAGCCTCGTACTCATCGAGGGCCGAGGCGAGCGCCTCCCACTCCCCCGCCCAGTTCAGGCTCAGGCTGTAGCGCACCAGGAGGTCTTCGTAGACGAGGGGCAACGCCTGGCTGGCGCTGCGCGCCCCGTGCCAGGCCTCGCGGGCCAGCCCCAGGCCTTCCGCCACCTTGCCTTTGGCACAGAGCAACTCGGCGAGCAGTGACTCCGCCGGAATCTTAATGTCGTGCCGATCCCCGGCGGCCACAACCAGCTGGCTCAGACCGCCCTCACGGTCCTCGGTGCCGCCGCGGGGCTGGCTCCCGAGGGGTTCCGCCGCCACGGCGATCGCGGCAACATCCAACCACGACGGCCCCGTTGCGGCCGGTGCTGCTCCGCCGGCGGG
>NZ_AUPJ01000361.1:0-19863 GCF_000427315.1 Arthrobacter sp. TB 26
CCGCCAGGGGCTTTGCCGGCCCCCTCAGGCGGGCGGACAACAGGGCCGCCAGGTACCGGGCGTCCTGGTTCGGGACAGGTCCCGCGAGCTGCAGGAACTGTGCGGACTGCTGGCGGTCCCCCAGCAGATACCGCGAATATGCCATTTGCAACCGTGCCTCCGGAATCATCGCATCCTCGGAAACCGCGGCCGCGGTCCTCAACGCTGTCTGCGCGTCGAGGCCAACGTTGGCGATGCTGGCCGCCTTGAGGAGCTGGTCCGCCGGCACTGCGGCTCCGCAGTCCAGCGCCCACCGGACCCGGTTCAGGAAGGCTTCGGGAGGCACCGACGCTCCCGGGGGCAGTGAGACAAAACTGGCACGCAATCCGGCGCTTCGACCCGCCGGAACCCAACGGCGGATGATCTCACCGATCAGGGGACTCGCCGGCCGGACGGTCCGGTCGGCGCCCCGGGACACTCTGATGATCCCGGCCCTTTCCAGGGCGTCGACAGCCTTGGGGCCACCGAATCCCAAGAGCTGGCCGAGCGGAAGCGGCCCCGCGAGGGCCACTATCGCGGCAGCTGTCCTCTCTTCCGGTGACATGGACCGCAGTTCGTGACCGATCAGATCAGCCACCGGGATATCGGACAAGCCGGGAGGCGAGATGAGGAACCAGATTCCATGGCGCAGCCCCAGGGCCCCCGTGTTCCGGGCGTGCTCAATCAGGGACAGCAGCATAAACGGGTTGCCGGCGGAGGCATCTGCGAACACCGCACTCGCCCAGGGCGAGACGTCGGCGCGGAGCACCTGCTCGCAGAGCTGATGCACCTCGGCCCGGGTGAGCGGTTCCAGGTCGAATTTGGCCAGGATCCCGTCATCCCAAAGCGCCAGGAATTCCTCCGGGATCAGCAAACCCGGCCGACAGGTCGCCAGGACGCTGGCCGCACCGGTGGCGACGGCTTGCGCTACAAGCTGTGTCGTCCCGCGGTCCAGGCACTGGGCGTCATCGATCACGAAGAGCGGCTTGCTGGGCTCGGACTTGATGCTGTCCGTCACGGCCTTCACGACCGCGGAAAATGAATCGAGGTCGTGGGCGGGCAGCTGGCCGAGATAGGGCGACAGCGCGCCGAACGGAACGGCAGACAAGGCCGGCGTTGCCGCGAGCCGGATCACGGCAGTGTGCGGGCGGAGTTCGCGGATGACCGCCCTGGAAATGGCCGTCTTTCCGGTGCCCGGGTTGCCGACGACGAGGGCGCCGGACATCCCGCCGTCGCGCAGGCATCGGACGATATCCTTGACGACGCCGGACCGGCCAACCAGCGTGGCGGACTCAGTTAGACTTTCCATCCGCAGCCCTCCCTGCGGCGGCGCGGCGGTTCCCGGACGTCCCGGACCGCCCGGAGGATGGGGGGCCCGGTCGGTTAGCCGAGGCGGGCGTGTTCCACTGGTCCGGAGATGACATCTTTGAGTTCCGACCTGCTCGCGACGTGGAGTTTCGCATACACCTGGTAGAGATGTCCCTCAACGGTACGGACGGAAACGTGCATCTCGTCAGCGATCTTCCGGTTGGACGTACCGGCGGCTGCCCGGACCGCCACCTCGGATTCCCGTGCTGTCAACGTCGCGCTCAAAAGTGAGAGCACGCCATTTCTTGGGTTGCCGAACCGGTCCTCCAGGGACTGCTGCGTGCGCTGGGCCATCCTGAGGGAGATGCGGTTGCCGGCGTCGTTGGCACAACTGACCGCTTTCCTGGTCACATCCCTGGCGAAAACCGCATTGCCGGCCGCATCGGCGTCCTTGGACGTTGCCAGCAGTTCCTCGCTGTCGGCGTCCTTCAGCCCTTCCGCAAGCCGGGAGCACAGGCCGGCGAACTGCCCGGTGACCTGGCCCGCGAGATCGCTGAGCTTCTGGCTTGCCTGACGGTCACCCAGCCGGGCCACCGCTGAGAGGAACTGGAGGCCGGTAGCAAGCGCCGAGGCCTCGGTGTCCATGTCGGCCTCCAGCTTCAGTGCGCGCAGGGCCTCGGTCTTTTGGCCGATTTCCGCCTTGGCAGAGAGTTCAAAGTACCGTGTGATGCGGTTCACCAGCCACGGTGCCCGGGGCTGCAGCTCCTCGATTTCCACCAGCAGGGCACCCGCTTTTTCCTCATCGCCCTGGAGCGCGAATGCATAGGCACAGGCTGCGGTTGCGAGTCCGGCAACTGCATCCGGATCGTTCACCCTGAGCTGCCAAACCCCGGACTCCAGGCGTTGAAGTGCCCTTGTGAGGTGGCCACGGTGGAGGTCGACGATTCCTTGTCCGATCTCGAACATCCCGCCAAGCCTGGCCTGCTCGTCCCACGACTCCGAGGTGCCCGCGAGGAAGTCTGCTGCTTCCCGGTACTTGGCCGACAGGAGCAGAAGCAGCAGGAACCGACCCCGGATTTCCCGGATCGAACCGTCGGACAGGTCAAGCGTGCCGGCGGCCAGAATGACTTGCCTCCCGAGCCCGACCGCACCCAGGATATCGCCGGTGACCGCCTTCGCCTCACTCACAAGGCTCGCGGCCATGACCTTTGCTTCGCTGCCCAGATCCGTGGCATCCACATTCTGGAAAATTTGCAGGACATCACCGTACCGGCCTTCGAAGGCGGCCAGCTGCGCATAAGCCAGGCGGACACGCTCACCAACCATCTTCAGCTCAGCCCCGGGGTTCCCAGACGCCGTCAGCCGCAGTTCAATCTCCTGCAGCCGGGCCAGTGCGCTTGCCGCCGCGGCCGGGCTGCGCCTGTCCAGCTCGGCCCACAGCAGTTGAAGCGAGGCCCACTCATCCAGGGCAAGTCCATCGCCGGCGCGCAGTTCAACATCAGCCAGGACACGGCGGGCTGCTTCGTCATTGTGCAAGGACATATGCGCCCTGGCAGATTCGACGGCCACTTCGGCGAGCTTCTCCTTGCCCGCGATTTCCCGGGTGAATCTGAGGGCGGAGTGCGGATCGGATGCTTTGTTCGCGAGGCGGGCCGCGGCCAGGGCCAGCCCCGGCTCCACGTCTTCCCCGCAGTCCAAAGCCCACGCCACTGCGGTGGATCCCGTGAACTCGTCGAGGTCCTGGTCCTGGAGAACAGCACCCAACCGGCGGCGAAGCTCCGCACTGCGGCCGGGCGGAACCACACTGGCAACGATTCCGGCCGTGACCGGGTTGGCGATGCTCACCATGGGCGGATGGTCATGGCTGACGTGGATCAGCCCGCGCTCCTGGAGCGTATCGATGTCCTGCGCCTTGGACACGCTCATGAGGGTCTGCAACGGCAGCGCTCCGGCGAGCGACAAAAGCTCAAACACATCGCGCTGGCCAGGGCTGAGCCGGTTCAGGCGGGCCTTAAGAACATCCCTGATCTCGCCGGCCAAAGCCACCGGTTTCTCCCCCAAAACCCAGGAATCCTCGTGGCGGACAATCGTGCCGAGCTTGATTTGTTCCCGGGCCAGGGAGTGCAGAAAGAGCGGATTGCCGCCGCTGGCGTTCCAGAGGGCACGTGCCGCTGTGTGGGAAAAGTGTCCGCCGTATTCATGGGCAAGACTGTCCGCCGTCTCGCTGAAATCGAAGGGCCCAAGATCCACCCTGCGCAGCAGGTCGTCCTTCCAGAGCCCCATGATGTCGCTCCCCAGATTAGGCAGGTCAACGCACGCTGCGAGCAACTGGACGTGTCCACCGGCGCAGAGCTGGGCAACCATCATGGTGGAGAGCTCATCGAGGTCATGCGCATTATCGACAAAGAGGACAACGCTGCGGCCCTGGGCTCGGTTATGAAGCAATTGGGTCAAGCCACGCAGCACCATCAGTGGGTGCTCAAGGTGGGATGCATCAAGTTCGTTGAGCAGTACGCTGAGGGCCCCATACGGGAGTTTGGAGGAAATGGAACTGCCCCGGACCTGAACCACCAAGTAGTCTTCGCCGAGCTTCTCGAGGGCCCGCTGGGCAATAAAGGACTTTCCTGCGCCGTGTTCCCCAACAATCACGGCCCCGCAGCCCGATCCCGATGTGAGGGCCGCGACCACCTCCGCAACGGTCTTGTGGCGCGTGTAGTGCTTCTCGGGCCGCCCCTTCCCCGGACGTTGGGCGGCTGACATCACATCTGTTCTGCCGCTGCCCGCAGGCAGGCCGGCTTCTTGCTGATACATGAGAGAGACCTTCGCAATCAAAGTTATGACTACCGATAGGTCCAACTTATTGACCGGGGGAAATTTCGGGATGCGTATGTGCTACTCGATTACCGGCGTAGGGGCCAGCCCTGGGCTACGTAGTTGTACTCAGAATCTTCCGGCCGTTCCGGGCCTCAAACCAAGTAGTTCGAATCGACGCGCCAGCCCGCCGGCACGGCGCCCCTTCACACGGGTGTGTCGGTGCGGCGCCAGGCCCGCGGAGGGGCGGCCGTGCCACCGTCTGGGGCTGCCGCCTGCCACCGCAGGGTTCCCACAGTGGGGACGCGATGCATGCTGGGGGCCTCACAGTTCTGGCACGGCCGCCCGGCTATCGGGCGGCNGAGCCAGGACTGGGGCCAAGGAAAACTTAGGGAGCCGACGGCGGCTGGGGGGAGGAACCTCGGTCTCAGAAGGTTCCGACGCCGTCGGCTCCGTCAAAGGGGTTCACGCACTCGGCGGGAACCATTCGGGAGACCGTTTCGAAGATAATTCAATGTCTGTTGCACCAGAGCGGACCATCGTTCCCCACGCCGGCGACCCTGGCAGCGTCTTCGGATTGCCTGGACCGCTTCCGCGTTGATGGCTCCACGTCCAAAGTCCTTTGCTCGGAGTCCCTGATTCAGTCTCCTGGTTCAAAGTCCTTATTCAAAGTCCTTTGTTCCTGGTGCTGACTACAATCTAGCGAACCCGACGGCCACCGCACACCGGTAGTCCGTACTCGAATTCGTGACGGGTTCCGACGAAACCTGGATCGAGGGTACTTGCCACGGCAGCCGCCTTCCGACAGTTGTGCGGTCCGGCTACGCGGTCCCCATACCCGGGCAGCGTGGTGCCTACTTGCCGACCCCCCGGAGTTACGCACGCCCGAAGGGGAAAAGGCAGTGTTGCCTTCGCAGGTGTGGACACGAGGGACCGGAGGACCGGAAAACCGGCTGCCCGTGGAACGCCCGGGCGGAGGCTAGGAGGAGACTCCCGGCAACTGATCGCGGCCCTTGACGTTCAGCTTGGCGTAGCTGCGGTAAAGGTGGCCTTCGACGGTCCGGATGGAAACCTGCAGCTCCGCGGCAATCTGGCGGTCGCTGAGGCCGCGGACCGCCAGCGCCACGATGTCGCGCTCGCGCCGGGTCAGCAGGCCGAGGACATCAGATTCAGCTTCCTGTTCCTGGCCGGCGAGGCTGTCTGCCCGGTCCAGGCACCGCTTCCGCTGGGACAGCGCCATGCGCTCGCGCAGGGTGTCACCGGCCGCCCGGTACCCGTTCGCAGCGGCATCATAGGCAAGTGCCGCGAAGCCCCACAGCTCGGCATCTTCGCAGCTCTTGCCTGCTTCCAGATGGTCGGTGGCGAGGTCCGTCCTGATCGCCGCCGCATAGTGACAAATAGCTGCCGGCCTGGGCCCTTCCAGCCCGGGCTGCAGTTCGAGGAGCCGGACAGCCGCGTTGCGGTCTCCCAAAGCCAGACAGAAGGTAAGCGAATCAAATTCCAGGCCCGCGGTGGAACCGTCCCCGTTGGGCCGGCCCAGCGCGCGGAGTTCGTCGACGGCCGCCGGGTAATTGCCGAGGCGCGCTTTTCCGTACGTGACTGCCATCTGCGAGAGGACGCGCAGGTAGCGTGAGACCGCCCGGGGCGCGGCTTCGTAGTCGGCGAGGAACGCCGTGGCCTTGTCTTTGGCACCGACTTCGGCGGCGGCGGCGAACCCCATCGAGCAGACCAGGGCGAAGAGCTGCTGGGGATCCGCGAGCCGCAGTGACTCCAGGGCCGCGCTGAGGGTGTTCAGGGACTGGGCGGCCTTGCCCTGGTACAGCAGGATGATGCCGTGCGCGGCGTGGACTCCCCCGCCGAACGAGATGAGGTTGGGCCCTTGCCCGGCGCCGACTCCGGCAAGGAGCTTTTCGGCGGCTTCCCAGTCGCCCCCGTGGATCACGGCAGCCGCTGCCCGCGCCACGAGGAATTCCGCCAGGAAATACAGTTCGTCGGGTCCTGAGCCCGCGGTTTCCAGGGCCTCGGAGACAGCGGCGAAGGACTGGACTGCCTTACCCTGCACCAGGAGCCGCTCCGACGTCAGTGCCAGCCTGAACGCTGCTTCAAGGGTATTGGCCGGGGGGACGGCCTCGCCGTCGGCTTCCGTGCCGGCACCCTCCGGGTACTCCCCTGCCAGGGCGTACACCATGGCATGCATGGTGTCATATCGCTCCCTGGTGGCCTTGAGGATGCCATCGGCGTCTTCCGGGTTTTCCCTGCCCAGCCGCTCCCCTGCTTCCAGGAGGGCCCCGGCGCGGTCCATGATGTCCGCTGGCGTGTGGCCGAGAGCGGCCTGGACCGCAGCCCACATCAGGGTTCCCGTCAGGAGCACTGCCACGCTGAGTCCCTTGGCGAAGTCGCGCTCCAGGATGTCCCGGGCGGCCGCATAGTCCGAGGTGTTGAAGTAGGTCCGCGCTGTCACGGCCCGCGCTGCCACCTGCAGTTCAGGGTCCTTGACCAGTGCGGAGGCCTTGCGGGCCAGCTCGTCCTCATACAGCCGGCTAGCCAGGACGGCTGCCCGCAGCAGCTGTCGGTCCTCGATCTCCGCTCCGCATTCCATTGACCAGCTCACCTGACGCAGGAGGCCTTCTGCCGACGTCGGCTCGCTGTCCAGGCGCCGCAGGAGGCTCTGCCGGAGCTGGAGGCTGCGGGCCGGGGAGATCAGGTTGCGCAGCGTGTCGCCGTAGATGGAGTGCCACAGCCGCAATTGGGGGTGTGGCGCAGGCGTGACGCGGATCATCTCGTGTTCGATGAGTGCCGCCACCGGATCCTCGCCCACCGTGGACTCAATGGCGTCGCGGGACACCGGCTCCGACAGGGCGATCAGGTTCAGGGCCTGGCGTTCTGCCGGTGAGCGCCGGAGCAGCTGCCGCCGCACGACGTCCGTCAAGCGGTCCCCGTGGCTGTTAAGCGGGCGCGCGAGCAGCCAGACCCCGTTGCGTTGCAGCAACGTTCCGTCGCTCTTCGCGTCCTCGATGAGACCGTTGAGCAGCAGCGGATTGCCTTCGGAAGCCTCCCAGAGGATTTCGGCGACGCTCGGCAGGACCTGCGGCCCCAGCGCGCCTTCGAGTATCGCGTTTGTCTGATGCTGACTCAGGGGCCGGAGGTCGAGGCGTTCGGCGATTCCCTCAAACCACAGCTGCAGCAGCGGTTCCGGCAAGCCAGGCCGGGTGGCCGAGGCCACGAGCAGTTTCGCCCAGCCGGCGGCGGCGAGTTCCACCAGGATCCCGGCGGTCGACTCGTCAAGGTCATGGGCGTCGTCCACGATCAGCAGCAGTGGCTTCTGGGAGGCGCTGCGCTCGTCTTCGAGTCTCGCCCAGAAAGTCCTGAGCACGGCCAGCTGCGAAGTGGCTTCCTGCACGGGCAGCCCGACAATAAAGGGACCCAGCACGCCGTACGGCACATTCGACAGCGACGGGCTGCCGTGGATGCGGACCGGCGTCACGGCTGTCTGCAGTTCGGCCACCACGGCTTCGAGGAGGGTGGATTTGCCGATCCCGCTGTCACCGAGCAGGAGGACGGCGACGTGGTTGCTCCCCTGGATGGCTTCCACCGCCGAACGCAGGTCCTCGTTTCGCCCGGTCAGGACCGTGGATGCCTCCGCAGCGTCGGGGGCGGTTGCGCGCTTCCTAGATGAGTCCAAGCAGATCACTTCGCGAAGAAACTCCCAGCTTGGTGAACACCTGGTAGAGGTGTCCTTCCACTGTTCTGACAGAAATGCCGATGGCCAGCGCAATGTCCTTGTTGGAGACGCCGTTGCCGGCGAGGGTGGCAATCTGCCGCTCCCTGTCCGTGAGCAGTGGCCCCTTATTCCTGGGCATGATCGGCAGGGCCGGCAATGAGACCGCGAGGCTTTCAAGGATGGCGTGTGCGGCGCTGGCCTTGCCGCTGAGCCCAGCAGCCTTCGCGAAGTCGAAGGCGAGGGCAGCGCATCTGGCCTGGACGGCGTCGAGTTCCATGGCCGCGGCCTGGCCGGCGGCCTCCAGCATGATGGCGGCGTCCTTCTTGCGGCTGCCCACGGCGATGGTCCGGGACAGCTCCGCGAGAGCCCCCTGCCGAAACGCCGCGATCTCCTCCAGGAACTCGAAATCCTTGGTGGTGCCGTTGACCGTTGCACCGAGCATGGAGATCCCGGCCAGGGTATACCGCCCGGCCCGGTAGTGTTCCTCGGCCGCGCGCACCAGCCGGTCCTTCGCCTCCGGATCGCCCAGCCAGCGCGAGGCCATGTCCATGCAGAAGTCTGCAGAACTTCGAATCGCGAAGCGTGCGGGGCCATCCGCTGACCGTGCCCGGTCCAAGTAGACGGAAGCCTGCACGGAGTTCCCGGTCTGGGCGTAGGCGAAGGCAGTGGCTGCGTAGGCCTGGCGCAACGAGTGCAGGCTCGCCCGGACTTCCAGCTGCGCGACGGCGGCAAGGAGCGGGTCGAGGGCCATGTAGCCGCGACCCGCGTATACATAGGCGAGTCCGACGGCAAGATCAGTGGGCGCGCTGCCTGAGTGCAGTCCGTGGCCGGCCCGGCCGCTCGCGTCCTTGAGCATGTCGATGCTCTGGCGCCATTGTCCGGACAACAGCAGCACGTTGAAGGATCGCCAGGCAAAGTTTTCCCGGATCCGCGGAACGTTGGACCATTCCCCCAGCTGGCCGCCGATCTCGCGCATCAGCTTGCGGGCCTCGACTTCCTTGCCCGTCATGCACAGGGCTTCCATCAGGATGATTCCGGACCTGAGCCGGTGCACCGGGTTGATGTCGTCCACTTCCGCTGACGCCGCTGCGCTGAGCCGGTCCATCATTGGCTCATAGTCACCGACAAAGGAAAGGAAGTTGAATTCGCAGAGGTCCAGGCACAGTCGGGCGCGGGTCAGCTCCTGCGGTGATGCTTCCGGCTGGCCGGCGCTGGCTTCCTCGAGCCGCAGCCGGGCCTGCCGGATCAGCTCGGGGACCTGGCCCGTCCGGTCCTTGAGCCAGGACATACAGTCCACTTTCGCGGCCATCAGTTCCGCGTACGCTTCGGCACCGAGGGTGCCAAGCTGGGCCTCAGAGACATCATCCAGGGCGGCCATGGCCTGCAGGGGCAGCCCCAGCTGAAGGTAGGCGGCGGACTTCTGCAGCTGCCCCTCGGTCCATTCCGGATCCTCCGGGCTCAGGCTGCCGGCGCATTTGAGCGCGAACTTCGGGTCAAAGAGTTTGACGGCGGCGCCGGCGGCCGCCACGGCGTGGGCGGGTGCCAGGGGCGCGTCGCAGTCGTGGGTCCATGCCGCATAGGCCAGCAGGTCCTCCACGGTCAGCTCGTTCAGCTCATCCTGCTGGTGTCCGGGCACCTTGTCCCGCAGCTCCAGCCTGCGCTCCACGCTGAGCCAGTTGCGGACGATGTCGCCCAGATAGCGGTCACCGAGCGACACGAGGTGGCGGTCCGTCCGGTCGACGACGATCTGGCCCGCGTCCTCCATGTCCGCTATGACGCCTGGGCTGTACATCCGTGCGAGCCGGGCCAAAGGCAGGGTCCGGGCACAGGACAGCACCTCGATGAGTTCCCGTGCCACCGGTGTTTCGCGGGCGTACCGGGCCCGGACGATGTCTTCCAGCGCGGTGCGGCCGTCAAGGACCACCTCGTCCACCAGGGTCCAGACGGAGCCGGAGAGCACGAGGTTGCCGCGTTCGATCTGTTCCGAGACCACGGCCTGCAGCAGGGTCGGGCTGCCGCCGACAAGGTGGTGGAGCTGGCTCGCCAGTGCGCTGGATACCCTATGGCCGAGGGCTGCCTTGAGCACCTCGAGGGTTTCGACCTCCGTGAGGTTGGCGAGCCGGACCTCGGCCAGCTGCCCGGAGGTGATAAGCCAGTAGAAGTCCGGCGGAAGGTCCGTGGTCCGCTGTGCCGTGGCGACGAGCCGCGCGGTCCGGGTCTGCACGAGGTTGAGCAGGACCCCGGTGCTCAGTTCGTCCAGGGCGCCGGCGTTGTCCAGCAGAATCACGCACTTGCGTCCGGCGGCGTCGTCGCGGATCAGGGAGGTGATGCCATGCAGGATGGCCGTCGGCGAGCCAAGGGAGCTTTGCGGCAGGCGGGCGAGCGTAAAGGCCAGGCATCCGTAGGGGGTGGCCGAGCCCGGTCCGGAGCTGCGCAGCTGGAGGGTGTAGACGTCAGGCCCGAAACCCGCGATCACTGTGCGTCCCACCTGGGTCTTGCCCACCCCGCGGTCGCCGGTGATGACCACGCCCATGCGGTCTTCGGCGAGCAGGGCGCTGCGAACCCGGTCGGCGTCGGCATTTCGCGCAAGACCAGCCCACCTGTGCCGGTCCAGCGGACCGGTTACAGGTTCTTCTTCGGCGGGTGCCAATGTAGTGGAAACATTCCCCCAGCCCAGCGATTCCCTCGACATCTAGTTTCCTTCGTACCGCTTTGCGGACAGCAAACCTGAGACCGTCCGCTTAGAAGTAGCGTATCCCTATCCCCCGACATGAGAGTAGAGCGATCATATAGGCATTTCTGGAAGCTTGGAAGGAATTCGGGGTCGGCGACGGCGCGTTACCCCTTGGGCCGCGGCTGCCGTGCCGGGGCTGGTCCGGCTAGGGGGTCTTCGCCGGGTGGAACTGTTGCTGGGCCGTGAGCAGGCCGTCACGGACCAGGGCTTCCACGGCGTCGGCCGCTGTATCGATCAGGAAGGGCAGTTCCTTCTTCTCCGGGCCGGAAAAGTCTTTCAGCACAAAGTCCGCGGTGTCCATCCTGCCCGGGGGGCGTCCTACGCCGACCCGGACGCGCAGGTAGTCCTTGGTGGCGAGGGCCTTTGAGATGTCCCGCAGGCCGTTGTGGCCGCCTTCGCCGCCGCCCAGCTTCAGCTTCACCGTGTTGAAGGGAATGTCGATCTCGTCGTGCACTGCGATGACGTGGCCGGGATCGATGTCATAGAACTTGGCCAGCGCCGCGACCGGCCCACCGGAGACGTTCATGTAGCTCAGCGGCTTGGCCAGCACCACGCGGGGNGGGGGCCGCCGATGCCGAGGCGGCCTTCCAGGACCTGGGCCCGGGACTTGTGGGACTTGAAGCCGCTCCCGATCCGGGAAGCGAGTTCGTCGAGGACCATCTGTCCGACATTGTGCCGGTTGTGGGCGTACTCCGCCCCCGGGTTTCCAAGGCCTGCGATCAACCAGGTGTCAGTCATGGGTCAGTCCTTCGGTATGGTCTTCGGCAAGGCGGGCCGGTTCCGGGCAGCGGGGCTGGCGTTGCCCGGCGGAGACGACGGCGGCCGGGCCCCAAGGGGACCCGGCCACCGGAGGAATCGTGGGTGCTACTCGGCTGCGACCGAGGAGCCTTCAGTGGTGTCGGCCGATGCCTCTTCCTCGGAGACCTCGGTGGCCTCGGAGATGTGCACGACGAGGGACTCGGCGTCGGCCAGCAGGACGGAGCCCTTCGGCAGAACGAGGTCCGAAGCGTGGATGTGCTCGCCGGCGGTGCGGCCCTCGATGCTGACCTCGATGGCAGTCGGCAGGTGGGTTGCCTCGGCCTCGAGGGAAACGACGGTCATTTCCTGGTTGTACACGTTGCCCGGAGCCAGTTCGCCGGTGAGGTGCACGGGAACGTCGACGGTGACCTTTTCGCCGGTGCGGACGGTCAGGAGGTCGAGGTGCTCGATGATCTGCTTGATCGGGTCGCGCTGGATGTCCTTGACGAGGGCCAGGTGCTGTTCGCCGTTGATGTCCAGGGTCAGCAGGGCGTTGGCCTTGCGGACTGCCAGGGTGGTGGCCTTCGCCGGCAGGGTAATGTGGATCGGCTCGGCGCCGTGGCCGTAAATGACGGCAGGAATCAGGTTGGCCATGCGGGCGCGGCGGGCGAAGCCCTTGCCGAATTCGGTGCGTACTTCTGCTGCGAGCTTCTGCTCAGCCATGGGTATCTCCTGTGTGGACTAGCGGTGGTCAGCAAGGGCGGAGGTCTGTTTGCGACCTTCAACGCCGGGTGGCCGTGAGGCCGCCCTTCCGAAGGGAGATTCAGACCCAGTCGATAACGGAGACCAGCAGTCCGGTAACCGATTAATTTCCGCTTCAACACGGATAGTTCGGAATACCGGCGCTCTCCCTCGCCAAGGTTTCGGTATAAGGCTACCAGTGCGGGGCCGCAATCATGAAAACGGCCCCGTACTGGCGGACAGCTGAGCGGGCTCAACTGCCGGGTTAATCGGTTTAGGCGTTGCCGTCAAACAGGCTGGTGACGGAGCCGTCGTCGAACACTTCGCGGATGGCGCGGGCGATCAGCGGAGCGATGGACAGCACGGTGAGCTGCGGGAAGCGCTTGCTGGCGTCGATCGGCAGGGTATTGGTGACGACAACCTCGCGGGCGCCGGACTCGGACAGCCGCTGGGCCGCAGGGTCGGAGAAGACGGCGTGCGTTGCCGCGATGATGACATCCTTGGCGCCGGCGTTCTTGAGCACCTGGACCGCGCCGGAAATGGTTCCCCCGGTGTCGATCATGTCATCGATCAGCACGCAGGTGCGGCCCTCGATCTGGCCGACGACTGTCTTGGAGATGGCCTGGTTCGGGACGGTGAGGTCGCGGCTCTTGTGCACGAAGGCCAGCGGCGCGCCGCCGAGGCGTTCGGCCCACTGTTCGGCGACCCGGACACGGCCGGTGTCCGGGGAAACCACTGTGATGTCGTCAGCGCCGACGCGGGTACGGATGTAGTCCGCCAGCAGCGGGATGGCCATGAGGTGGTCCACGGGGCCGTCGAAGAAGCCCTGGATCTGCGAGGTGTGCAGGTCCACGCTCATAATGCGGTCGGCGCCGGCGGTCTTGTAGAGATCGGCGATGAGGCGCGCGGAGATGGGCTCGCGGCCGCGGCCCTTCTTGTCCTGGCGCGCGTAGGGGTAGAACGGCGAAACGACCGTGATCCGCTTGGCGGAGGCCCGCTTGAGCGAATCGATCATGATCAGCTGTTCCATCAGCCAGTTGTTCAACGGGGCCGGGTGCGCCTGGATGACGAAGGCATCGGTGCCGCGCACGCTTTCGCCGGCCCGGACATAGATCTCGCCGTTGGCGAAGTCGTAGGCGTCCAGGGGCAGCAGCTCGGTCCCGAGTTCCTTGGCGATCTCCTTCGCCAGCTCCGGATGCGCGCGCCCAGCGGCAAGCACCAGCTTCTTCTCGCCGCGTGCCGTAATTTCGCTCATTATTGCTAGCCCTCTTCTGTAGATGCCGGAGTACTGGAGGAAGTCGTGGTGGCGCCGGCGGCCTGGGCCAGGGACGCGGAAATCGAGTCCGGGCGGTTCGCCAGGACCCAGCCCTCGGCGTTCTGCTGCTTGGCCACCGAGAGGACCAGGGCCCCGGGCGGCACGTCGCGGCGGATCACGGCGCCGGCGCCGCTGTAGGCGCCGTCGCCCACTTGGACGGGCGCGACGAAGACAGTGTTGGAGCCGGTACGGACGCCTGAGCCGATGACCGTGCGGTGCTTCTTCTCGCCGTCGTAGTTCGCAGTGATGTTGCCGCAGCCGATGTTGGTGTCCTCGCCGATCTCGGCGTCGCCGGCGTAGCCGAGGTGGGAGAGCTTGGAGCCCCGGCCAATGGTGACGTTCTTCGTCTCGTAAAAGGCGCCGATCTTGCCGGTCTCGCCCAGGACGGTGCCGGGGCGCAGGTAGGTGAACGGGCCGACGCTCGCCCGGGCGCCGATCGTTGAGCCGGAACCGTGCGTGCGGATCACCTTGGCACCCTCCCCCACCTGGACATCGGTGAGGGTCGTGTCGGGGCCGACGACGGCGTCGCGCGCTACCGTGGTGGTGCCGTGGAGCTGGATGTTGGGCAGCAGCCGGACGTCCTCGTCGAGGGTGACGGTGGCGTCGATCCAGGTGGTTGCCGGGTCGACGACGGTGACGCCGGCGCGCATCCAGGCCTCGACCGTGCGCCGGTTGAGTTCGGCACCGAGGGCCGAGAGCTGGACCCGGTCGTTGGCGCCCTCGACCTGCCAGCGGTCTTCGGTCACGACTGCGGCGACGCGGCCTCCGGCGGCGCGGGCGAGGCCCAGCACGTCGGTGAGGTATTTCTCGCCCTGGGCGTTGTCGGTGGTGACGTGGGCCAGCGAATCGCGGAGCACGGCGGCGTCGAAGGCGTAGATGCCGGAGTTGATCTCGCGGATCCCGCGTTCGGCGTCCGTGGCGTCCTTGTGCTCCCGGATCCCGGTGACAGTTCCGTCGGCAGCCCGCAGGATGCGGCCGTAGCCGGCGGCGTCGTCGAGGACGGCGGTGAGGACGGTGACGGCGTTGTGGCCGGCCTCGTGGCTGTCGACGAGTTCGGCGAGCAGCTGGCCGGTGAGCAGGGGGACGTCGCCGTAGGTGACGACGACTGTGCCGCTGAGCCGGCCGTCGGGGTGAAGCGCGTCGAGGGCCTCAAGGGCTGCCTCGACGGCCCGGCCGGTGCCGGGCACCTCGTCCTGGTCGACGATGAGGGCGGACGGGTCCACGGCGGCGATGTGGGCGGCCACGAGGTCGCGTTCATGCCGGACGACGAGGGCCAGCTCCTGCGGCCGGATGGTGCGGGCGGCGTGCAGCGCGTGGCCGACGAGGGACCGGCCGCCGATCTCGTGGAGAATTTTGGGGGTACGGGACTTCATCCGGGTACCGGCCCCTGCAGCTAGGACGATGACGGCGGCTGGGCCGGTCTTCTCGGGGCTCACGTACGGGCTCTCCTTGCTCAGCGGCTTAACTCATGCCCCTGCTTGGTGGATCTGGGTGGCCGGCGGCCGAGGCCAGCTGGTGCACCTCGGTTGCCGGATCCGCGCGGTGTGGGCGGACCAGACTCCGGTCGTGGCGCCAGATTCATCCTACTGGACTCACACCGGGCCGCGCCCGGCGGCGCCGTTTCCCGGCCCCGCGATGCGCAACAGTTCCGCCCATAGGACTCGAACCTATACTCCACGGCTCCAAAGGCCGGGGTGCTGCCATTACACCAGGGCGGACCATGCCCAGGCGTTGAGCCTGTGGCACGAGAGTCAATTCTGCCATACTGCATTGCCCTCAAGTGTTGGCGCCGTGTCTGCGGCCCGGCCGCAGCCCTCCTGGTGGACGTTCTGGGGCATGATGGAGCTGTGAGCAACAGCGCAGGGGTATCCGGAGGGGCGGAGGGCCGCAGCGGCCGGCCCGTGAGGCCTGCCGGCTACGTACCCCGGATCCGGATGACGGGGCCCCAGCGCCGCAGCCAGCTCATCGGTATCGGCCGGGGACTCTTCGCGCTCCGCGGACTGGACGGGACCACCATCGAGGAGATCGCCGTTGCCGCAGGCGTGTCTAAACCGGTGATCTACGAGCACTTCGGTTCCAAGGAGGGCCTGTACACGCAGGTCGTTGGGTTCGAGTTCCGGATCCTGCTGGGCTCCATCAACGACGCACTGTCCGAGGAAGCCAAGCCGCGCGTACTGGTCGAGCGGGCCGCCCTGGCGCTGCTGAGCTACATCGAGGACCGCACCGACGGCTTCCGGATCCTTATGCGCGATGCTCCGCCGACCCAGCCCGAAGGGGCATTTTCCACCCTGCTCTCCCACGTCACGGCCCGTGTGGAGTACATCCTGGCCGACGAGTTCGCGCGCCGCGGCTTCACCTCGGCCGACGGCGCCATGTACGCGCAGATGCTGGTCGGCATGGTCGCAATGACCGGCCAGTGGTGGCAGGACAGCCGGACCCCGGACAAGCGCGAGGTCGCCGCCCACCTGGTCAACCTTGCCTGGAACGGCCTCACCGGCCTCCAAAAAGACCCCGAGCTCCGCAGCGACGACTAGCCGGGCTTCGCACGCCGGGGCACCGGGACGGGTCCTGGTGCACTGAGCCCTGCGCGGGACATGCCCTCCCCTGGCCTCCAAGAATGGACATAATGCCAATATGCCCATCCCTGGCCGGCACCAAGGGGCATGTCCTGAAAGTTTTGAGTGGCCCGAGGGACATGTCCAGCCGGGGCCAGGACCCAGGGACATGACGAACCCCTGCCGGCGACGAAGGAACCGAAGTAACCGAGCGCCCCACGGGACATGCCCTCCCCTGGCCTCAAAGAGTGGACATAATGCCAACATGCCCATCCCTGGCCGGCACCAAGGGGCATGTCCTGAGAGTTTTGAGTGGCCCGGGGGACATGTCCAGCCGGGGCCAGGACCCAGGGACATGACGAACCCCTGCCGGCGACGAAGGAACCGAAGTAACCGAGCGCCCCACGGGACATGCCCTCCCCTGGCCTCAAAGAGTGGACATAATGCCAACATGCCCATCCCTGGCCGGCACCAAGGGGCATGTCCTGCGGGTATTCAGAGGCGCGGAGGGACATGTCCATCCCTGCCGCAACACACTGGGCATGTCCCGCGGCGAGAAGCCCGGAAGCCTACTCCCCCAGGACCTCGAGGGCTCCCAGCCATTCGAGTTCGAGGGCTTCGCGTTCGACCGCGAGGTCCTTGAGTTTTTTGTTGAGTCCGGCGAGTTCGCCGACGGCGGAGGGGTCGGCGGCCGCTGCGGTCATCTGGGCATGGATCTTGTCTTCCTGCTGCTTGAGCTTGCCCAGCTGGCGGTCGATCCGGTTCTTGGCCTTGCGGGCGTCCCGCTTTTCGGCCTCCGACGAACCGGCTGCCGCGGGTGCCGAGGCGCCGCTGGCGGCGGTGACCGGGTTGCCGCCGCCGGTGATGGTGGAGCCTGCCAGCGCCGCCTCCCGCAGTTCCAGGTACTGGTCAACGCCGCGCGGCAGGGCGCGGATCTTGCCGTCGCCGAGGAGTGCCATCTGGTGGTCCGTGACGCGTTCCAGCAGGTAGCGGTCGTGGCTGACGACGACGAGTGTGCCCGGCCAGCCGTCCAGCACGTCTTCGACGGCGGCCAGGGTGTCGGTGTCGAGGTCGTTGGTGGGCTCATCGAGCATCAGCACGTTGGGCTCCCCCACGAGCAGGCGCAGGAGCTGGAGGCGCCGGCGTTCGCCACCGGAGAGGTCCTTGACCGGGGTCCACTGCTTCTCGTTGGTGAAGCCAAGCTGCTCCACGAGCTGGCCGGCGGTGAATTCCTTGCCGCCGACGTTGAACGAGCGCTTCTCCCGCTCAATCACTTCGATGACGCGCAAATCCGAAACGTCGTCGAGCTCCTTGACCTCCTGGGTCAGGACCGCGGTGACCACCGTCTTGCCGCGCTTTACCTTGCCGGACGTGGGCTGGATCTCGCCGTTGAGGAGCTTCAGCAGGGTGGTCTTGCCGGCGCCGTTGACGCCCACCAGGCCCAGCCGTTCACCGGGGGCGAGCCGCAGGGTGATGTTGTCGAAGAGCTTCTGCCCGGGTTCGCCGCCCAGGAAGTCGAGGGAGACGTTCTCGAGGTCCAGGACGTCCTTGCCGAGCCGGGCGGTGGCCATCTTGCTCAGCGCCGTCGAGTCGCGCGGTTCGGGAACGTCGGCAATCAGGGCGTTGGCCGCCTCGATCCGGAATTTGGGCTTGGCGGTCCGAGCCGGGGCGCCGCGGCGGAGCCAGGCGAGCTCCTTCTTCACCAGCATCTGGCGCTTGCTTTCCACCACGGAAGCGGAGCGGTCACGTTCGGCGCGGGCCAGCACATAGGCCGCGTAACCGCCGTCGAAGGGGTCCATGATGCCGTCGTGGATTTCCCAGGTCTTGGTGCAGACCTCATCGAGGAACCAGCGGTCGTGGGTGACGACAAGGAAAGCGCCCTGGTTGGCCCGCCAGCGGGTCTTCAGGTGCCGGGACAGCCACGCAACGCCTTCGACGTCGAGGTGGTTGGTGGGCTCGTCGAGCATGATGACGTCATGGTCCTCGATGAGCAGCTTGGCCAGCGCCACCCGGCGCTTCTGCCCGCCCGAGAGGGCATGGACGTTGGCGTGCCAGTCGACGTCGGACACGAGTCCGCCCATGACTTCGCGGATCTGCGGGTTGCGGGCCCATTCGTAGTCGGCCTGGTCGCCGACGATCGCGGCACCGACGGTGAGGTCGCCGTCGAGCACGTCGCTCTGGTCCAGGTAGCCGATGTTGACCTCGCTGCGTTTGGTGACGCGGCCGGAGTCCGGGGTCGCCCGCATGGCCAGCAGGCGCATCAGCGTCGACTTGCCGTCACCGTTGCGGCCCACCATGCCGATCCGGTCGCCCTCTTCAAGGCCGAGGGTAATGCCATCGAGGACGGTACGGGTTGCATACGATACCGTGAGGTTCTCGCCGCCGAGCAGGTGTGCCACTGGGAACTGCTTTCCTAGAGAAGAATATTATCGAGCAAATATGGTCAGGCTGGATCGACCCAAGCCCGGTACGTCGTGCGGGGGACGACGACAATCCTATTAAAGGAGCGTATCGGAGATGATGCGTGCCCCGTGAACCGGTCCGTGCACCGCCAGGGCGTCGAGGCCGTGGTGCCGCAGGTCGTTGGCCAGTCCCTCAGCCGCCGCCGGGCTGTGCGACAGCAGCGCGACCGTGGGGCCGGAGCCGGAGACAATTCCGGCGATCGCCCCCAGGGATTCACCGAGTCCCAGGGTGTCCCGGAGGCTGGGCGCCAGCTCAATCGAGGCGCGCTGGAGATCGTTGACCAGCACCCGGCTCAGGGCATCGGCATCGCCGGCCCGCAGGGCCTGGAGGATCATCGGGTCCACCGCGGTGGGTTCCTCGATGACCGCCCCCTCAGCCGAGCGCAGCCGGTCCAGGGTCCGGTACACCTCCGGGGTGGGCAGGCCGAAGTCCGCGGCCACGAGGACCCAGTCGGTCTGCGCCTTGACCAGC
The DNA here is from genome assembly GCF_000427315.1 of Arthrobacter sp. TB 26. Taxonomy (GTDB): domain Bacteria; phylum Actinomycetota; class Actinomycetes; order Actinomycetales; family Micrococcaceae; genus Arthrobacter. The sequence goes on from NZ_AUPJ01000361.1 coordinate 18,876, forward strand.
GCAGGCGAGAGTTCATCGCCCAGGCCGAGCCCGACGGCGGTTCCGCCGAGCAGGGAGAACGGCACGTCGGCGCCGAGTTCGGCGGCCAGATGGGCCAGCTCGTCGCGGGACAGCCCGCTGTTCCACAGCGCGTCACAGGCCAGCAGGGTGGCCGCCGCGTCCGCCGAGCCGCCCCCCATGCCTCCGGCCACGGGAACCCGTTTCGTGATTTCGAGGTGGACGCCGGTGGAGTGCTCCGAGACGTCGGCCATGATGGCCGCGGCCTTGTAGGCAAGATTGCGCTCATCGAGGGGAATGTCGACGCCGTCGAGGTCCAGGGTGCTTGCCGGGCTGATGCTGACCGTTATTTCCCCGGTGTCCGTGCTGGTGGCGGCGACTTCCTCGTAAAGGGATACCGCCAAATAGACGCTGGCCACGGAGTGGTATCCGTCCGCGCGCAGGGGCCCGACATCCAGTGAGACGTTTACTTTGCCGGGAGCCTTGACCCGGACAGTCCTCGCGGCAAAGCGCCCTCTCACTGCGTTCATGGCTCCACGCTATGGCATGGCAGGGTCAGGCACCAAGCACAGCCGCGGACCGGCCTCACGTTTCCCGGGCTGCCCCGGGGGTCATTGAGCGGGGCGCTCGTGCGCTTCCGCGATCCGGGAAAACGCCGCGATGTCGATCACTTCGCCGCGGGCGGTGGGGTCGACGCCGGCGGCACGAAGGCACCGTTCGGCCTCCGCTGCGCTGCCGGCCCATCCGGCCAGTGCGGCCCGCAGGGTCTTGCGGCGCTGGGCGAAGGCGGCGTCGATGACGGCGAATACCTGTTCCCGGGTGGCCGTGGTGACGGGTGGTTCCCGGCGGGTGAACGCCACGAGGCCGGAGTGGATCTTGGGGGCCGGCCAGAATACGTTCATGCCGATGACGCCGGCCTTGCGCATGCTGCTGTACCAGGCCGCCTTGACCGACGGAACGCCGTAGGTCTTGGACCCGGGACCGGCGGCCA